>NZ_FNCE01000002.1:0-300000 GCF_900100655.1 Limimonas halophila
CGCAGAAGGCGACCGAGGACATCTCCGCGCGCATCAACAAGGTGCAGAGCGAGACCAGCGAGGCGGTGACGGCGATCGAGCGCATCGCTTCCAGCGTCAAGCAGATCGACGAGACGGCGTCCTCGATCGCCTCGGCGATGGAGGAGCAGACCGCCTCCACCCAGGAGATCGCGCGCAACATCGAGGAAGCCTCGGCCGGCGCGCAGGAGGTCACCAACACCATCGGCGAGGTGACCCAAGCCGCCGACACCACGGAATCCACCGCCAGCGAAGTCCTGTCCAGCGCCGACGACATCAACAAGCAGGCCCAGACGCTGCGGGACAAAACGAGCGAGCTCTTGAGCAGTCTGCGAGCGGCCTGACGCCGGCGCGGACGGAGCCGCGCACGAAAAAGGGGCCGCGGGCAATGGCCCGCGGCCCCAATGCGTTCGGCGGTTGCCGCGTCGTGGTTACGGCAGCGACGGGCCGTCCGCGGAGATGCTGGACAGCACGCGGGTGTGGAAGCCGCCGCCCTCGAGGGCGGAGACGATCTCGCGGACGTGCGTGCTGTTGCGCGTCTCCACCACGGCGTCGATCTCCGCCTTGCGCACGGGCACGTCGTGGAAGAGGCGCTGGTGGTAGATCTCCACGATGTTGCCGCCGGTGTCGCCGATGAGGCCCGAGAGGCGCGCCAGCACGCCCGGCGCGTCGGTGATGTCGATGCGCAGGCGCACCAAACGGCCGTCGCGCACCAGCCCGCGCATCAGCACCGAGGCCAGGATGCGGGTGTCGATGTTGCCGCCGCAGATGACGAGCCCGACCTTGCGGCCGGCCAGGCGCTCGCGGTTCTTCGACAGCGCGGCCAGCGGCGCCGCGCCCGCGCCCTCGGCGACCGTCTTCTGATACTCGGACAGCGTGGAGACGCCGCCCTCGATGCTGGCCTCGTCCACCAGCTCGATCTGGCTGACGAGGTTGCGGATGACCTTGGTCGTCAGCTCACCCGGCTTCTTCACGGCGATGCCGTCGGCGAGGCTGACGCCGCCCGAGGTCGCCGGCAGGCCGTGGATGTGCTGGTACATCGAGGGGAAGAGCTCGGCCTCGACGCCGATCATCTCCACCTCGGGGTTCAGCGACTTGGCGGCGATGGACGTGCCCGAAAGGACACCGCCGCCGCCGATGGGCGCGATGATGGTGTCCAGCTCCGGCTGATCCGCCATCATCTCCAGGCCGATCGTGCCCTGGCCGGCGAGCGTCTTCGGGTCGTCGTAGGGGTGAACGTAGGTCAGGCCCTCGGCGTCCATCAGCTCCTGGGCCTTCTCGCCGGCCTCGTCGATGGTGTCGCCGTACTGGATGACGCGGGCGCCGAAGTCGCGCGTGCGCTCCACCTTGCTGAAGGGCGCGGAGGTGGGCATGACGATCGTGGCCGGGATGCCCAGGCGCTGGGCGTGGTAGGCGACGCCCTGGGCGTGGTTGCCGGCCGACTTGGCGATCACGCCGGTCTTCTTCTGCTCGTCCGACAGCGAGACCAGCTTCACGTAGGACCCGCGGTCCTTGAAGGAGCCGGTGTACTGCTGGTTTTCCAGCTTCAGGTAGACCTCGCACCCGAGCATCGCGGACAGCCGCGAGGCGGGGATCAGGGGCGTGCGCACCACGTTGCCCTCGAGGGTCTCGGCTGCGGCCCGGATGTCGTCCAGGGTGCAGCCCACGTCCGTGGCGACTTCGGCAACGCTCATGATGGCGACTCTCCCTGCGCGTTTGTGGCTTGCTGCGATACGCGCCGCGTGACCGCCGCGGCTATCGCTCGGGCGAATGGTGCGCGGGAAGAAGCCGCAATGTGCGGTCCGACGCTTTGCTGTCGCCGACAAGCTTTAAATACTTTCCGTCGCGCCAGGGGCGAGCCAGGTCCATGTAGTGGGGCGAAAGCGGGTTGCTGGACTGGCCGCCGGCAATCATGAAGCGCGAACTGCCCGGCGGGCGGCTCAGGTCGTGCAGGCTGCGCAGGCCCGCCCCGTGAACGTGTTCGTAGCGTTCGCCGAAGGCCGCGCTGTAGCGCATGCCGCCGCGGTTGACCGTCTCGTCGCCGCCCGGCGTCGCCAGATCCGGGTGCAGCAGCCCGCCGAGCACCGGCACACGCGACAGCAGGGTGTGGGGGAGTGTGGTGCGGTGCGCGTCGCCCCACCGCCACGACCGAACGTCGCCGCCGAAGCGGTCTTCAAGCCTGGTGAGCGCGGTTTCCAGCGCTTGTCCCGCGACGCGGGCGCACGGCCCGGCCGTGTCCTCGGGCGCGGCATCGCGGCACCAACCGCCGGCGCCGGCGAGCGCGCGGCGCAGGCGGCGCGGCTCGGGCCGGGCGAAGTCCGTGAACAGCGGACCCAGCGGCTCCGCGAAGAGGGCGCGGTTCAACATGTCCAGCCACGCCGTGAAGATCAGCGGCGCCGCCGTGTCGGTCGCCATCCCGCCGTCCCACTGGCGCAGGATGTCCAGGGCCGGGGCGGTTTCCCCGCTCGCCGGCGCCAGCCGCAGCAGGCGGTCGCGCAGCAGGCGTGGCGCCGCGCCCATGGTATCGAGCTGGATGGCCTCCATCGCGTCGAGTGTCAGCGGCCGCTCGGCGCGGTCGAGCAGGCGGCCGATGCGCTCGGCCCGGTCCGGTGGCGGCCAGTGCGCGGCCAAGCTGTAGGGGTAGGCGTCGGCAACCAAGCGGTTGTTCGCGTTGACGAGGCGGCCGCGCTCCGGGTTCACGCTTTGCGGCAGGGCATCGCGCGGGATGAAACGCTCCCACCCGCGGCCCTGTTCCCACCCCGGAATGGGCAGCATGCCGTTGCCGTTCTTGCGCACCGGCACGCGCGCCGGGGCCGTGACGGCGATATTGCCGGCGTCGTCGGCCAGGAAGATGTTCTGTTGCGGCGCGCCCGCGTGGTCCAGGGCCGTCAACGCCGCATCGACACTGCTCGCGGCATTGACGCTTCGGATGGCGTCGAGCGTGCGGTCGTCGGGCCGCAGCGCCGGCCAAGCCAGCGCCAGCACGGAGCGCGGGCGGGTGGCCGCGCCGGCCTCGGGCACGGCGTCGGAGATCACGGGGCCGTGGCGGGAGCGGCGCACCTCGACGGTCACGGGCTCGTCCTCGCCGCGAACGGCGATGTGCTCGGTGCGCGTTTCGAAGGCGCGGGTGCCGCCGGGCACGCGGTAGCGGTCCCGGTTCTGCGGCGCGAGCTTTTCGATGAAGAGGTCCTGGGTGTCGCTGTGCGTCGTCGTCAGGCCCCAGGCGAGGTGCTGGTTGCGCCCGGCGACGTGGAAAGGGATGCCGGGCGAGGTCGCGCCCACGAGGGTCATTTCCGGCGTTTCGATGCGCGCCAGGTACCAGTACCCCGGCGTTTGCAGGCGCAGGTGCGGATCGTTCGCCAGCATCGGCCCGCCGCCGGCCGTGCGCGTGCCGTCCACGGCCCAGGCGTTGGAGGCGGAAACGTCCGTGGCCCCCTTCGGCAGCAGGCTCGCCAGCTCGCCCAGCGGCAGGTCCAGCGAGGACAGGATCGTGGTCGCCGCGGTTTCGGGGTAGGAGGGGCGCAGGGTGTCGATTTGCGACGGCGACAGCCGGTCGGCCAGCCGGGCGTTGGTGATCTCCTCGCGCCAGTTGCCGGAGAGCTGGAGCTGCATGATGTGCAGCCACGCCAGGCTGTCGGCGGCCGTCCACGGCTCGGGCTCGCCCACCACCTGCAACACCGGCGGCAGCACGGGGTCGCGCGCCAGGAAGGCGTTGACGCCGTCGGCGTAGGCGTCGAGCGCCGCGCGCGTCGGCTCGCTGAGGTGCTGGAGCTGCTTCTTCGCCAACTCGCGGAAGCCAAGGATGCGCATCAGCTTGTCGATGCGCAGCGTGCCCGCGCCGGCGAGTTCCGACAGCTTGCCGTGGGCCACCCGGCGCACCATGGCGAGCTGCATCAGCCGGTCCTGGGCGTGCAGGAAGCCCAGCGCCGCATGGGCGTCCCGACGCGAGTCGGCCGCTATCGTGGGGATGCCGTGGTCGTCGCGCGTGACGGTCACGGGCGCGTCCACGGCCGCGATGTCGATCTCCCCGCTGGTTTGCGGCAAGGATTGGCGCAGATAGCCGTAGCCGGCCGCGCCCGCGATCACGGCCAGGATCAGGACCGCGGCGGCGATCCGCCCGGTCCAGCGCAAAACAGCTCGCACGTCGGCGTCTCCAGGTATCGGCGTGAGTCGGAACCCGTCCGGGGCAGGGCGGCGCCTGGCGGGCGCGCCGTCAAGCCGGTTGTCGCGCGCATCTTGACACACCGGCGTGCGTGCGGTTGAGACACGGCTTTCATCCCCGCTTGCGCAGCGCGATCAGGGCAGGGCGAGCCTGCCGGGACCCGTTTCGTGTTCGGCCGCGGCACGCCGCTGGAGGTGTCATGCAGACCCTGCTCGACCGTGAGCGCTTCGACGACGCCGACGCCGTGGTGCGCGCGCTCCAGCCCGCCTATCCCGTGTACTGCCTGCGCCCGCACGTCATCGATGCGGCGGCGCGGCATTTCGTGGCCCACATGCCGGGCGACACGCTCTATGCCATGAAGTGCAACCCGCACCCGCGCGTCCTCTCCGCCGTGTCCGAGGCCGGGGTGCGGTCGTTCGACGCCGCCTCGCTGCCCGAGATCGCGCAGGTCATGGGCCTCTCGCGCGGCAACGAGGCCTGCTACATGAACCCGGTGAAGCCGCCGGGGGCCATCGCCACGGCCGCGCGCGACTACGGCGTGCGCGTGGTGTCCGCCGATCACGCCGAGGAGGTGGTGAAGATCGCCGCCGAGATCCCGGACCCGGCGGCGACGACCGTGGCCGTGCGCATCGCCACGCCCGGCACCGAGGCGGAGATGGACCTCTCCGGCAAGTTCGGCGCCGCGCCCGGCGAGGCGGCGCGGCTGATGCGCCTGGTCGCCGAGCACGGCATGCGGCCCGGCATCGCCTTCCACGTGGGCTCGCAGTGCCGCTCGCCCGCCGCGTACACGCGCGCGCTCGATCAGGTGGGGTCGGTGATCAGCGAGGCCGGGGTGCGCCCGGCCTGCGTCGACATCGGCGGCGGTTTCCCCGCGCCCTACGGCAGCGCGACGCCGCCCCTGGCCGATTTCGCCGACGCGGTTCGCAGCGCGCTGGACGGCCTTGATCTGCCGGGGGACTGCCGCATCATGGCCGAGCCGGGCCGGGCGATCGTGGCGCAGGGGATGTCGCTGCTGGTTCAGGTGCACCTGCGTGCGGGCCGGCGGCTCTACATCAACGACGGCGTCTTCGGCAGCCTGGGCGAGGTCTCGATCGTCGGCCTGCGCCCGCCGGCGCGCGTGGTGCGGCCCACCGGCCCGGCGCCCGCGGCGGAAACCCAGGTGTACGAGATCGCGGGGCCGACCTGCGATTCCGTCGACATGATCCCGGAAGCCTTCGAGCTGCCCGCCGACATCGCCACGGGCGACTGGATCGAGATCGACTGCATGGGCGCGTATTCGAACGCCCTGGCCTCGCGCTTCAACGGCTTCGACCCCTGCACCTTCGTCGAGGTGGGCGACCCGCCGCCCTGTTCGTGATCCTCCGCCGCGTTGGCGGCGAAGCGTGCGGTGCCATATCCTCGCAGTGAGGAGAGATCGCGATGGTAACGCAAACGGTGCCGCGCCTGGACCACGTGCTGGGCTTGTCCACGGCCGGGTTCCACCGGCTCGCTTACGCCGACTGGGGCGAGGCCGACAGCCCGGCGTGCGTCTGCGTTCACGGCCTGACGCGCACGGGGCGCGACTTCGACGCGCTGGCGGAGGCGCTGGCGCCCAACCGCCGCGTGCTCTGCCCCGACGTGGCCGGGCGCGGGCGCAGCGACTGGCTGGCCTCGGCGGAGGCCTACACCTACCAGCAGCACATGGCCGACCTGACGGCAGTGATCGCGCGCGCCGGCGCCGACGGCGTGGACTGGGTGGGCACCTCGATGGGCGGCATCCTGGGCATGCTGATGGCGGCGCAGCCGGGCACGCCCATCCGCCGGCTGGTCCTGAACGACGTCGGGCCCTTCATCCCGCGCGAGGCGCTGCTGCGCATCGGCGAGTACGTGGGCACGGACCCGAGTTTCTCCGACTTTGATGCCGCCGTGGCCTACCTGCGGCGGGTGAGCGCGCCCTTCGGCGATCTGCCGGACGGTCACTGGCGTCATCTCACCCGGCACTGCGTGCGCCCGGACGGCGCGGGCGGCTACCGCCTGCACTACGATCCGCGCATTGGCGCCGCCTTCCAGGATCCGGACGCGCTTGCCGACGTTGACCTTTGGCAGGTGTGGGATGCCATCGCGTGTCCCGTGCTCGTGGTGCGCGGGGCGGAGAGCGATCTGCTGACGGCCGACACGGCCGAGGAAATGACGACCCGCGGGCCGGGTGCCGAGGTCGTGACCGTGCCGGACACCGGGCACGCGCCGCCGCTGCTGTCGGACGCGCAGATCCGGCCGGTCGCCGACTGGCTGACCGCGCGCGGCTGATGCGGGCACCATCCGACGGCATCGACAGCTTCCGCCCGCGTCCGCCCTGGTGGACGGGCGATTTGCAGACCGTGCGCAACGCGGTCGTGCGCCCGCGCGTGGACCTCTCGTCCTGGCCGGAAGCGCGGCTGTGGCTGCCGGTGCAGGGCGGCGACTGGCTGGCGGCGGCCTTGCACGCGGGCGAGCGGATCGGCCACGCGCCGCCGGTGGTGCTGATCCACGGGCTGTGCGGCTGCGAGGATTCCGCCTACGTCCGCGCCAGCACGCGGTTTTGGCTCTCGCAGGGGCATCCCGTTCTGCGCCTGAACCTGCGGGGAAGCTGGCCCTCGCGCCCGCACTGCGCCGGGCACTACCACGCGGGGCGCAGCGAGGACCCGGCGGCGGCGCTGCGGGCCTTGATTCAGCGGCAGCCGGCGATCGCGCGAACCGGGGTCGTGGTCGTCGGCTATTCCCTGGGCGGCAACCTGCTGATCAAGCTGCTGGCGGAGGCGGGCCGCGAGCTGCCCATCCGCGCCGCGGCGACAGTGTCCGCGCCCATCGACCTCGCCGCGACGACACGGCGCTTCAACCGCCTGCGCAACGCGCCGTATCGCTGGTGGTTGCTGACGCTGATGAAGCGGGAAGCCCTGGCACCTCCGGCCGAGATCTCCGACGCCGAGCGCGCGGCCATCGACCGCGCGCGCACGCCGGCCGACTTCGACGACGGCTTCATCGCGCCGCGCTTCGGCTTCGGCGACTGCTGGGACTACTATGCCCGGTGCAGCGGCGAGCGCTTCCTGCCGGCCGTCCCGCTGCCGCTGCTGCTGATCCACGCCGCCGACGATCCCTGGATTCCGGTTGGGCCGTACGAACGCGTGCATTGGGACGCCAATCCGAACCTGACGCCAGTTTTGACTCCGGGCGGCGGGCACGTCGGCTTTCACGCCGCCGGGGACGGCGACCCCTGGCACGACCGCCGCATCGCCGCCTTTCTGGCCGATCTGTAACCGAATTCGGGCAACAGCCTTGGCGCGCGCCGGTCATCCCGGCAAACTGCGCGCCCACGTTCGACGATCGGCGAGCCCACACGGAGGCCCCCATGACCGCCAGCGACAATCCCCATCCCGAGACGATCTGCCTGCACGCGGGCTTCGACCACGATCCCGCGACGGGGGCGGTGGCGCCGCCGATCTACCAGACCACCAGCTATCAGTTCGAGGACACGGAGCACGCGCGCCGCCTGTTCGCGCTGGAAGAGCCGGGGAACATCTACACCCGGATCATGAACCCCACGAACGACATCCTGGAAAAGCGCATCGCCGCGCTGGAAGGCGGCGCGGCCGGGCTCGCGGTGTCGTCGGGGCAGGCGGCCTCGACGCTCAGCATCCAGAACATCGCGCGGGCCGGCGACAACGTCGTCTCCTCGACGGACCTCTACGGCGGCACCTGGAACCTCTTCAACCACACCCTGCCGCAGCAGGGCATCGAGGTGCGCTTCGTCGATCCGGCCGATCCGGAGGCGTTCCGCCGCGCCTCGGACGAGAAGACGCGCGCCTGGTACGCGGAGACGCTGCCCAACCCGAAGCTGCAGGTCTTCCCGATCTCGGAGGTCGCGGCGATCGGGCGCGAGATGGGCATCCCCCTGATCGTGGACAACACGGCCGCGCCGGTGCTGTGCAAGCCGCTGGAGCACGGGGCGGCGGTCGTCGTCTACTCCACCACGAAGTACATCGGGGGCCACGGCACCTCGATCGGCGGGATGATCATCGACGGCGGGAATTTCCCGTGGGAGCAGCATCCCGAGCGCATCCCGCTGCTCAACCAGCCGGACCCGAGCTACCACGGCGCGGTGTGGACCGAGGCGGCGAAGCCGCTCGGCCCCATCGCCTACGCGCTCAAGGCGCGCACGACGCTGCTGCGCGACCTCGGCTGCGCCATGAGCCCCTTCAATGCGTTTCTCTTCATTCAAGGGCTGGAGACGCTGCCGCTGCGCATGCGCACGCACTCGGAGAACGCGCGGCAGGTGGCGGACTATCTGGCCGAGCACCCGGCCGTCTCGCGCGTGATCTATCCCACGCACCAGGAGCCCAAGTTCCGCGAACGCGCGGACATGCACCTGCGCGGCGGCTATGGCGGCCTGCTCGGCTTCGAGCTGAAGGACGGCGCGGCGGCCGGCCGCAAGTTCATTGAGCAGCTCAAGCTGTTCTACCACGTCGCCAACATCGGCGATGCGCGCTCCCTCGCCATCCATCCGGCGACGACGACGCACTCCCAGCTTTCCGAGGAGGAACAGCTCGCCACCGGCACCTCGCCGGGCTACGTGCGCCTGTCCATCGGCCTGGAACACATCGACGACATCAAGGCCGATCTGGCCCAGGCCCTGGAGGCGGCACGGGGGTAGGTGCCGCGCTGGCGCCTGCACTCGCTTGGTGTGCGCGGCTCAGGGTTCATCACGATCGGTTGACGATCGGCGTGTTTTCGTCGTCCCAACCGTTGCGCGCGGCGTTCCCCGGTGTTGGTATTGCCGTGGAGGCACTGTGTGGCAGGCAGCGCGGTGCCGCAGGCCAGGGAGGCCCGCATGGCGGTACGGGAGCACGCTCGAACGGACGGCGACTGGTACGTCCCCACGCTCGACGAGGTGCGGGAGATCGTCCGGCGCCACGGTTTGTACCTCGCGGGCCGCGCGGGCGGACGGCGCGCCGATCTGTCGTTCACCGACCTGCGCGGCTTCGACCTGGAAGGGCTCGACCTCTCCCACGCCGAGCTGACGGGCGCGGTCCTGCGCAAGTGCAACGCGCGCGGCGCCACCTTCAGGGGCTCATCCCTCTTCATGGCCGATCTGCGCGCCTGTGTGCTGGACAGCGCGGTGTTGGACCGGGCCGACCTGCGCGGCGCCTCCCTGCGCGCGGCACAGTTGAACGACGCCAGCGCCGTGGACTGCGACATCCGCCCGGCGCGCATCGCCGTGTCGGACGGCGGTAGCTACCGCGACCTGGAACACGCCGCCGACGCCGACGTCATTCCCGCCATGGCGGCCAAGCTCAGCGCGCGTCGCGCGCGCATGACCTGGGCGCGCCTGGGCGAGTCACAGGCCATGCGCGCCGATTTCAGCGAAACCGATCTGCGCCAAGCGAACTTCAGCCAGGCGACCCTGGTGCAATGCGTCATGCAGTCGGCGCGGTTGACCGGTGCGAACCTTGAGGGCTGCGACCTCTCCAACGCCGATCTCGCCGCGGCGAACCTGGAGGGCGCGCGCTTCGACGGGGCGCGGCTGCAGGACACGGACGTGCGCGGTGCCGTGATGGACGAGCACGTGCGGCAGTCCGGGCTGTTCTGGGAAGCGAAGCTTGACGAGCGCGGCGACGAGGCCGATGCGGTGGCCGTGGCCGACATCCTCGCGGCCCACGAAACCTGGCTGAATTCCAACGGCGAGCGCGGGCACCGGGCCAACCTGGCGGGCCGCGACCTGCGCGGGCTGGACATGACGGGCGCGCACCTCGCCATGGCCGATCTGTCCGACGCGAAGCTCGCGGATGCGGACCTCGCGCGCGCCGAACTGGCGATGGCGGATCTCTCGCGCGCCGATCTGACCAGCGCCAATCTGCACCAGGCCGATCTGCGCGGGGCCAAGCTGGTGGAGGCGAACCTGAGCCACGCCAACCTGCGCGCCGCGCGCACGCAGGCGCTGGCGATCAAGGGCGCGTTCTACCGCGTGGACGCCACGGACGCGCGCTTCGACGGCGCCGACCTGCGCGGCTGCGACCGCGAGAACCTCGGGTTTTAGAGCTTCTCGCGCACCGTGCGTTCCGCCGCCTCGACGCTGAAATCGGCGGCCAGCAGATCGTCGAGGGCAAAGGGGCAGGCGAGGTCGCGCGGCAAACCGGCTTCGCCGTGTTCCGCCATAAGGGTGTTCGCGTTCGTCAGCGCCGTGGCCCACAGCGCGTCGAGATCGACGTGCTGGCGCAGGCCGGGCGAATAGGCGTCGCGCGCCTGATCCTGGTGTTCGCGCGCCTCGACGATCCAGTGCGCGCGCGGCGCGTCCGCCGGGCTGCCGGCCAGCTTGCACAGGTGGACCAGAAGCTGGCGCAGATGCGCGCGCAGCTCCCGCAATTCCCGCTTGCCCAAGTCCGCGACCTCGTCGGCGAGATGCTGCGTGTCGAGATGGTTGCGCCCCCGCAGCGATCGCAGGCGTTCGGCCTGCTGCTGCGTCCAGGTGTAGAAGTCGGTCTCGTACAGGCGTTCGTCCGGCATCGTCCAATCGCCCGCCTTGGCTGCCCGAAGCAGCAGTCTACACCCTCACCGTCGAGCGTGACTAGAGCAGATCGCCGTAAAGCAGAATCACCCGCGTGATTCTGCTTGCTCGTGCGTGAATCTGCTCGCACTGGAAAAACAGGAGCCTAGCGTGAGATTTCCAACTTTCTCGGCAAACACGATTTCACGCACGATGCTCTATGCCGCTGCCTCTTGCTTGGCGATCTTGGCCAGCTTGTTCAGCAGCTGGTGGATGCCCTTGATGCGCTCCTGCGGCTCGTCCCAGCGGCGGCGGTAGACCAGCTTCTGGTCCTCCGGGCGCAGGTGGACGGTGCCCACCTCCTGCTTGACGAAGTCCACCAGCCCGCCGGGGTTGGGGAAGGTGTCGTTGTGGAAGGCGAGCACGGCGCCTTTGTGCCCGGCGTCGATCTTTTCCACGTTGCAGTCGCGGCAGAGCTGCTTGATCGCCACCACTTCCAGCAGGTTCTCCACCTCGCCGGGCAGCGGGCCGAAGCGGTCGATCAGCTCGCTGGCGAAGGCGTCGATCTCGCTTTGGTCCACCAGATGCGCGATGCGCCGGTAGAGGCTGAGCCGCACGTTCAGGTCCGGCACGTAGTGATCCGGGATCATCACCGAGGTGCCGACGTTGATCTGCGGCGTGAAGCCCTGCTCGGCCTCCGCCTTGGCGGTGCCCTTGGCCTCGGACACGGCCTCTTCCAGCATCTGCTGGTAGAGTTCCACGCCCACTTCCTTGACGTGGCCCGACTGCTCCTCGCCCAGCAGGTTGCCGGCGCCGCGGATGTCGAGGTCGTGGCTGGCGAGCGTGAAGCCCGCGCCCAGGTGGTCGAGCTGCTGCATGACGTGCAGGCGCTTTTCGGCCGCGTCCGTCAGTTTGGCGTTGGGCTTGAGCGTGAGGTAGGCGTAGCCGCGCAGCTTGGAGCGGCCGATGCGCCCGCGAAGCTGGTAGAGCTGCGCCAGCCCGTACATGTCCGCCCGGTGGACGAGCAGCGTGTTCGCGGTGGGCACGTCCAGGCCGCTTTCGATGATGTGCGTGGACAGCAGCACGTCGATGCGGCCCTCGTAGAAGTCCGTCATGATGGTTTCCAGCTCGCGCGCGCTCATGCGCCCGTGCGCGACGGCAACCGTGACCTCCGGCACCAGCTTGGAAATCCGCTCGTAAAGTTCGTCGAGGTCCGAGATGCGCGGGGCGACGTAGAAGGTCTGCCCGCCGCGCCAGTGTTCGCGCAGGATGGCCTCGCGCACCACCACGCCGTCGAAGGGCAGGACGAAGGTGCGCACGGCCAGCCGGTCCACCGGCGGCTGCGAGATCACGGACAGCTCGCGCACGCCGGACAGCGACAGTTGCAGCGTGCGCGGGATGGGCGTCGCGGTGAGCGTCAGAACGTGCAGGTCGCCGCGGAACTCCTTCAGCTTTTCCTTCTGCTTGACGCCGAAGTGCTGTTCCTCGTCCACGATGACGAGGCCCAGGTCGCGGAAGTCCACGCTCTTGTTGAGCAGCGCGTGCGTGCCCACGACGACGTCCACGGTGCCGTCGCGCAGCCCGCGCTTCACCTTGGTCTGCTCGTTCTGCGAGACCATCCGCGAGAGCTGCTTCACCTCCAGCGGATAGCCGGAAAAGCGGGACTTGAAGGTGTCGTGGTGCTGGCGCGCCAGAAGCGTGGTGGGGCAGATCACGGCCACCTGCTTGCCGTTCATCGCCGCCACGAAGGCCGCGCGCAGCGCCACCTCCGTCTTGCCGAAGCCCACGTCGCCGCAGATCAGGCGGTCCATGGGCTTGCCGGCGGTCATGTCGCCGAGCGTGTCCTCGATGGCCTGGAGCTGGTCGTCCGTCTCGGCGTAGGGGAAGCGGGCGCAGAACTCGTCGTAGGCGGCCGTCGGGATCTCCATGGGCTCCAACGTGCGCACCTGGCGCTCGGCGGCGATGCGCAGCAGCTGGTCGGCGATCTCCTTGACGCGCTCTTTGACCTTGGCCTTGCGCGCCTGCCAGTTGCCCTGGCCGAGCTTGTCCAGCTGGACGCCCGCGTCCTCGGAGCCGTAGCGGGACAGCACCTCCAGGCTCTCCACCGGCACGAAGAGACGGTCGTCGCCGGCGTAGGTGACCTTGAGCATGTCGTGGGGCGCGCCCCCGACCTCCAGGTTCACCAGGCCGTCGTAGCGCCCGATGCCGTGCTCCGCGTGCACGACCAGATCGCCGTCGTGCAGCGTGGAGACGTCGGTGAGGAAGTTGTCCGCCTTGCGCTTGCGCCGCGCCGGGCGGGCGATGCGCTCGCCCAGGATGTCCTGCTCGGAAATCACCGAGGCGTGGTCGCCGACGAAGCCGTGCTCCAGGCTGAGCGTGACCAGCGCCACGGCGTCCGCCGGCAGCTCCCGCGCCTCCGCCCAGGTCTCCACCGGCGCCAGCTTCGCCAGGCCGTGATCGGTGAGCACGCTGCGCAGGCGCTCGCGCGAGCCCTGGGTGTAGCCCGCGATGGCGACGCGGCGGCCCGCCTGCTGGTCCTGGCGGATCGTGGTCTGGAGGGTGAGGTAGGGCTCGCCTTCCTCGCCCTTCTTGCGCGCGGCCGTGAAGTCGTGGCCCGGCGCGCCGCCGGAATCCAGGATGTGCGGGGCGGTGGACGGTGCGGCGAAGGGCGAGAGCGAGGCCACCCCGCGCCCGTCGTCCAGTGCGGCGTCCCAGTCCTCCGCCGTCAGGTAGAGCAGTTGCGGCGGCAGCGGATTGTAGGTGCCGGCATCCAGCTCGCCACCGCGCTGCACGGTGCGCCGCGCCTCGTAGAACTCCCCGATGGTTTCCAGGCGCTGGTCGCGCAGCTCTTCGGCCTGGCGGTCCAGGCTCACCGGCGTGTGCTCGGGCAGGTAGTCGAGCAGGGTGTCCAGCCGGTCGTAGAACAGCGGCAGCCAGTGCTCCATGCCCGCGTACGGCCGGCCCTCGCTGACCGCGAGGTAGAGGGTGTCGTCCTTGGCCGGCTGGCCGAAGAACTCGCGGTAGCGCGTGCGGAAGCGTTGGATGGTGTCGTCGTTGAGCACGACCTCGCTGACGGGCTTGAGCGTGAAGTCCGTCAGCTCGCCCGAGGTGCGCTGGGACAGCGGATCGAAGGTGCGGATCGTCTCCAGCTCGTCGCCGAAGAAGTCCAGGCGCAGCGGCTCCGCGCGCCCCGGCGGAAAGACGTCCACGATGCCGCCGCGGATGGCGTATTCCCCGGCCTCGCCGACGGTGTCGCTGCGCACGTAGCCGTTGGCGGCGAAGAACTGCGTCAGGCGCTCGGGATCGCACTGATCGCCCAGGCCCAGGTGCATGACCCGCTCGGTCAGCGCCTCGCGCGGGGCCAGCCGCTGCACCAGCGCGTTGACCGTGGTGAGCACGATGCGGCCGGCTTGCGGCCCGGCTTCGCTTTGCAGGCGGGTGAGGGTGTCGACGCGCTCGGCGACGACGTCGCGGTGCGGGCTGACGCGGTCGTAGGGCAGGCAGTCCCACGCCGGGACCTGCACCACCTCGACGTCCGGCGCGAAGAACGCCAGCGCCTCGTGGATGCGGCTCATGCGGGCGTCGTCGCGCGCCACGTGGAGCACCGGCGCGCCCTCGCGGGCGGCCGCCGCCTCCGCCAGCAGCCAGGCATCGTAGCCTTCGGGCGCGCGCGCGATCACCCAGCGCCCGCCCTCGTCGAAGGCGCGCGCGAGCGCGTTCACCCGTTCACGGGGTCGATCCGTTGATTGCACAGCCACCGCAGCAGGTCCGTGTCGTGCTCGGGCGTGGGATCTTCCAGGCCGGTGATCCAGGCGTAAAGCGTGGCGTCCGGCACCTGGAGAAGCGCCTCGTAGCGTTCCAGTTGCTCGGGGGTCAAGCTGGCGAGGTGGCGGTCGGCGAAGGTGCCGATCAGCAGGTCCATCTCCCGCGTGCCGCGGTGCCAGCTCATGAAATAGGCGCGCTTGCGCCGCGTCTCGAGGTCGCTGCCGGTCATCGGCCTGTCTCCCCTGTGCTGTCTGGATATAAGCGAACCTGCCCCAGCTGTCACGGCTTGGGGTGGCGGCGCGTGCCTGCTATGGGATCGCGGGACGCCGCGAGACGGGGAGGGAGCAGCCCTGCGCCCGCAGATCCTCAATCCGCTGTTCGCCGGGATCACCACGCTCAAGGGCGTCGGGCCGCGCAACGCCAAGGCGTTCGCGAAGCTCGCCGGCGAGCGTGTGGTGGATCTGTTGTGGCTGCTGCCCACGGGCGTCATCGACCGCAGCCACGCCCCCAGCGTGCGCGAGGCCGAGGACGGCCGCGTCGCCACGCTGACGGTGCGCGTCGAGGACCACCGCCCGCCGCGCTCCCAGCGCGCGCCCTACCGCGTCATGTGCATGGACGACACCGGCGTGCTGGAGCTGGTGTTCTTCAACGTGAAGGGCGACCACCTCACGCGCCTCCTGCCGGTGGGCGAGTGGCGCGTGGTCAGCGGCAAGGTCTCGCACTACCAGGGCCGGGTGCAGATCCAGCACCCCGACCACGTCGTCCCGCCCGAGCAGCGCGGCGAGGTGCAGGGCGTGGAGCCGGTGTATCCGCTCACCGCCGGGCTGGTGCTGAAGGTGGTTCGCAAGGCCATCCGCGCGGCGCTGTCGCGCACGCCCGACCTGCCGGAATGGCTTGACCCCGCGCACCGCGAGCGCGAGGGCTGGCCCGTGTGGCGCGACGCCGTCGAGGCCTCGCACGCGCCGCAACGCGAGGCCGACCTGCAACCCGACACGCCCGCCCGGCGGCGGTTGGCTTACGACGAATTCCTGGCCAACCAGCTCGCGCTCGCCCTCGTGCGCCGCCAGCAGACGCGCCTGAAGGGCCGGGCGATCCAGGGCGACGGGCACCTGCGCGCGAAGGCGCTCGCGGCGCTGCCCTTCGAGCTGACGGGCAGCCAGCGCGAGGCGGTGCACGAGGTGCTGGCCGACATGGCCGCGCCGCACCGCATGCTGCGGCTGCTCCAGGGCGACGTGGGCAGCGGCAAGACGGTCGTGGCCGTCCAGGCCATGCTGGCGGCGGTGGAAGCCGGCTGTCAGGCCGCCGTCATGGCGCCGACGGAGGTGCTCGCGCGCCAGCACTTCGCCACGATCCAGCCCATGGCGGAAGCGGCGGGCGTTGAGACGCTGCTGCTCACCGGCAAGGACACCCGCGCCGCGCGCCAGCAGGCGGTGGAAAAGCTGCGAACCGGCGCCGCCGGCATCGCCGTGGGCACGCACGCGCTCTTCCAGCAGTCCGTGGAATTTCACGACCTCGGGCTGGCGGTCATCGACGAGCAGCACCGCTTCGGTGTGCACCAGCGCATGTCGCTCCAGGCGAAGGGGAAGGGCGTCGACGTGCTCGTGATGACCGCCACGCCCATCCCGCGCACGCTGCTGCTGACCTCCTACGGCGACATGGAGGCCTCGCGCATCACGGAAAAACCCGCGGGCCGGCAGCCGGTGGACACGCGCACCGTCTCCCTGGACCGCATTTCGGAGGTGGTCGACGGCGTCGCCCGCGCCATGGACCAGGGCAGCAAGGTCTTCTGGGTGTGCCCGCTGGTGGAGGAGAGCGAGCAGACCGACGTTTCGGCGGCGGAAGAGCGCTATGCGGTGCTGAAGGAGCGCTTCGGCGGGCGCGTCGGCCTCGTCCACGGCCGCATGAAGAGTGCCGAGAAAGAGCGCGTCATGGCGGCCTTCCGCGACGGCGACGTGGACCTGCTGGTCGCCACGACGGTGATCGAGGTCGGCGTGGACGTGCCCGCCGCGACCCTGATGGTGATCGAGCACGCTGAGCGCTTCGGGCTGGCGCAGCTTCATCAGTTGCGCGGCCGCATCGGGCGGGGTTCGGCCCGCAGCACCTGCGTCCTGCTGTACCAAGGACCGCTCGGCGAAACGGCGCGGGGACGCCTGCGCATCATGCGCGAGACGGACGACGGCTTCCAAATCGCGGAGGAAGACATGCGCCTGCGCGGGGCCGGCGAGGTGCTGGGCACGCGCCAGAGCGGCTTCCCCGAGTTCCGCGTGGCCGATCCGGGCGCGCACGAGGACCTGCTCGCCGTAGCTCGCGACGACAGCCAGCTCGTCCTCCACCGCGACCCGGAGCTTCAGGGCGAGCGCGGGCAGGCGCTGCGCGTGCTCCTCTACCTCTTCGAACGCGACGTCGCCGTTCGATATTTGCGATCCGGGTAAACGGTGGGCCGTTTAATCCCGTCCGAACGCCATCAATGCGGGCGTTTCGGACTCCAGGCCCATATCGGCTGCCGAAAACGGTGGGCCGTTTAATCCCGTCCGAACGCCATCAATGCGGGCGTTTCGGACTCCAGGCCCATATCGGCTGCCGAAAACGGTGGGCCGTTTAATCCCGTGAGAACGCCATCAATGCGGGTGCCCGGCACCAGGCCGATATCGGCCGCCGTGGTTCCATCGGTGTTTGAATGGGCCGCGGGTTTCGACGGCTACCCGAATAGGGTACAAATTTTGGCGTGCTTGCCAGATACAGCGAATTGCGACCGACACGTTTGACGCCGCGAACCATGCGCCTGATCGCCCGAACCGCCTCTGCCGCGGCAACCGTGCTGGTGGCGCTCGCGGTGCTCGTGATCGCTGCGCCGGTGCAGGCGGAGGGGAAACGGGTGCTTTTGCTGAGCGCCTATCACCCCACCTTCTCGCACGTTGACGACCAGATCGAAGGCGTTCGGGCGGGCCTCGCGAAAGCCGGGCTGGGCGAACACGCCTATCAGCTCGACGTCGAGTTCATGGACACGAAGCGCTTTCCCGAGCAGCGCAACGTCGCCGAGTTCCGCAGCCGCCTTCGCTACAAGCTCGCCAACGCCCCCGAATACGACCTCGTCATCGCCGCGGACGACAACGCCCTGACGTTCGCGCTGGCCGAGCAAAAGGGCATGTTCGCGGAAACCCCGATCGTGTTCCTGGGTGTCAACGACCGCGACCTCGCGCGGCGCCAGCAATCGAACCCCGGCGTCACAGGGGTTGTGGAGTCCAGCTCCATGGCCGGCACCTTGCGCCTGATGCGTCGGCTGACAGCGCAAGACGGGGCGGTCCATGTGATCAGCGACGCCAGCACGACGGGCCGCGCGTTGCTGGAGCGGCTGCGCACGGTGGTAGCGGACATCCCCGCCATCGAGCTGAAGGTCATTTCACTGGCGGAGATGACGTTTGCCGAGTTCGAGCGCCGCTTGGCGGCGCTGCCGCCGGAGAGCGACCTGTTGCTGCTGTCCGCGTTTCAGGACGAAAGCGGGCAAACGCGCAGCTTCGAGCGAAGCCTGGACGCGATCGTCAGCCACACCGACGCTCCCGTGTATTACCTCTGGCGCAAGGGCATCGGTGAGGGCCTGCTGGGCGGCCGGGTGGTGAGCCACCGGGTGCAGGGGCGTGTTGCCGGCCACATGGCCGGCCGGATTCTCCAGGGCACCGCCCCAAGCGAGATCCCGGTTCAAACTGAAAGTCCCAACCGCGTCATCTTCGATTACACGCTCTTGGATCGCTACGGCATCGATCCTGCGGCGCTTCCCGAGGACACCATCCGCGTCAACGAGCCTGAGCGGGTGTGGGACACCCACCCCTATCTGGTTCTTGCGGCGACAGTGATCGGGGTGCTGCTGCTCATGATCATCGCGGGGCTGGTTGTGTTCGCGCGCTTGCGTCAGCGCACGGCCCAGCGCCTGGCGTGGTATCAGCGAGAACTGGAAAACAGCCTGGAGGAACGCACCCGCGCCCGCGACGAAGCCGAGCGGGCCAACGCGGCCAAGTCCGACTTCCTGGCGTCAATGAGCCACGAACTGCGCACGCCGCTCAATGCCGTGATCGGTTATGCCGAGATCATGGAGCAGGAACTGATGGGGCCGCTGGGCCAACCGCAGTACCGCGACTACGTGCGCGACATCCGTGCCAGCGGCGAGCACCTGCTGGAGCTGGTGAACGACGTCCTCGACCTCTCCAAAATCGAGGTCGGGCGCTACGAGTTGAACGAGCGGGACGTGCCGATTGCCGAGGTGGTGCAGCAAGCCGTCGCGATCGCCCGCCCCAAGGCCAACGCCAAGGGGCTGGCGCTCGCCAACCACGTAACCGACGGCTTTCGGGTGTGCGCGGACGAGCGTGCGCTCCGCCAGATCCTGTTGAACCTGCTGACCAACGCCGTGAAATACACGCCCGAAGGTGGCCGCGTGAGCGTCGAGGCCACGGCCGACGGCCCTGTATCGATCACGGTGCGTGACACGGGCACGGGGATCGCGCAGGCGGATCTGGACAGCATCTTCGAGCCGTTCAGGCAAGGCGAAAACGCCCGTTACCACCGCAAGCAGGGCACGGGCATCGGGCTGGCGGTGAGCCGAAAGCTGGCCCTGATGCACGACGGCGATCTGGAGTTGCAAAGTGAGGAAGGCGTCGGGACCGCCGTGACCCTGTACCTGCCGGAAAGCCGGGTTGTGGCAGCGGCAGCAGCGTAACCTCGCCAGCTTACCGCGCCGCGCGGCCGAGCCCGCGCATGCGGGCGAGCCACTTTTCGCGGTGGGCGGCGGCGCTGTCGACGCTGCCGACGAGGCTGTCGCGCACGGGGCCGATGCCGCAGAACTTGAGGATGTTGCGCTCCAGGCTGCGCAGGCTGTGCGCGCCGAACCACCAGCGGTAGGCGAAGGCCGGCATGCCCATCGTGACGACGACGCGGGCCGAGCGGCCGGTCAGACGGCCGTTGGGAAAGCCCTTCTTCTCGTAGGAAAACGCGAAGCCGGGGCGGAAGACCTGTTCCAGAAAGCCCTTGAGCAGCGCCGGCATCGTCCCGAGCCAGAGCGGATAGATCAGGACGATGTGCTGTGCCCGCTCGACGGCCGCCTGGGCGCCGGCGATGGCGGCCGGTGGCTCTGTTTCGGTGAAATCCTGCTGTGAGCGGACGAGTGGGAAATCCAGCTCGGCGACCGCCACCCGTTCGACCGTGTGGCCGCCGGCTTCCGCGCCCTCGGCGTAGGCGTGGGCCAGCGCGTGGCCGTAGTGTCCGCCCGCCGGATCGGGATGGCCCTGGATGATGAGGATGCGCGTGGGATCGGCCATGCGCGGAGTGTACCGCCCGTGACGGGACGCCGATAGCTTCCAAGCTCGGTGGCGAGACCACCGAAACGTATATTCGACCAGCGCGATATCGCGGATGGCCTCACCGACGCAGCGTGACAAACGCCGGTATCTTTCAAGCTACCATCGGATAGGAGTCCCCGCGCTCGCCGCGACTTGCGTGGCGCTGATGCTTTCGACCGACGTGGCGCGACAGGCGCCGATAGCTTCCAAGCTCGACGGAGAGGACGTCGGGGCATTTATTCGACCAGCGCGATATCGCGGATGGCCTCACCGAAGTCTCGTGACTGACGCCGATAGCTTCCAAGCTATATGGTGAAGCTTTCGCCGCAGCCGCAGCGGCCCTTTTCGTTGGGGTTGTTGAAGACGAAGCCGCTTTCGATGCGCCCTTCCTGATAGTCGATCTGCGCACCGAAGAGGAACATGATCGAGGAGGGCTCCAGGTAAATCTTCACGCCCTTGTCCTCGATCTCGTCCTCGTTCTCGCGCTTTTCGTGGGCGTACTCGAAATGGTAGCTGAGCCCGGAACAGCCCTTGGTGCGCACACCCACGCGGAGCGCCTGCACGGGCTCGTCGCTCTGGGCGATGAGCTCCTTCATGCGGTTCGCGGCGTTGTCGGTCAGCGTGACCAGGGCCGGACTCATCATCGGTGTGTCCCTTTCCTCAAATCGGCGTGGCCGGCGCACGGCCATAATGCAGTCTAACGCGTGTGCCGCGACGGCCCAACACCAGGACGCGTGGGGGTTTTTCCTTCACCCGAGCCCGAGGGCCAATTTCGCGTCCTCGCTCATCTTTTCCATCGTCCACGGCGGCTCCCAGGTCAGCGTGACCGTGACCTTGCCGGTGCCGGGGACGGTGGACACGGCGTCCGCGACCTGCTGCGGCATTTCCGCGGCCACGGGGCAGGCGGGCGTGGTCAGTGTCATCAGGACATTGACGTCGCCGTTGTCCTGAATCGCCATGTCGTAAATCAGGCCGAGGTCGTAAAGGTTCACCGGAATTTCGGGATCGTAGACCTCGCGCAGCGCGGCGATCACGCGATCGTCGTCCGCGATCTGGCTGGTGTCGGTGAGTGCTTCGCCGGCCGTCGCCTGGGAGCCCTCGGTCTCCTCGGGGTCGGTCGGCATGCCAAAGACGGGATCCATCGTCGTCCTCCTGCCGCAGCGTGCGGCGCGTTGTCTGATCGCGACCTACTCGGTCGAAATCTCGCCCTGGTCGTGCGCGGCGGCATCCAGGGTGTGCCAGGCCAGGGTGGCGCACTTGACCCGGGTGGGGAACTCGCGAACGCCCGAGAGGACCTGGAGCTGCTCCAGGGCGTCCTTGTCCACGTCCTCGGGGATGTCGGGATCGTCGTGGGTGCACATCTCGTGGAAGGCGTGGAAGAGCTTTTCCACCTCGGCCACGCTCTTGCCCTTGACGATCTCCGTCATCATCGAGGCGGACGCCAGCGAGATGGCGCAGCCCTGACCGCGGAAGCTGACGTCGCCGATGCGCCCGTCGCCGTCCGTGTGCAGGTAGATCACGAGCGTGTCCCCGCACATCGGGTTGTGGCCGTGCGCCATGTGGTTGGCGTCGTCGAGCGAGCCGAAGTTGCGCGGGTTCTTGCCGTGATCGAGGATGACTTCCTGATACAGCTCGCGCAGTTCGTCCATCATCAGCCGAAAATCTCCTTCACCACCCCGAGCGCGTCCGCGAGCTGGTCGATTTCCTCGTGGGTGTTGTAGATGCCGAGCGAGGCGCGGACCGTCGAACTGATGCCGAAGCGCTCCATCGCGGGCTGGGCGCAGTGGTGCCCGGCGCGGATCGCCACCCCGGCCCGGTCCACGATCGTGCCCACGTCGTGGGCGTGCGCCTGGTCCATCGTGAAGGAGAGGATGCCCGCCTTCTCCGGCGCGCGGCCATGGATGCGCAGGCCCTCGATAGCGTCCAGGCGCTGCGTGGCGTAGGCCAGCAGCTCGGCCTCATGCGCGGCGACGTTCGCCATGCCCAGCTCGGCCAGGTAGTCCACCGCCGCGCCCAGGCCGATGACCTCGACGATGGCGGGCGTGCCCGCCTCGAACTTGTGGGGCGGCTTCTTCCAGGTGGACTGCTCGAAGGTCACGCTGGCGATCATCTCGCCGCCGCCCTGGTAGGGCGGCATCTCGGTGAGCAGGTCGTAGCGGCCGTAGAGCGCGCCGATGCCCGTCGGCCCGTACATCTTGTGCCCGGAGAAGGCGTAGAAGTCCGCGCCGAGGGCCTGCACGTCCACCGGCTGGTGCGGCACGGCCTGGCAGCCGTCCACCACCACGACCGCGCCCTGGGCGTGCGCCGCCGCCGCGATCTCCTGCACGGGCACGACCGTGCCGAGCGCGTTGGAGACCTGGCTGATCGCCACGATCTTCGTGCGCGGGCCGATCAGGTCGATGACGTCCTGCGCCGTGACGCTGCCGTCGTCGCCGATGGGTGCGACCTTGAGCTGCACGCCCTTCTCGTCGCGCAGCAGCTGCCAGGGCACGATGTTGGAGTGGTGCTCCAGGTGGGTGAGCACCACCTCGTCGCCTTCCTGGCAGAAGCGGCGGCCGTAGCTGCTGGCCACGAGGTTGAGGGCCTCGGTGGCGCCGCGCGTGAAGACGATTTCCTCGCTGCGCGCGGCGTTGATGAAGCCCGCGACCTTGTTGCGCGCTGCCTCGAAGGCATCCGTCGACCGCTGGCTAAGCTGGTGCACGCCGCGATGCACGTTGGAATAGTACTGCTCGTACACCGCCGTCATGGCGTCGACGACCGGCTTGGGCTTCTGGCTGGACGCGGCGTTGTCCAGGTAGGCGAGCGGCTTGCCGTGCACGCGCTGGTGCAGGACCGGGAAGTCCGCGCGCACACGCGCCACGTCCAGGCCGACCGCGCCCGTCTCGCCGTGTCGGGCCAGGGTGTCGGATGCCTCGCTCATCGCGCTCATGCGCTCCCTCACGCCGGGGTGCGGTTCAGCCAGTCGCGGACCTGGTGCATGAAGGCCTCGCGCAGGTGGTCGTTGGTCATCTCCTGCACGACCTCCGCCAGGAAGGACTCCACCAGCATGCGCCGGGCCGCGCCGTAGGGAATGCCGCGGCTGCGCAGGTAGAAGAGCGCGTCCCGGTCCAGCGCGCCCGCCGTGGAGCCGTGGCTGCACACCACGTCGTCCGCATAGATCTCCAGCTCCGGCTTGGCGTCGATCTCGCACTCGTCCGAGAGCAGGAGCGCGCGGGAGAGCTGGTTGCCGTCGGTCCGCTGCGCGTCGGGATGGACGTGCAGCTTGCCCTGGAAGACCGCGCGGCTCTTGCCGGACAGCGCGCCCTTGAAGATCTCGCGGCACCAGGTGTCGGGCACGGTGTGCTCGATCAGCGTGGTGTTGTCGCAGTGCTGCTTGCCGTGCTGCAGGTAGCCGCCGTTCAGGCGCGCGTCGGCGTGCGAGCCCTCCAGGCGGACGTGCAGCTCGTTGCGCGACAGCTTGCCGCCGATCGACAGCCCGAAGCCGTCGTAGAAGCCGTTCTCCTGCACGCGGCCGTGCAGCGTGTGGACGTGGAAGGCGTCCTCGTTCTCGCCCTGCAGCTTGTAGTGGTGCAGCTTTGCGCCGCGGTCCACGTAGAACTCGGTGACGCTGTTGGCGAAGGTGGTGCCGGCGGACACGCCCACGTGGTGCTCGACCAGCGTGGCCTCGCTGCCGGGCTCCATCACGAGCAGGTTGCGCGGGTGGTAGGCCAGCGCCTCCTCACCCGACGCCGCGAGAGACACCACCTCGATGGGCTCGTTGACCTTCGCGCCCTCGCGGACGCGCAGCACCAGGCCGTCGCGCGTGAAGGCGGTGTTGAGGTGGTAGAAGGGCTGGTCCTCGTGCTTCTCGGCGATTTGGCCGAAGTGCCGCTCGACGAAGGCCGGGTCGGTTTCCAGCGCCTGCTGCAGGCCCATCACCTCGGCGCCGTCGGGCAGGCGGCCCAGCCGCGACAACTCCGCGCGGAAGCGGCCGTTGACGAAGACCGCGCGGTGGCCCGCCTTCTCGCCGATCAGGCTGGGCACGGCGTCGATCTCCACGCCCGCGGTGTAGTCCGTCGCCGGGTGGAAAACGGTGCGCTCCAGCGGGCGCAGGTTGGTGTACTTCCAGGATTCCACCTTGGGCGTGGGGAAGCCCAGCTCGCGGAAGCGCTCGATGCCGGCGCGGCGCAGCGCCGTCAGCCACGGCAGGTCGTGGCCGGGCAGGGCGCGCGCGTTCGACAGCGCGTCGAACTGCTCGCTGAAGGGTTGCTGAAGGCTCTCGCTCATCGTCGTCTCGGCTCCCGTTGGCCGGCGGGGATCACGGTTACGCGGCCTGGCGCTCGAACTGCGCGTAGCCCTCTTCCTCCAGGCGCAGCGCCAGCTCCTTGTCGCCCGTCTTCACCACCTGGCCCTTGACCATGACGTGCACGTAGTCCGGCACGACGTAGTTGAGCAGGCGCTGGTAGTGCGTGATCATCAGCATCGAGCGCTCGGGCGAGCGCAGGGTGTTCACGCCGTCCGCGACCGTGCGCAGGGCGTCGATGTCCAGGCCGCTGTCCGTCTCGTCCAGCACGGCCAGCGTCGGCTCCAGGGCCGCCATTTGCAGCACCTCGGCGCGCTTCTTCTCGCCGCCGGAGAAGCCGGTGTTCACCGAGCGCCGCAGCATGTCGTGCGGGATGCCCAGCTCGTCGCAGCGCTGGCGCATCTGCTTGGTGAACTGCATGGGGTCGACTTCCTTGCCGCCGCGCGCCTTCTGCACGGCGTTGACCGCCTCCTTGAGGAAGGTGGTCATGGTCACGCCCGGGATCTCGATGGGGTACTGGAAGGCGAGGAAGAGGCCGACGGCGGCGCGCTCCTCGGGCTCCATTTCCAGCACGTTCTGCCCGTTGAACAGCACCTCGCCCTGAGTGACCTCGTAGCCCTCACGGCCCGTGAGCACGTGCGCGAGCGTCGACTTGCCCGAGCCGTTCGGGCCCATGATCGCGTGCACCTCGCCCGCGTTCAGCGACAGGTTGACGCCGCGCAGAATCTCCGTGCCCTCGACCTCGGCGTGCAGGTCCTTGATTTCCAACAGCGCCATGGCGTCCTCGATCTCTCCGTCGTGTGTCCGGTTTTTTTTCGGACGCGCGCCCCCGCGAGCCCGTGCGGCCCCGGAAGCGCGCGTGTGTGTTCGGTGGCCGGTGCCGGCGCGTTAGCCGACGCTGCCCTCCAGCGAGATGCCGACCAGCTTCTGCGCCTCGACGGCGAACTCCATGGGAAGCTGCTGCAGCACCTCGCGGGCGAAGCCGTTGACCACGAGGGCGACGGCCTGCTCCTCGGAAAGGCCGCGCTGGCGGCAGTAGAAGAGCTGGTCCTCGCTGATCTTCGAGGTCGTGGCCTCGTGCTCCACGCGGGCGCTGCGGTTGCGGCTCTCGATGTAGGGCACGGTGTGCGCGCCGCAGGTGTCGCCGATCAGCAGGCTGTCGCACTGCGTGAAGTTGTGGGCGTTCGCCGCCTTGGGCGAGACGCGCACCAGGCCGCGGTAGGTCTGGTCCGCCTTGCCGGCCGAGATGCCCTTGGAGACGATCCGCGACTTGGTGTTCTTGCCAAGGTGGATCATCTTCGTGCCGGTGTCGGCCTGCTGATGGTTGTTGGTGATGGCGATGGAGTAGAACTCGCCCACCGAGTTGTCGCCCTGCAGGATGCAACTCGGGTACTTCCAGGTGATGGCCGATCCCGTCTCCACCTGGGTCCACGAGATCTTGGATTTGTCGCCCCGGCAGGCGCCGCGCTTGGTGACGAAGTTGTAGATGCCGCCCTGGCCGTCCTCGTCACCAGGGTACCAGTTCTGCACCGTGGAGTACTTGATCTCGGCGTCGCCGAGGGCGACCAGCTCAACCACGGCGGCGTGCAGCTGGCTCTCGTCACGCTGGGGCGCGGTGCAGCCCTCCAGGTAGCTGACGTAGCTGCCCTCGTCGGCGATGATGAGCGTGCGCTCGAACTGTCCGGTGTTTTCCGCGTTGATGCGGAAGTAGGTGGACAGCTCCATGGGGCACTTCACCCCCGGCGGCACGTAGACGAAGGAGCCGTCGGTGAAGACCGCGCTGTTCAGCGTGGCGAAGAAGTTGTCCGAGTAGGGCACGACGCTGCCCAGGTACTTCTTTACCAGCTCGGGATGGCTCTGAATGGCCTCCGAGATGGAGCAGAAGATGATCCCGTGCTCTTCCAGCTTCTGCTTGTAGGTCGTGGCGACCGAGACGCTGTCGAACACCGCGTCCACGGCGACCCCGGCCAGCATCTCCTGCTCGCGCAGCGGGATGCCCAGCTTCTCGTAGGTCTCCAGAAGCTTGGGATCGACCTCGTCCAGGCTCTGCGGCGCGTTGTCCTGGCCCTTGGGCGCGGCGTAGTAGTAGGCGTCCTGGAAGTCGATGGGCGGCACGTTGACCTTCTGCCAGGACGGGTGCTTCATCGACAGCCAGTGCCGGAACGCCTTCAGGCGCCACTCCAGCATCCACTCCGGCTCGCCCTTCTTCTGGGAAATGAACCGGATGATGTCCTCGTTGAGGCCCTTCGGGGGACGCTCCTCGTCGATCTCGGTCACGAAGCCGTACTTGTACTTCTGGCTCGTGACCTCCTGGACCTGCTCGACCGTGTCAGCCGTGGCAGCCATTGTGTCTCTCCCGATTGTCGCGCGGTGCGCGAGGCCCGCACGTTGGCGCTTGTCGATCCGTGTGGCCGCGGCGTCAGCCGGCTTGACCGGCGGTGACCGTGGCGTGGTCGTCGTCGGACCCGGACAGCGAGGGCACCGAGTCCTCGATCATTTCCGCGAGGCTGACCTGCGTCAGCGCGTCGTGGATGGCCCGATTCACCTTGTTCCAGGCCCCGCGCATGGGGCAGATTCCCTCCGCCTCGCAGCAGCCCGGCGCGGTGTCCACGCAGGCGGTTAGGGCGATCGGCCCTTCAAGCGCCTGCACGATCTCGGCGACGGATATCTCGGCGGCGGGCCGCGTCAGCGCGTAGCCGCCGGCGGCACCGCGGTGGGAGTCCACGATGCCCTCGCGCGTGAGCGTGTTGAGCACCTTCGCGACCGTGGGCAGCGGCACGCCGGTGGACCGCGCGATGCGTTGCGCGCTTTGCAACGCACCGTCGGGCGGACCCAGCTGCGACATGACCACCACCGCGTAGTCCGTCAGGCGGTTGAGTCGGAACATCGCGCGGCCTCGATAGCCTGGGCTGTGAAATCCAGAGCGATCTCGTCTGGTATCACCACATAAAGGCTGTGGCGCAGAAATCAAGCCTAGACTGGGTGGGGGTTGCGGACCGCCGCCAGCGTGATCGCGAGGGCCGCGCCGCTGGTGCCGGCGGCCAGGAGGAAGGCCGTGCCCCCGGCAAGGTCGTACACCCAGCCGGCCGTCAGGGTCATCAGCCCCATGGCGAGCCCACCCGAGACGGCGGCGTAGACGCCCTGGGCGGTGGTCTGCAGGCCCGCCGGCGCATGGCGGGTGAGGAAGTACATCGCGCCCAGGTGGGCCGCGCCGAAGGTCAGCCCGTGCAGCCACTGCACCGCCGCCAGCGCGGGTACGCTGGTCGTCGCCGCGAGGGTGGTCCAGCGCGCGAGGCCGCCCACCCCCGCTGCCAGCAACAGCCCGCGCGGACCCAGCCGCGCCACGGCGGCGCCGCCGACGGCGAAGAGCAGGATCTCGGCCACCACCCCTTCCGTCCACAGCCACGCGACGACGGGTGGCGCGATCCCGGCGGCTTTCCAGTGCACGGCGGAAAACGCGTAGTAGGCGGCGTGGCTGGCCTGAAGGCACGCGCCGGCAGCCAGGAAGGCAAGGTACTGCCGGTCGCGGAGCAGGGCGGTAACCGGCGCGCGCCGGCTGCGGTCGGCGGGCCGCTCCGCCGGTGGCAGCACCGGCGCCGCCAGGACGATCGCGACAAAGGCGAGCAGCACAGCTACCGGGATCAGGTCGGGCCCATGGCCCGCGAGGCTTTCGCCGATCCCGAGCACTCCGGCGATGAAGGCCAGCGAACCCCACAGCCGCAGCCGTCCGTAATCGAGCCCGCCCGCCGCCACCGCGGCCATCGTCTGGCTCTCGCCGAGCGGGATGACGGCCTGGAAGCTCGCGAACAGCAGCAGGTGGCAAACCAGGATGGGCCAGAAGCCCGTGGCGCTTTGAACGGCGACGGCCCCGATGGCGGCGAGTGCGGCCAAACCGGCGATCACGCCGCGGCGGCGGCCCAGGCGGTCGGCGAGATGTCCGGCGACGGGGTTGGCCGCGCTCTTGGCCCAGGTGCCCAGCGCCATCAGCGTGCCGATGGCCGCCGGCGAGAGGCCGCGATGGTCCAGATAGACCGGCCAGAACGGCAGGAAGATACCGAGCGCGAGAAACACGGCCGCATAGAACGCGGCGAAGGGCAGGGCAGCGCGCAGCCGCGTCATGGCGTTCCGGTGGCGAGGGCCGGTATGGCGGGAATGGCCGCCCCGCGGCGGAGCGCGGGCCGCCCCCGGGCGTCACACCGGGATTTTATACCGTCGAGTTGATGAAATCATCGACCCTAACCCCCTCTATTATCTCCCCCTTGCACGCCACAGGCGTGCCACTGCGTGTGGCGCGCCTGCGGCGCGCGAGGCGAGCGAAGCTCGCCTGTCCCCCTTACAGAGGCAAAGCGGGAGATGGGTTTTCGGGCGTCAGTCCGAAACCCAGCAGGGGATGGGGCTATGCTCTCGCAGCGTATGATTTCATTGGCTCGCGGGTATTACAGCGTTGCGGACTCGGGCACCGGCTTGAGCAGGAAGGCCGGCGTGTGATCGCCGAAGGGCTTGGACTTGCGGCCGTTCGGCACCTGCTCACCCACTTTGGATTCCCGCTGACGCTCGGGCAGCGTGGACCCCGGCTGCTGCGGCGCCGACTTGGCGGTCTTGCCGCCCTTGCCCTTGCCCTTGGCGGCCTTGTCCGGCTTGTCCTGAGTCGTGTCCGGCTTGTCCTGCGCCTTGGCCTCGCGCTCGGCCGGCTGGGCGTCCCCGTCCTCGGGCTGTCCGTTCGCCGCCTGCGCGGGCTCGCTGTCCGCCTCGACGGGCTGCGCCGCGGCTTCAGCCGTGTCGCCGCCGTCCGCCTGCTGCTGACGGCCCTTGGTGCGCCGACGGCGACCGCCGCGCGTGCGGCGGCTTCGGCTGCCGGCCTTGGCCTTGTCCTCGCCGTCGGCTTGCGCGGCGGTGTCGGTTTCGGCATTCGCCTCGGCGGCGGCCGGCGCCGCGTCCCGCGCCGCCGCCGCAGCGCGCTGCTCGCCGGCCGTGTCCGCCGGTTGCGAGGCCTCGACGGACGCGGCCTCCGCCGGCGCGGGCTCGCCTGCACCGTCGGTCTGAGCCGTGGCCGCGGCTTCCGGCTCGCCGGTCTGCTGGGTGTCCGCCTCGGCGGTCTCGGGTTGCTGCTTGCGGCGGCGGCTGCGGCGGCGCTTGCTGCTCTTGCCGCCGTCCTTCTGCTTGCCCGCGTCCGCGTCCTTGGTCTTGGCGCCGTCGCTCTGGATGGGGCCCTCGACCTCGTCGCGGCCGAGCACACGCACGTCGGCCAGCTCAACCGGCGGGATCTCGCCGCCGAGCGTCTTTTCGATCGTCGCCAGGGTCTTGGCGTCGGCCGGGGTGGCCAGCATGAACGCCTTGCCCGAGCGGCCGGCGCGGCCCGTGCGGCCGATGCGGTGGACGTAGTCCTCGGCGTTGTTGGGCACGTCGTAGTTCAGGACGTGGCTGCAATCCGGGATGTCCAGCCCGCGCGCGGCGACGTCGGAGCACACCAGCAGCTTGCTGTGCCCCTGGCGGAAGCGCTCCAGCGCCTCCATGCGCGAGCCCTGATCCATGTCGCCGTGCAGCTCGTCGACGGACAGCTCGCGCTTCTTCAGCGCCTGCGCCAGCGAGCCCACGTCGCGCTTGCGGTTGCAGAAGATCAGCCCGCGCTCGGGCTGTTCGCTGTCCAGCAGGCTGTTCAGGGCCTTGCGCTTGTGCTGACCGGGGCAGCGGATGAGGCCCTGCGTCACCGTCTCGGCCGCCGAGGCGGGCGGGGTCACCGACACCTCCTTGGGATTGATCAGGAATCGCTCGGCCAGCTTCCGGATTTCCTTCGGCATCGTGGCCGAGAACATCAGCGTCTGCTTGATGGGCGGAAGCAGTTTGACCAGCCGCTCGATGTCCGGGATGAAGCCCATGTCGAGCATGCGGTCGGACTCGTCGATGACGAGGATTTTCACGTCGGCGAGCAGGATGCGCCCGCGATCGAAAAGGTCGAGCAGGCGGCCCGGGGTGGCGATCAGCACGTCGACGCCGCGGTTGAGCTTCTTTTCCTGCTCGCTGATGGAGGTGCCGCCGATCAGCAGCGCCTTGCTGAGCTTGTGGTTCTGGCCGTACTTGTCGAAGCTTTCCGCCACCTGCGCGGCCAGTTCGCGCGTGGGGGCCAGGATCAGCGAGCGCGGCATGCGCGCCTTGGCCCGCCCCTCGGCCAGCACGTCGATCATGGGCAGCGTGAAGGAAGCGGTCTTGCCGGTGCCCGTCTGGGCGCAGCCCAGGATGTCGCGCCCGCGCAGAACGTGCGGGATGGCCTGCTGCTGGATGGGCGTCGGCTCGGTATAGCCGGAATCGGAAAGCGCCCGGAGAAGCTCGTCGCTGAGCCCCAGTTCCTCGAATGTCATGCGCCGGTTCGTGCGCCCTTTCTGTTGATCGCCGCCGACCGCATGGGCGATCCGTTCATATCAGTCCGGTATCGTCCAAACGTTCCCGCGTGGGACTTGCCATCCGATCGGCGTACGCGAACGGGATGCGAGACTAAGCGGAAAATGTGGTCGGGAGGATAAAGGGTCAACCACCCGTGTCAATTACACGCGGATGACCGCACATCCCGGCTGAAAAGCCGCGTGCCCGCGGCCATACGGCGCGTCGGTGTTGCGCGCCGGTGGTTGCCGTGCTCGGCTGTGCGAGGTGTTTTCCCACCACTGCCATCCGTGAACCAGCCATCGGGGACCATGACGCCCATCGTTTTTCTGCCCGGCCTGCTCAACGACGCGGCCCTGTGGTCGCATCAAGTCGCGGGACTGGCCGACATCGCTGCGCCGCAGGTGGCCGACCTGACGCGCCACGACACCGTCGCCGACATGGCCGCGGCCACGCTCGCCCAAGCTCCGGATCGCTTCGCGCTCGCCGGTTTGTCGATGGGCGGCTACGTCGCCTTCGAGATGCTGCGCCAGCAGCCCGAGCGCATCACGCGCCTGGCCCTGATCGATACGCGCGCGAGCCTGGACAGCCCGGCGGAGACGCAGCGCCGCCAGGGCTTTGTGCGGCTGGCGCGCACCGGCAAGTTCAAGGGCGTCACGCCGCGCCTGCTGCCGGCGCTGCTGGACGAAGCGAACCTCAACGACGAGACGCTCACGCAAACCGTCACCGGCATGGCGCAGCGCGTGGGGCGCGAGGCCTTCATCCGCCAGCAAACGGCGATCATGCACCGGCCCGACAGCCGGCCGCTGCTGCCCGCGATCGACAAGCCGACGCTCGTGGTGTGCGGCCGCAACGACGCGCTGACCCCTGTGGTCGAGCACGAATTCATGGCCGAGCGGATCCCCGACGCCGACCTCGTCGTGCTGGCGCGCGCCGGCCACCTGGCCCCGCTGGAGCGGCCCGCCGCCGTCACCAACGCCCTGCGCGGGTGGCTGACGGGATAGGCCCGGCCGGCCGCCTCACACCGTCAGGGCAGGGCCTGGCTCACACGTCCAGCGTGTCGCTCTCCACGAAGCGGGCGCGGTCCTGGATGAAGGTGAAGCGCGCCTCCGGGCTGCGGCCCATCAGCCGGCCCACGAGCTGTTCGGTTTCCGAGGCGTCGCCGCTGGGATCGGGCGAGCTGTGGTCGGCGATGGTGACGCGCAGCAGCGTGCGGCCCTCCGGCGACATCGTGGTGGCGCGCAGCTGCTGCGGCGGCATCTCGCCCAGGCCCTTGAAGCGGCTGACCTCGACGGAGTCGGGCTTTTTGAACCGCTCGGCCAGCAGCTCGTCCTTGTGCGCCTCGTCGCGGGCGTACATCACCGTCTTGCCGTCGCTCAGGCGGTAGAGCGGCGGCTGCGCCAGGTACAGCCGGCCCGCGCGCACCAGCGGTTCCATCTCGCGGTAGAAGAAGGTCATCAGCAGCGAGGCGATGTGGGCGCCGTCCACGTCGGCGTCGCACATCACGATGACGCGCTCGTAGCGCAGCTTTTCCGGGTCGCACTGGCCCCGCGTGCCGCAGCCGAGCGCTTGGGTGATGTCGTTCACTTCCTGGTTGGCGCGGCGCTTGTCGCCCGAGGCGCTCTCCACGTTCAGGATCTTGCCCTTGAGCGGCAATACCGCCTGGGTTTCGCGGTCGCGCGCCTGCTTCGCCGAGCCGCCGGCGGAATCGCCCTCGACCAGGAAGATCTCGGTGCCGTCCCGGCGCGAGCGGCTGCAGTCCGAAAGCTTGCCGGAAAGCCGGGGCTTGCGGGAGGCGTTCTGGCGCTTCTGCTCGCGCTCCTTGCGCCGGCGCTGGCGCTCCTCGCTGCGCTCGACGATGCGCTCCAGCAGGGCGCGGCTGCGCTCCGGCCGGGCCGCGAGCCAGTGATCGACGTGGTCCTTCACCGCCTGCTCGACCAGCTTCGTCGCGTGCGAGGACGCCAGCCGCTCCTTGGTCTGGCCCTGGAATTCCGGGTTGGGGATGAAGAGCGACAGCAACACGCAGGCGCCGCCGAGCGCGTCCTCGGCCGTGATGTTGCCGGCCTTCTTGACGTTCGCGATCTCGCCGTAGGTCTTCAGCCCGCGCACCAGGGCGTTGCGCAGCCCGGTCTCGTGCGTGCCGCCCTGCGGCGTGGGCACGGTGTTGCAGTAGGAGCTGGCGAAGCCTTCCTCGTCGCGCGGCCAGGCGATGGCCCACTCCACGCTGCCCTGGCCGTCGGGCAGCTCGGCGCGCCCGGCCAACGGCTCCGCCGTCAGCGTCTCGCGGTCGCCGATCTGCGCGGTGAGCGCGTCGCGCAGGCCGCCGGGGTAGTAGAGGTCGGCGCTGTCGGGGCAGGTGGCCGCGTCGGTTTCCGTCAGCAGCTCGCCGGCGCAGCGCCAGCGGATCTCCACGCCGGCGTAGAGGTAGGCCTTGGCCCGCGCCATGCGGTAGAGCGTGGCCGGGCGGAAATGGGCGTGATGGAAGATCTCGGCGTCGGGCACGAAGGTGATCGTCGTGCCGCGCCGGTTGGGCGCGCTGCCCACCTCCTCCAGCCCCGTCACGGGCGTGCCGCGGCGGAAGGTCTGACGGTAGAGACGGCGGTTGCGCGCCACCTCGACGGTCAGCTCGCTGGCGAGCGCGTTCACCACGGAGATACCCACGCCGTGCAGGCCGCCCGCCGTGGCGTAGGCCTTGGCGTCGAACTTCGCGCCAGCGTGCAGGGTGGTGAGAATCACTTCCAGCGCCGAGCGCTCGGGCGCCTTGGGGTGCGGGTCCGTGGGGATGCCGCGGCCGTTGTCGTGGATCGTCACGACGTTGCCGGGCGCCACGGACAGCTCGATGCGCGAGGCGTGGCCGGCCACGGCCTCGTCCATGGCGTTGTCCAGCACCTCGGCGACGAGGTGGTGCAGGGCGCGCTCGTCCGTTCCGCCGACGTACATGCCGGGGTGACGGCGCACGGGCTCCAGGCCTTCCAGAACCTCGATGTCGGCGGCGCTGTAGGCCAGTTCGGGCTGGGAATCGTCGGGTGCGACCATGCGCGCGAACGTACGGTGCTCCCGCGCGCACCGCAACAAACGGCGTTCGCGGAAAATGCGCCCGGGGCGCATAAAAACGGGGCCGCGCGATGTGGGCGCGGCCCCCGAAAAACGCGCAGTAAGCGGGGCGCTTACACGCTGTAGTACATGTGGAACTCAATCGGGTGGGGGCTGGTCTCGAAGTTCGTGACCTCCTCCCACTTGAGCTCCAGGTAGCCCTCGATCTGGCTCTTGGTGAAGACGTCGCCCTGCGTCAGGAAGTCGTGATCCTGCTCCAGGGCTTCCAGCGCCTGCCGCAGCGAGCCGGCGACGTTCGGCACGCCCTGCAGCTCTTCCGGCGGCAGGTCGTAGAGGTTCTTGTCCATGGCCTCGCCCGGGTGGATCTTGTTGCGGATGCCGTCCAGGCCGGCCATCAGCATCGCCGAGAACGCCAGGTAGGGGTTGGCGGACGGATCCGGGAAGCGGACCTCGACGCGCTTGGACTTCGGCGAGTTGCTGTGCGGGATGCGGCACGCGGCCGAGCGGTTGCGGCCCGAGTAGGCCAGCAGCACCGGCGCCTCGAAGCCCGGGACCAGGCGCTTGTAGCTGTTGGTCGTCGGGTTGGTGAAGGCGTTGAGCGCGCGGGCGTGCTTGATGAGGCCGCCGATGTAGTGGAGCGCGGTTTCGCTCAGGCCGGCGTACTGCTCGCCCGCGAACGTGGGCTTGCTGTCCTTCCACACGGACTGATGGACGTGCATGCCCGAGCCGTTGTCACCGAAGACGGGCTTGGGCATGAAGGTCGCCGTCTTGCCGTAGGCGTGCGCAACGTTGTGCACGACGTACTTGTAGATCTGCATGTTGTCGGCGCAGCGCACGAGCGTGTCGAAGTTCACGCCCAGCTCGTGCTGGGAGGGGGCGACCTCGTGGTGGTGCTTCTGCACCTCCAGGCCCATCTCCTCCATCACGGTCGTCATCTCGGCGCGCAGGTCGGTGCCCGCGTCCACCGGCGGAACCGGGAAGTAGCCGCCCTTCACGCGCGGACGGTGGCCCAGGTTGCCGCCCTCGAAGTCCGCGCCCGACATGTACGGGCCTTCCTCGGACTGGAACTCGTAGAAGCACTTGTGCATCTCGGTGCCGAAGCGGACGTTGTCGAAGACGAAGAACTCCGGCTCCGGCCCGAAGACCGCCTTGTCACCAAGGCCGGTCTGGCGCAGGTAGGCTTCGGCGTTCTTGGCCGTGGTGCGCGGATCGCGCTCGTACGGCTGGCCGGTGCTCGGCTCCAGCACGTCGCAGAAGAGGATCAGCTGCGGCTGCGCCGCGAAGGGATCCATCGTCGCGGTGCTCAGGTCGGGCTGGATGTTCATGTCCGACTCGTTGATGACCTTCCAGCCCTCGATCGAGGAGCCGTCGAACATGATGCCCTCTTCGAGGGTATCCTCGTCGATCTGGCTGCTGTGCAGCGAAAGGTGCATCCACTTGCCGCGCGGATCGGTGAACCGCAGGTCGACGTACTGGACGTCGTTGTCCTTAATCATTTGTTGGACTTGTTCGAGACTGCTCATGGTCGTCCCCGTCTTGGCTCGCGTGGTTCTTTCAGACGTGGACAGCGGATGGACCCGGGCCCGTCCGCTGTCGTGAAGGGGTGAACGGCTGTCGGCCCTGCGGCTGCCGGGAGGCCGGCGGCGGAATGCCGCCATCGCCGGCCGCCCCGGACGGTCCGGGCGCGGGCTGCCGGTGGTTGGTCAGACCGCGTCCGGGCCGCGATCGCCGGTGCGGATGCGCACCGCATCGTCGATGGTGGAAACGAAGATCTTGCCATCGCCGATGCGGCCCGTCTGGGCGGCCTGCTGGATGGCTTCGACCGTGCGCTCGACGAGCGCGTCGTCGAGAACCACCTCGACCTTCACCTTCGGCAGGAAGTCCACGACGTACTCCGCACCACGGTAGAGTTCCGTGTGACCCTTCTGCCGGCCGAAACCCTTGGCCTCGATCACGGTGATGCCCTTGATGCCGACTTCGTGGAGGGCATCCTTCACTTCGTCGAGCTTGAAGGGCTTAATGATCGCTTCGACCTTTTTCATCGCTCGGATCCGCCCTCGTTTGCGTGCGTGAAGCGCCAGCGGCGCGGTCCGCTTCCCGTGCACCACGGGCCGGACGTCACCGGCGCGGCGTGCATGGCTGTGCTCAGGAGCAGCAAGCAGCGTGCCAAGCGGGACAATCCGCCGTGTGCCGCGACTTTGGCGCCTGGGCGTCGCCGTGCGACCGGTCGGGCCTGCTCATGTTTTAAGCAGGGTGCCGAGCGGGCGTGCAGCCATCGGTGCTGCTACAGGTGATGCCTGCCGTGCGGGGCGCGATCAAGTGGCATCAACACGGCGCATGGCTTTCAGGGGAGAACGAATTCTTGACGGGCGGTGCGCCGGTGGTTACGTGCTGCACCACCGGTTCGGTGGTGGGCGTAGCTCAGCCGGTCAGAGCGCACGGTTGTGGTCCGTGAGGTCGAGGGTTCGAATCCCTCCGTCCACCCCACCTTTTTCCTCGCCGATTGCCATTCTCGCGAAAGCTCGGTTCCTGACCGCGAGCAACAGCTGTGGGAGAGGTTGCCACGGCCGCGGAAGCGCGCAAAAGCGCGGCCAATCCGGTCACTTGGTTTTTGTGATAAGGTCCCAGAGCGCCTTGCGTGCCCGGGGACTGATGCCGAGCACCACACCGGCCGCGAACGCGCCGCCAGCCACGGCCGGCGCATGTTTGCGAAGCGTGGGCTGCAAGTCCCTGAAAAGGGCGAGAAGCGTGCCGATGTCGTCACCGCCGGCGCTGCTGGGCTTTGCCGGCTTGCGCGGCGCCGTGAACGCGCGCGCGAGCAGGAAGAGAATGGCCATCAGGATCAGGGCGAGAACGCCGAGGATCGCCGCGGCGGCAGCCGGTGGAACCATGCCAGCGAGGACCTGGTAGAGCGCCGCCGCGAGCAGCCCGATGCCGCCGAGCCCCACCAACACGCCGAGCAGCGCGAACGTCAGCCCGAGCAGGACGTGCGTCAGCCGATCGACCATGGCGGGCGCTCCCGTGTGCTGCTGATGGCCCAGGGGCCGGGGGTACAGGGCCGTGGCGTGGCGGAAAATGCGGGAAGCCGCCGGAGCGCGCGCCGCGCCCCGGCGGTTATCCTGTCCCGATCGCGACTGCGGATGTGCTGTCCCGCACGGCTTACCGGCGGGACTGCAGCAGCAGGCCCGTGATCAGACCGCCGGCAAAGGCTGCGAGCACGCTGACCAGGGGGCGGGCCTCGACCTGGGTCTCTAGCGCGCGCTCCGCCTGGATGGCGCGCTCGCGCGCGGACCCCGCGGACTCGCGCAGCCGGGCGTAGGCGGACTCCCCGCGGCTCGCCGCCAGGTCCTTCACGCTGTCCGCGACGTTGCTGAGATCCTCGCGCAGCTGGCTAACTTCGCTGCGGAGCTTGTCGACATCCTCGTCCGCCATGGCACGCACCTCCCGTTGTGTTGTGGCAACGAACTCCAAGCAACACGTGGCAAAACCCGGCGGCGGGTTCAAGACGGCAGGTTTTCACATTGGGGCAGCGGTCATTAACACTTTGTTGGGCCGTCGTGCTTATCCTTCCGGCCCGTCGCGCCGACAGGCCCGGCGTGCAGCAAGCCCAGCGGAATCCAACCATGCGAGCGCACCTGGTCACCGCCGTCGTTGCCATCGTGATGGCCGCCCCGCTGGCCCGGCCGGCCGCGGCGGGCCCGTACGCGGAAGGGTATCGCGCCTTTCAGGCCGGGGACTACGTCCGAGCGCGCGAGGCCTGGAAGCCGCTGGCCGAAGACGGCAAGGTCCGCGCCCAATATGGCCTCGGCGTCATCCACGAGCGCGGGGCGCAGGGCAAGCCGGACCTGAAAGCGGCCGCGCGCTGGTACACGAAAGCCGCCGATCAGGGCCATCCCGGGGCGCAGAACAACCTCGCGCTGCTGTACGCGCAGGGCAACGGCGTGCAACAGGACCGCGCCAAGGCGGTCAGGCTGTGGAAGCAGGCCGCGAAAGCCGGGCACCTGATGGCGCAGTTCAACCTGGGGCTGGCCTACTACCGCGGGCGCGGCGTGGCCGAGGATCAGGCCGCGGCGCTCGACTGGTTCCGCAAGGCGGCCCGCAGCGGGCTGCCCAACGCGCAGTACGCGCTCGGGCAGATGTACCGCCTGGGCATTGCGGTGCCGAAGAACGAGGGCAAGGCGCTCGCCTGGTACACCCGCGCCCAGAACCAGGACTACACCAAGGCCGCAAAGATGGCGGCCAGCCTGCGCAAGGAAGGCGTGACGCCAAGCGAGATCGAGTCCGTGCGGACGGCTGACAGCTCGACCGACACCAGCCGGACGGCGAGTGGCTCGCCCAGCAGCACCGCCAACGGCAACGGCACGGAGGGCAACGGCACGGAGGGCAACGCCACGACGGCAGATCGCGCGACGGAGGCCGCGGACTCGGCCGATGCGGTCATCGCCAGCACGGAAGAAGGGTTGTCGCAAAGTCAGGACGGCCCGCAGCAGCAGGCGCACGCACAAACCGAAGGCGGCGAAACGGTTACCCCCGGCGCTGACGACGCCAGCGAGGACACTGTCAACGGAACGGCGACGGAAGCCGCCAGTGGCTCGCCCGGGCAGGCCGAGACGCCGAGCAATGGTACGGCGACCGGCGAGTCCGGCGACGACGGCGAGCCGTCGGTGGAGCAGGCAGCGGCGATAGAGGCTAACACAGCCGGGAACGGAGAGGCCGACGGCGGCATCGCGTCGAGCGAGCCGGCGCAGACGCAGCAGGCAAGCGCAGATGACACCGCCGAGACTTCAACCGGTGGCGATACCAATGGGACGGCGGAACCCCAGGCAGCCACCACCGAGGCGGTGGCCGAGGACGGCGGCAGTGATGCTGACGGCCAGGATGGGACGGCGAAGAACCCGAAGGATGGGGTGCGCGTCTGGCTCGGTTCGCTGCAGACCCGCAAGGGCGCGGCCAAGCACTGGTCCAACATGCGCGAGCAGTTCCCGCAGATCCTCAGCAGCGCCGACGTCCACTACCAGAAGATCCAGCTGGACGAGCAGGGCACCTTCTTCCGCGTGCTGGCCGGTCCCTATGCGGACAAGACGGCGGCCAAGGACATTTGCCGCGCCATGAAGGCCAAGAAGGACGGCGCCTTCTGCCAGGTCCACCGCCCGGACGTGTGATCGGCGCCTTGTTTCCCGCCGCAGTGTGGCCACCTGAACAGGTATGCCGCCACGCTTCACCATCGACACTGAGCGCATCGAAGCCAATCGGCGCCGGAACACGTGGCACGCCATCGTCCTGATCGCGGCCATGGTGGCCCTGGTGGCGGCCGTCGGATGGTTTTTCGCTGGACCGTACGGGCTGGTCTGGATCGTTCTTCTGGCGACCGTGATGTTCGCCATCGGCCCGCGGCTGTCCCAGCGGGTGATGCTCCAGATCTACGCGGCATCGCCCCTCAGTCGGCGGCAAGTGCCGCTGCTTTACGACCTCACGGACGAGTTGCGCGACCGGCTGGACCTGCGGCGCGACGTCCGGCTGTTCTACATTCCCAGCCGGCTGATGCTCGCGTTCACGGTGGGCGGGCGCGAAGAGGTCAGCGTCGCCGTCAGCGACGGGCTGCTTCGCGGGCTGACGGGGCGCGAGCTCTCGGGCGTACTGGCGCACGAGCTGAGCCATGTGGCCCACGGCGATCTGCAGCTCATGGCGCTGGCGGATTTCGTCACCAAGGCGACGCGAACGATGGCGCTCGTGGCGATGCTGCTGATCGCCATCAACCTGCCGTACATCATGGAGGAGAACGTGGCGATCCCGTGGCCGCCGATCGCGCTGCTGGCGGTCGCGCCCATGGTGAGCCTGCTGCTCCAGCTCGGGCTGTCGCGGGCGCGGGAGTACGACGCCGACGTCAGCGCGGCCTACCTCACAGGCGATCCGGAGGGGATTGCCAGCGCACTCCAGAAGATGGAGGCACAGCAACGGCGCCACTGGGAAACCCTCCTCGGCCGCAGCGGCACCATCAAGGAACCCTCGCTGCTGCGCACGCACCCGGATACCGAGGAGCGGGTGCGCCGCCTGGGCGAGTTGGCCGTGCCGCGCGACGAGGAGCTGCCCGAGATCCCCGACGATCTGGAGCCCCCGGGCGACGGCCCTGTGCGCCGCAAGCCCAGCCGCCGCATGCACGGCTTCCGCTACTGACGTGGCCGCGTTCGGGCCATGCCGGTTATCGTTCGGCGAAGACGGTGATTCGCCGCCGACGGGGGCCTGGCGATGCGCGCGCGCTGTGAGTTGCTGACCACCGATCAGATGTACCGCGCCGACCGCGCCGCCATGGACGGCGGCGTGTCGGGTGTGACCCTCATGGAAAACGCGGGCCGGGCGGTCGCCCACACGCTCGACGGGCGCGTGCCGCGCGGACGGGTCACGGTGGTGTGCGGGCCCGGCAACAACGGGGGCGACGGCTTCGGTGCGGCCCGCCATCTGCGCGCGATGGGCTGGCACGTGCGCGTGGCGCTGCTTGGTGAGACGAGCAAACTCAAGGGCGATGCCGCGCACCACGCGGGTCTGTGGGACGGGACGGTCGAAGATCTCAGCCCCGACGTGCTGGCCGATGCCGACGCCGTGGTCGACGCGCTCTTCGGGGCGGGGCTGACGCGGCCGCTCGAGGGGGCGCCGCAAGCGGTCGTGGCGGAGGTTAACCGGCGCGGCCTGCCGACGGTCGCGGTCGACGTGCCCAGCGGCGTCCGGGGCGACGACGGCAGCGTGCTCGGCGATACGGCCGTGCGCGCCTTTGCCACCACCACCTTCTTCCGCAAGAAGCCGGGCCATCTGCTGCTGCCCGGCGCCGAACTGTGCGGCGAGGTGGAGCTGGCGGACATCGGCATTCCCGAGCATGTGCTCGATGCCATCGCGCCGCAGACGGTGGCGAACGACCCGGCCGTGTGGGGCGCGCACTGGCCCTGGCGCGAGCGCGCGGCGCACAAGTACCGCTACGGCCACGCCGTGGTGTTCGGCGGCGCCACGACCACCGGTGCCGGCCGGCTGGCCGCCCATGCGGCGCTTCGCGCGGGGGCGGGCCTGGTGAGCGTCGCCGCGCCGCGCGAAGCCCTGCCGGTGTACGCGGCGGAATCGGCCAGCCTCATCACCGTGCCGCTCGAGGCCGAGGCCGCGGCCGCCGACATCCTGGCCGACGCGCGCCGCAACGCGCTGCTTCTCGGCCCCGGCGCCGGGGTCACCCAGACGACGGAAGCCCGGGCCCGGGCGCTGCTGGCGAGCGGCCGCAGCGTGGTGCTCGACGCCGACGCGCTGACGGTGTTCGAAGGCCGCCGCGAGGCCATCGCCGCCGAACGCGCGGGAACGGCCGTGTTGACGCCGCACGAGGGCGAGTTCCGCCGTCTGTTCCCCGAGCTCGACGGCGACAAGCTCACCCGCGCCCGCGCGGCAGCCGCGGAGACCGGCGCGGTGGTCGTTCTCAAGGGCTCGGACACCGTGATCGCCGCCCCGGACGGCCGCGCCGCGATCAACGCCAACGCGCCGCCGGAACTGGCAACGGGCGGTGCCGGCGACGTGCTGTCGGGCATCGTGCTGGGCGCGCTGGCGCAGGGCCTGCCGGGCTTCGAGGCCGCATGCGCGGGTGTGTGGCTGCACGGGCAGGCGGCGCAGGGCTTCGGCCCCGGCCTGATCGCCAGCGACCTCCCGCCGCGGCTACCGGGGGCCTTGCAGGCGTTGGCGCGCCGTCAGCCCGGTTCGCTCCCGAAACGGCATGGCCGTCAGGCCGGTTAACCGCGTGTTTACGCTGCGTGCGACATCGTATCCCGGCATGCATGGTTCCGGCCCGGTTGCTTTCGGCTGCTGTGGCGGGACGCCATGCCCCGACCGGCATGAGGAGGTCGCGCGATGCTGGCACCACTCCGTTTGGACATTCTCGGCCGCCGCCAGCGGCGTGCGCCCATCACGGAAGGCGCCGTCTACCGACGCCGCTCGGGCAACGACGTGATCGAAACCGCGCGCGTGCTGTCGGTGGATCACGATCTGCAGGGCATTCAGCACGTGCGCTTCCACGTAAACATCTGCCGCGGCGACGTGCCCTTCGTCGACGAGGAGCGGATGCTCAACGTGCACAGCTTCGCGGAGCGCTACGGCCAGCCGATCGAGGCCTGACGGCCACGCACCTTTTGCCCGCGGCGACCGGGTTGCGGCCCGCTGGTCCGCGCGGGCTTTTTCAAGCACATTCGCCAAATTCGCCACAAACGCGATCTGACCGATCGGTCAGGGCAAACGGGCTCCCCAGGAGATGTTGCGTCGGTGCAAGCTATGCGATACACGACGCCTCCGCACCGGCGTCCGCGGGCGTGGCGGAACTGGTAGACGCGCTGGTTTTAGGTACCAGTGGGACAATCCCGTGAGGGTTCGAGTCCCTCCGCCCGCACCAGGGCAGGCGCGCTTGCCGGCCGCAGAGCCGCACGCCGCACCATCACCCGAACGCGCGACCAAGACGAAGGGGCCGAGTTGGCCATGCAGGTCACCGAGACGCACGCCGACGGCTTGAAGCGGCAATACAAGGTCGTCGTCGACAAGAACGACATCGATCAGCGAATTCAGGACCGCCTGAACGAACTCGGCCAGGAAGCTCAGATTCCGGGCTTTCGCAAGGGCAAGGCGCCGATCAGCCTCCTGCGGCAGCGCTTCGGCCGCGCCGTTCAGGGCGAGGTGCTGGAGAAGGCGGTCAACGAGACCTCGCAGCAGGCGCTGCAGGAGCAGGGCGTTCAGCCCGCCGGCCAGCCGCAGATCGAGGTGCAGTCCTTCGAGGAAGGGCAGGACCTCGAGTACACGATGGACATGGAGCTGCTGCCCGAGATCGAGCCGATGGACTTTACGCAGCTCGAGCTGGAGCGGCTGAAAGTCTCCATCCCGGACAGCGAGGTCGATCAGGCGCTGGAACGGCTCGCCGAGCAGTACAAGGGCAACAACCCGATCAGCGAGGACCGGCCGGCCCAGAACGGCGACGTCGTGGTGATCGACTTCCGCGGCCAGGTCGACGGCGAGGAGCATCCCGCGCTGTCCGGTGAGGACCAGTACGTCGAGCTCGGCGCCGGCCAGATGATCGGCACTTTCGAGGAGCAGCTCGTCGGCGCCAGCCAGGGCGAGGAGCGCGAGGTCCGGATCACCTTCCCCGAGGACATCGGCAACGAGCAGTTCGCCGGGAAGGAAGCCGTCTTCACCGTCACGGTGAAGGAGATCCGCGAGCCCGAGCCGGCGGAAGTCAACGAGGAGCTGGCCCAGAAACTGGGCTCGGAGAGCCTGGACGCGCTGCGCCAGAGCGTGCGCGAGCAGCTTCAGCAGGAGTACGACCAGCTCGCGCGCCAGCGCACCAAGCGTGAGTTGCTCGACAAGCTGGCGGAAAACCACACCTTTGACGTGCCGCCGTCCATGGTCGAGCAGGAGTTCGACCAGATCTGGAAGCAGATCGAGCAGGACCGCGAGCAGGGCAAGCTCGACGCCGAGGACGCCGAAAAGAGCGAGGACGAGCTCAAGGCGGACTATCGCCAGATCGCCGAGCGCCGCGTGCGCCTGGGGCTCCTGCTCTCCGAGGTGGGCCGCGAGAACAATGTCGAGGTCAGCCAGGACGAGCTGAACAAGGCGGTGCTGGAAGAGGTGCAGCGCCACCGCGGCCACGAGCGCGAGGTGTTCGAGTACTATCAGAACAACCCCGACGCCGTGCAGCAGCTGCGCGCCCCGCTTTACGAGGAAAAGACCATCGACTTCATCCTCGAGCGCGCCAATGTCTCCGAGCGTGAAGTCACGCCGGACCAGCTCCACAAGGAGCTCGGCGACAGCGACGAGAGCGAGTCGGCGTAACGGGCGCAGAACGTTGCGTCCGCCAGCCGCGACGGGGCGCGGCCCGAAACGCGCCGATCGGACGGTGAGCCCGCTTGCGCGGACCCGTGCAGGCGGCCACCCGGTCCGATCGAAAGCGACAGCGGGCATGAACGGCCGGCGAGGGGACCGCGGCCCGCCGCCGCGGCACCGCCGGTCTTGCCCGGAGCCATGGAAACGGGGCAGCAGGCCATGAGTGCGTCAGATATGGAGATGAACACGCTGGTCCCCATGGTGGTCGAGCAGACCAACCGGGGCGAGCGATCCTACGACATCTATTCCCGGCTTCTGAAGGAGCGGATCGTCTTCCTGACGGGGCCGATCAACGACAGTGTTGCCAGCCTGATCTGCGCCCAGTTGCTGTATCTGGAATCGGAAAATCCCAACAAGGATATCTCCTTCTACATCAACTCGCCGGGCGGCGTGGTCTCCTCCGGCTTGGCGGTCTACGACACGATGCAGTACATCCGCCCGGACGTGTCGACGGTCGTGGTGGGGCAGGCCGCGTCCGCCGGGTCCCTGCTGTCCATGGCGGGCGCCAAGGGCAAGCGCTTCGCGCTGCCCAACTCCAAGATTATGATCCACCAGCCCTCCGGCGGCTTCGAGGGCCAGGCCACCGACATCGAGATCCACGCCCGCGAGATCCTGGCCACGCGCCAGCGGCTCAACGAGATTTACGCGCACCACACGGGCCAGCCGCTCAAGGTCGTCGAGCAGGCGATGGAGCGCGACAAGTTCATGACGGGCGAGGACGCCAAGGAGTTCGGCCTCATCGACGCCGTGGTGGAGCACCGGCCGGCGCCCAGCGGCGAGCGCGGCTGAACGGGTCTGTCGATCGCGTGTCCGCCCCGGCGCCGTTCGCGGTGCCGGGGCGGACATGTGGGCACCGGGTCAGGCGGCTGGCCCGGTTTTTCGTTGTGTCGAAAGCTTGTGCACCGCTACCATTTCGCCATTGGTAGCGCTGTTTCCGGTCGTGCCGGCGCCGCGGCGTCCGCGATCCCGGGCCAGGCGCTTCGCGGGGTCGGTTGCCGCAGCTAGCTGGCCGACGGTGTTTGCGTGCGAGGCTGATGACACGAAACGGATCGGGCGAGTCGAAGACCGAGCTGACGTGCTCCTTCTGCGGGAAAAGCCAGCATGACGTCCGCAAGTTGATCGCCGGTCCGACGGTGTTCATCTGCGACGAGTGCGTTGACCTGTGTCTGGACATCATCAGGGACGAGACGGCCGAGACGGCCCCGGTCTCGCGCAGCGGCGTTCCCACGCCTCAGGACATTTGCCGGACGCTCGATGACTACGTGATCGGGCAGCTGCACGCCAAACGCGTTCTGTCCGTGGCGGTGCACAACCATTACAAACGCCTCGCCCACGCCACGCAGACGAGCGACGTGGAACTGTCGAAATCCAACATCCTCCTAATTGGGCCCACGGGCTGCGGCAAGACGCTGCTGGCGCAGACGCTCGCCCGGATTCTGGATGTTCCCTTTACGATGGCGGACGCGACGACGCTCACGGAAGCGGGCTACGTCGGCGAGGACGTGGAGAATATCGTCCTGAAGCTGCTGCAGGCCGCGGACTACAACGTCGAGCGCGCGCAGCGGGGGATCGTCTATATCGACGAAATCGACAAAGTGGCGCGCAAGTCGGACAACCCCTCGATCACGCGCGACGTGTCCGGTGAGGGCGTCCAGCAGGCGCTGCTGAAGATCATGGAGGGCACCGTCGCGTCCGTTCCCCCGCAGGGCGGGCGCAAGCACCCACAGCAGGAATTTCTGCAGGTGGACACCTCCAACATCCTGTTCGTCTGCGGCGGCGCTTTTGCCGGGCTCGAGTCTTTCGTCTCCAGTCGGCGACAGGGGTCCTCGGTGGGGTTCGGGGCGGACGTGCGCGCGCCTGAGGAGCGTCAGACGGGCGAAATCCTGAAGGACGTGGAGTCCGAAGACCTGCTGAAGTACGGGTTGATCCCGGAGTTCGTGGGCCGCGTTCCGGTGGTGGCGACGCTCGCCGATCTCGACATCGAAGCCCTGGTCGACATCCTGACCAAGCCGAAAAACGCGCTGGTGAAACAGTACCAGCGCCTGTTCGAGATGGAGCAGGTGAACCTCGAGTTCACGGACGACGCGCTGCGCGCGGTGGCAGAGTTGGCGCTGGCGCGGAACACCGGCGCGCGCGGCCTGCGGTCGATTCTCGAACACATTCTCTTGGACGCGATGTTCGAGTTGCCCGGCCTCGATGGTGTGGAAGAGATGGTTATCAACCGGGAAGTGGTCGAAGGCCGATCGAAGCCGCTTTACATCTACGCGGACCGCTATGCGGGCGCCAACACCGCCAGCTAGGGTAGGGGGCCACGATGTGCGGTGGCCCGATTTTCTCGGAAGAGGTAGACATTGACCGGCCCGAACGGCGAATCTACACTTTGATCGCTCGTTTAATGGGTCGTTAACAGTCGGGCTGTGCGCCCGAAATGGAACTGGGGGGTTTCGACGTGAACAAAAACGAGCTGATTGACGCTGTCTCCAAAAAGACGGGTCTTACGAAGGCGGATACCGCAAAGGCAGTGGACAGCGTCTTCGACGAGATCACCGATTCGTTGAAGCAGGGGGACGAGGTGCGTCTCGTCGGCTTCGGGACCTTCTCCGTCAGCACCCGCGCGGCCTCGGAAGGTCGCAACCCGCGCACCGGGGAGACGATTGAGATTCCGGAAACGAAGCAGCCGAAGTTCAAGGCGGGGAAAGCCCTGAAGGATGCGGTGAACTGACCGATTCCCGCCCTTGGTTGTCCGCCCTTTTTCGAATCTTTGTCCGATCGGTGCCGCACGGGCGGTTAGCTCAGCGGTCAGAGCGCTCGGTTTACACCCGAGAGGTCGCAGGTTCGATCCCTGCACCGCCCACCACGTAGGCTTGGCCCGCGGCGCTCGTACGAAGTGTTCGGGTTTCGTTCCTGCCGCCGCTCGCGGCTTGGCGGTGGAGCGAAAAAAGGGGTGGACAAGACGGGGGCGGATGCGCCAAACCCCGTCTCAGCGGCGGGCGGCGCACGGCCGCGGCCGCTGGAACCGGCGGGATTTCGGCTCCTTGACAGGTGATCCGCTGGTTCGTACATAGCGATGTGCCTCGCGACGGGGTTTGCGGGGGTGTAGCTCAGCAGGTTAGAGCGCTGGCCTGTCACGCCAGAGGCCGCGGGTTCGAGTCCCGTCACTCCCGCCACCCCGTCCGGCACTTTCCGGTCTTTTCCACAAATTCCATCCGACTTGCCTTTGGTCTGATTGGACTGCTGCGATATTTCTTCGCGCTGCAGCATCCTTAAGCCGGGCATGGTTGTTTTGTGCGCTCGGTTTCCCCATGCTGTCGCGGCGCTCAGCCGGGCGGCGTACGAGGGTGCGCCGACGGCCGCGCGCCAAGCAGCGAGGGCGGTGAGGTCATGGAAAGCCTGTTGTTGGAATACCTGCCGATCCTGATCTTCTTCGGCGTGGCGATCGGGCTGTCGGTGGTTCTCCTGCTGGCGTCCCAGGTCCTGGCGCGGCAGCGGCCGGATCCCGAGAAGCTGTCCGCGTACGAGTGCGGCTTCGAGGCCTTCGACGACGCGCGCAGCCGCTTCGACGTACGCTTTTACCTCGTGGCGATCCTGTTCATCATTTTCGATCTCGAGGTGGCCTTCCTCTTCCCCTGGGCCGTCGCGCTGCCGGAGACCGGTGTGTTCGGCTTCTGGTCGATGGTGATCTTTCTGGCCATTCTCACCGTCGGCTTTATTTATGAGTGGAAGAAAGGCGCCCTGGAGTGGGAGTAAGCGACATGTACGCGCGCCGCGATCAGCCGCAGCCCGCCGCGCTTGAGAGCTATGACGCGATGCAGGCGCTGGACGACGAGATCAGCGACAAGGGCTTCGTCGTCTCGCAGGTCGATAAGTTGGCCGCCTGGGCGCGCTCCGGCTCGCTGTGGCCCATGACGTTCGGTCTGGCGTGCTGCGCCGTGGAAATGATGCACACGGCCAACAGCCGCTACGATCTGGACCGCTTCGGCTCAGTCTTCATGGCGAGCCCGCGACAATCCGACGTCATGATCGTGGCGGGCACGGTGTGCAACAAGATGGCGCCGGCGCTGCGGAAGGTATACGACCAGATGGCCGAACCGCGCTGGGTCATCTCCATGGGCTCGTGCGCCAACGGGGGCGGCTACTACCACTACTCCTACTCGGTGGTGCGGGGTTGCGACCGCATCATTCCGGTGGACATCTACGTGCCGGGCTGCCCGCCCACCGCGGAGGCGCTGCTCTACGGCGTGCTTCAGCTGCAGAAGAAGATCCGCCGGGAAGCCCATCTGGAGCGCCAGTAAGCGGCGCGCGCCCGAACGCCTGGCCGAGGAACACACGATGGCTGACGCCGAGACGCTCGCGGACCTGGGAGAGTATATCGCCTCGTCGCTGCCGAACGCGGTCACCTCGACGGCCGTGCGCTTCGGCCAGCTGACGGTCTGGGTCCAGCGCGAGTCGATCGTGCAGGCGTTGACTTTCCTGCGCGACGATCAGAACTGCCACTTCAAGCAGCTCATGGACATCACCGGGGTCGATTACCCCGAACGCGCGGAACGCTTCGAGGTCGTCTACCAGCTGCTGTCGCTGAAGCACAATCAGCGCGTGCGCGTGAAACTGCCGGCGGGCGAGGAGACGCCCGTGGAATCGGTTACGGGCGTGTACAGCGCGGCCGGCTGGTACGAGCGCGAGGTCTGGGACCTCTACGGCGTCTTCTTCGCCAACCACCCGGACCTGCGCCGCATCCTCACCGACTACGGCTTCGAGGGCCATCCCCTGCGCAAGGACTTCCCGCTGACCGGCTTCGTGGAGGTGCGCTACGACGAGGACGAGAAGCGCGTGGTCTACGAGCCGGTGAAGCTGCCGCAGGAATTCCGGCACTTCGACTTCATGAGCCCGTGGGAAGGCATGCTGCACCTGCCCGGCGACGAAAAGGCCGAGGGCGAGAGCGGGACGAACTGACATGGCGGAATCCACCATCAAGCCGATGACGCTGAACTTCGGGCCGCAGCATCCGGCGGCCCACGGGGTTCTGCGCATGGTCATGGAGATGGACGGGGAGACGATCGAGCGCGTCGACCCGCACATCGGCCTGCTGCACCGCGGCACTGAAAAGCTGATCGAGTACAAGACCTACCTGCAGGCGGTGCACTACTTCGACCGCCTGGACTACGTCTCGCCGATGGCGCAGGAGCACGCCTTCGCGCTGGCGACCGAGACGCTGTTGGGCGTGGAGGTGCCGCGCCGCTGCAAGTTCATCCGCGTGCTGTTCGCGGAGATCACGCGCATCCTCAACCACCTGCTGAACGTGACGACCTACGCGTTCGATGTGGGGGCGATGTCGCCCATGCTGTGGGCGTTCGAGGAGCGCGAGAAGCTCATGGAGTTCTACGAGCGCGCTTCGGGCGCGCGCATGCACGCCGGCTACTTCCGCCCCGGCGGCGTGACGCGCGACATCCCGGCGGGCCTCGCCGATGACATCGCGGCGTTCTGCGAACGCTTCCCGCAGGTGCTCGACGATATCGAGGACCTGCTCACCGAAAACCGCATCTACCGCCAGCGCTCCGTCGACATCGGCAACGTCAGCGAGGAGGACGCGCTGGACTGGGGCTTCTCCGGCCCGATGCTGCGCGCCAGCGGCGTGCCGTGGGATCTGCGCAAGGCCCAGCCCTACGAGGTTTACGACGAGCTGGACTTCGACATCCCGGTGGGCAAAAACGGCGACTGCTTCGACCGCTACCTGATCCGCGTGGAGGAAATCCGGCAGTCGCTGCGCATCATCCGGCAGTGCCTGGACAAGATGCCCGAGGGTCCGGTGCGGGCCGACGACCAGAAGGTGACGCCGCCGCCGCGCTCCGAGATGAAGCGCTCGATGGAGGCGCTCATCCATCACTTCAAGCTCTACACGGAGGGTTTCCACGTGCCGCCGGGGGAAACCTACACCGCCGTGGAGGCCCCGAAAGGCGAGTTCGGCGTCTACCTGGTGGCGGACGGCAGCAACCGGCCCTACAAGTGTCACATCCGCGCGCCCGGTTTTACGCACCTGCAGGCGATGGACTACATGTGCCGCGGCTACATGCTGGCGGACAGCGTCGCCATTCTGGGCTCCGTCGACGTCGTGTTCGGTGAGATCGATCGATGAGCGTGACCACGCATCCCAAGGTCAGCACCCACCGCCAGCCCGAGCCGGGCAACTTCGCCTTCACGGACGAAGAGTGGGCGGAGGCCGAAAAGCATCTGGCGAAGTATCCGCCGCACCACAAGGCCAGCGCGGTGCTGCCGTTGCTGTGGATCTGCCAGCGCAAGCTGGGCGGCTACCTCACGCATTCGGCGATCGAGTACGTCGCCCAAGTGCTGGAGATGGCACCGGTGCGCGTGCACGAGGTCGCGCACTTCTACTCGATGTTCAATCACGAGTACCCTGGGCAGTACTTCATCCAAGTGTGCCGCACGACGCCCTGCATGGTGCGCGGCGCCGACGACCTGACGGAGATGCTCAAGCGCAAGCTCGGCGTGGACCTGGGTGAGGTCACCGAGGACGGCTTGTTCTCGGTGCGCGAGGTCGAATGCCTGGGCGCTTGCTGTAACGCCCCGATGGTCCAGATCAACGACTGGTACTGCGAGGACCTCACGCCGGACCGGCTGGAAAAGGTCATCGACGATCTGCGCGCCGGACGGCCCGTGCAGCGCGGCTCGCAGGCCGGGCGCGTGACCTCGGAGCCGGCCACGGGGCCGACGACGCTCACTGAGGTCGACGAAGCCGGTCATCCGGACTACCCATTCCGCGAGGGGGCCGAGGCCGAGCCGGCGGAGGTCCGGATCGCGCGCGAACAGGCCGAAAGCGGCGAGCAGAGCGGCGGAGATACCTGATGGCGCTGGCCGACAAGGACCGCATCTTCACCAACCTTTACGGCTTCCACGACTGGAAGCTGGCAGGGGCCCGGAAACGGGGCGTGTGGTCCGGGACGAAGAAGATCGTCGAGCTTGGCCGCGAAACCCTGCTGCAGCGCGTCAAGGACGCGGAGCTGCGCGGGCGCGGGGGCGCCGGCTTCCCCGCGGGCATGAAGTGGGGCTTCATGCCGCGCGAGGGCGACGGCCGGCCGCAGTATCTCGTGGTCAACGCGGACGAGTCCGAGCCCGGCACCTGCAAGGACCGGGAGATCATGCGCAACGACCCGCACCGGCTGCTGGAAGGCTGCCTGGTGTCCGGGTTCGCGATGGGGGCCAACGCGGCCTACATCTACATCCGCGGTGAGTTCTGGCTGGAGGCGGAGCACCTTCAGCACGCCATCGACGAGGCCTACGAGGCCGGGCTGATCGGCCCGGACGCCTGCAAGTCCGGCTGGCCCTTCGACATCTACCTGCACCGCGGCGCCGGCGCCTACATCTGCGGCGAGGAAACGGCGCTGCTGGAGAGCCTGGAAGGCAAGAAGGGCATGCCCCGCATGAAGCCACCGTTTCCGGCGCAGGCGGGGCTGTGGGGCTGTCCCACCACGGTCAACAACGTCGAGACGATCGCGGTGGTGCCGGAGATCATGCGCCGCGGCGTCGACTGGTGGCGCGGCCACGGCCGGCCTAAGAACACGGGCACGAAGCTGTTCTGCATTTCCGGCAACGTGAACAACCCGTGCAACGTCGAGGAATCGCTGAGCATTCCGCTGAAGGAGCTCATCGAGCGCCACGCCGGCGGCGTGCGCGGCGGCTGGGACAATCTCCAGGCCGTGATCCCCGGCGGGTCCTCGGTGCCGATGATCCCTAAGTCGGTGTGCGACGACGTCCTCATGGACTTCGACTCGCTCTCCGAGGCGCGCAGCGGGCTCGGGACGGCCGCCGTCATCGTCATGGACAAGTCCGTGGACCTGCTGGCGGCGATCAAGCGCATCGCGCTCTTCTACAAGCACGAGAGCTGCGGGCAGTGCACGCCCTGCCGCGAGGGCACCGGCTGGATGTACCGCGTGCTCGGCCGGATGCTCGACGGCGAGGCGGGCGTCAGCGAAATCCAGCACCTCTGGGACGTGACAAAAGAGGTCGAGGGCCACACGATCTGCGCGCTCGGCGACGCCGCGGCGTGGCCCGTCCAGGGGTTGCTGCGGCACTTCCACCCCGAGCTGGAGCGGCGCGTCGTCAGCGCCTCGCGCGAGCGCAGCCGCCCCGGCATCCGTGCGGCGGCGGAATAGGGAGAGGCCATGCCGACGCTCACGATCAACGGCCGGGACGTCGACGTTCCGGAGGGCATCAACGTCCTCCAGGCGTGCGAGCTGGCGGGGCACGAAATTCCGCGCTTCTGCTATCACGAGCGCCTGTCGGTGGCCGGCAACTGCCGTATGTGCCTCGTGGAGATGGAGCGCTCGCCCAAGCCGATCGCGTCCTGCCACATGCCGGCCAAGGACGGCATGAAGATCTGGACGGACAGCGAGAAAACCCGCAAGGCGCGGCGCGGGGTGATGGAGTTCCTGCTGATCAACCATCCGCTCGACTGCCCGATCTGCGATCAGGGTGGCGAGTGCGATCTGCAGGACCAGGCGATGGCCTACGGCTTCGACCGCTCGCGCTACCTGGAAAACAAGCGCGCGGTGCCGGAGAAGGAGATGGGTCCGCTGATCAAAACGATCATGACCCGCTGCATCCACTGCACCCGCTGCATCCGCTTCGCCGCCGAGGTCGCGGGCGTGGAGGAGATCGGCGCGCTCGGGCGCGGCGAGGAGATGGAGATCACCACGCTGGAGCGCGCGATCACCAGCGAGCTCTCGGGCAATCTGGTCGACATCTGTCCGGTGGGGGCGCTCACCTCCAAGCCCTATGCCTTCTCCGCGCGCCCGTGGGAGTTGCGCAAGACGCCCACCATCGACGTGATGGACGCGGTGGGCGCCAACATCCGCGTGGACACGCGCGGACGCGACGTCATGCGGGTGCTGCCGCGCCTGCACGAGGACATCAACGAAGAGTGGATCGACGACAAGACGCGCCACGCCTGTGACGGCCTGCGCCGTCAGCGCCTGGACCGGCCGTACGTGCGCAACCGCCGCGGCCGGCTGGAAGAGGTGAGCTGGGACGAGGCGCTCCAGGCCGTCGCCAAGAAGCTCACGGAGACCCAGCCGGAGCGCGTGGGCGCCATCGCCGGCGACCTGTGCGACGCGGAGTCCATGCTGGCGTTGAAGGATCTCATGGGCTCGCTGGGCTCTCCGAACCTGGATTGCCGCCAGGACGGGGCGAAGCTCGATCCGTCGGCGCGGGCCGGCTACATCTTCAACACGACGATCGCCGGAATCGAGGACGCCGACGCCTGCCTCGTCGTCGGCTCCAACCCGCGCCGCGAAGCGGCGATGATCAACGCACGCCTGCGCAAGCGGTTCCTGCAGGGTGGCTTCCGCGTGGGCGTCATCGGTGAGCCCGTGGACCTGACCTTCCAGATCGACCACCTGGGGGCCGGGCCGGACACGCTGAAGGAGGTCGCCGCAGGGCGCCACAGCTTCGCCGAGGTGCTGAAGACCGCCGAGAAGCCCATGGTCATCCTCGGGCAGGGCGCGCTGGCGCGGCCCGACGGCGCCGAAATTCTCGGGCAGGTTCGGCAGTTGGCCGAAGACTTTGGCATGGTCCGCGAGGACTGGAACGGCTTCAACGTGCTGCACACCGCCGCCGGCCGGGTCGGCGGGCTCGACCTTGGCTTCGTGCCGGGCGAGGGCGGCCGCGACGTCAACGGCATGCTGCAAGCGGCCGAAACGGGCGAATTGGACGTCGTTTACCTGCTGGGCGCGGACGAAATCGATCCCGACCGCCTGGGCAAGGCTTTCGTGATCTATCAGGGTCATCACGGCGACGCCGGCGCGCACGCCGCGGACGTCATCCTGCCGGGTGCGGCCTACACCGAGAAGAACGCCACCTACGTCAACACCGAGGGGCGCGTGCAGTTGGCTCGGCTGGCGGCACAGCCGCCGGGGGAGGCGCGCGAGGACTGGACGATCCTGCGCGCGCTGTCCGAGTACACCGGACGTGGGGCGCTGCCGTACGACAACCTGGGGCAAGTGCGCCAGAAGCTGATCGAGGCGTCCAAGACCTTCGCCGCGGTCGACCAGCCGCAGCCGGCCGAGTGGCGAAGCTTCGGCAGCGACGGCAGGATGGGCAGCGATCCCTTCACCGCGCCCGTCGACAACTTCTACATGACCGATCCCATCAGCCGGAACTCGGAAACGATGGCGCGCTGTACCGCCACCTTCATGACGGCCAACCAGAAGGCGACGGGCACCCATGGCTGAGCTGTGGACAGGGTATCTCTGGCCGGCGATCTTCATCGTCCTGCAGATCGTGGCCGTGCTGGTGCCGCTGCTGCTGGCGGTTGCCTACACCACCTACGCCGAGCGCCGCGTGATCGGCGGGATGCAGCTGCGCCGCGGCCCCAACGTGGTGGGGCCGTTCGGGCTGCTTCAGCCCATCGCCGACGGCGTGAAAATGGTCTTCAAGGAAACGGTGCTGCCCGCGGGCGCGAACCGCGTGGTCTTCCTGGCGGCGCCGGTCATCACGTTCGTGCTGGCCCTGGTCGCCTGGGCTGTGATCCCGTTCGGGCCGAACATGGTGATCGCCGACATCAACGTCGGCGTTCTCTACCTCTTCGCCATCTCCTCGCTCGGCGTGTACGGCATCATCATGGCCGGGTGGGCGTCGAACTCGAAGTACGCCTTCCTGGGCAGCCTGCGCTCGGCCGCGCAGATGGTGTCCTATGAAGTCTCGATGGGCTTCGTGATCATCAGTGTAGCGCTGTGCGCCGGCTCGCTGAACCTGACCGAGATCGTCCAGGCGCAGAAGACGATCTGGTTCGCCGTCCCGCTGCTGCCCATGCTGGTGGTCTTCTTCATCTCCATCCTGGCGGAGACGAACCGCACGCCGTTCGACCTGCCGGAGGGCGAGTCCGAGCTGGTGGCGGGCTACTTCGTCGAGTACTCCTCGATCGTGTTCGCGCTCTTCTTCCTGGGCGAGTACGCGAACATGCTGCTGCTGAGCGGCATGACCTCGGTGCTTTTCCTGGGCGGCTGGATGCCCCCGATCGACGTGGCGCCGTTCACTTGGCTGCCCGGCGCGGTCTGGCTGGCCCTGAAGATCGCCGTCGTCATGTTCCTCTTCATCTGGGTGCGCGCGACGCTGCCGCGGTACCGCTACGACCAGCTCATGCGGCTGGGCTGGAAGGTGTTCCTGCCGTTCTCGCTGTTCTGGGTGGTGCTGACGGCCGGCGTGCTGGTGAGCTTCGGATGGCTGCCGGCATGATCGGCCGGTCCATGCCCGCGCCAGGCCTTGAACCGCGGGGGCGCACGCGTACAGTCCGGCATCGCACGGTGCCGGAGTCCGGACGCGCCGCCGTCCCGGCGCATCGCCAAGGAGCGTAAGATTCATGCCCGTGCTCGACCGCTACGCGCGCTCGCTCGTGCTCGGTGAGATTGTGAGTGGCTTGGCGCTGACCCTTCGGTATCTCTTCAAGCCCAAGGTCACGCTCAACTACCCCTACGAGAAGGGGCCGCTCAGTTCCCGCTTCCGCGGGGAGCACGCGCTGCGCCGCTACCCGAACGGCGAGGAGCGCTGCATCGCGTGCAAGCTGTGCGAGGCGATCTGCCCGGCGCTCGCCATCACGATCGAGGCCGAGCCGCGCGAAGACGGCAGCCGCCGGACGACGCGCTACGACATCGACATGACGAAGTGCATCTACTGCGGGCTGTGCGAGGAAGCCTGCCCGGTGGATGCGATCGTCGAGGGCCCGAACTTCGAGTTCGCCGCGGAGACGCGCGAGGAACTCTTCTACAACAAGGAAAAGCTGCTCCAGAACGGCGACCGCTGGGAGCAGGAGATCGCCACGCGGTTGGCATTGGAAGCGCCGTACCGCTAGAGAGGCGACGAGGCGCGGCGGCCCGAGGCATCCGGGCCGCTGGCTTGAGGGGACACTGACTGCCATGGGGCCGGCATGATCATCCAGGCCATCTGCTTCTACCTGTTCGCTGCCATCATGCTTGCCAGCGCGGTCATGGTGATTTCCGCGCGCAATCCCGTGCACTCCGTGCTGTTCCTGATCCTGGCGTTCTTCAACGCGGCGGCGCTGTTCATCCTCATCGGAGCCGAGTTCCTCGGCATGCTGCTGATCGTCGTCTATCTGGGGGCGGTCACAGTGCTCTTCCTGTTCGTGGTGATGATGTTGGACATCAACATCGCGCGCATGCGGGAGGGCTTCCTGCAGTATCTGCCGATCGGCGCGCTCATCGGGCTGGTGCTGCTGGCGGAATTGCTGATGGTGCTCGGCGGCTGGGCGTTCGCGCCCCAGGCCGGCGCGGCGGCCCAGGTGCCCATTCCGCCGGCCGATGAGATCTCGAACACCGCGGCGCTCGGCCGGGTAATCTACACCAAGTACATCTACCTGTTCCAGGCGGCCGGGCTCGTGCTGCTGGTCGCCATGGTGGGCGCGATCGTGCTCACGCTGCGCCGGCGCCCGGGCGTTCAGCGCCAGCGGGTGTACACGCAGAACATGCGCCCGCGCGAGCAGGCCGTGGAACTCAAGAAGGTGCGCAGCGGGAGCGGTGTGTGATGCTGGACATCGGCCTGGGGCACTACCTCACCGTCGCGGCGATCCTGTTCACGCTCGGCGTCTTCGGCATCTTCCTGAACCGGAAGAACGTGATCGTCATTCTGATGTCGCTGGAGCTGATGCTGCTGTCGGTGAACATCAATCTGGTCGCCTTTTCGGTCCATCTGCAGGACCTGGTCGGCCAGGTGTTCGCGATGTTCGTGCTGACGGTGGCGGCCGCGGAAGCGGCGATCGGGCTCGCCATCCTGGTGATCTACTTCCGGAACCAGGGCACGATCGAAGTCGAAGACATCAACTCGATGAGGGGCTGAGGTCAGCATGGAGGTCGTTGCCGTCTTTCTGCCCCTGATCGGGGCGGCGCTGGCCGGTTTGTTCGGCGGGGTCCTGGGGGACCGCGGCTCGCAGCTCGTGACCTGCGGGCTGCTGATCGTCTCCGCCGTGCTGTCGGTGATCGTGTTCGTCGACGTCGCGCTCTACGACAACGCGCGCACGACCGAGCTGTTCACCTGGTTCGCCAGCGGCGATCTGGAACTGAGCTGGGCGATCCGCATGGACACGCTCAGCGCCGTGATGCTCGCCACGGTGACGGTCATCTCGGCGCTGATCCACGTCTACTCCATCGGCTATATGGAGCACGACGCGTCGATCCAGCGGTTCTTCAGCTACATCTCGCTGTTCACCTTCTTCATGCTGATGCTGGTGACGGCCGACAACTTCCTTCAGCTCTTCTTCGGCTGGGAAGGCGTGGGCCTCGCTTCTTATCTGCTGATCGGCTTCTGGTACCAAAAGCCGAGCGCGAACGCCGCGGCCATCAAGGCTTTCCTGGTGAACCGCGTGGGCGACATCGGTTTCGCGCTCGGGATCGCGGCCACCTTCTTCGTCTTCCAGACGACCAGCTTCGATCAGGTCTTCGCCGCGGCGCCGGAGATGGCCGACACTGGCTTCTCCTTCCTCGGCATCGAGGCGCCGGCGCTGACGATCATTTCCATTCTGCTGTTCATTGGGGCGATGGGGAAGTCGGCGCAGCTCGGTCTGCACACGTGGCTGCCGGACGCCATGGAGGGCCCGACGCCCGTTTCCGCGCTCATTCACGCGGCGACAATGGTGACGGCCGGCGTCTTCATGCTGGCGCGCGTCTCGCCGATCCTGGAGCAGGCGCCGACGGCGCTTGCCGTCATCACCATCATCGGCGCCCTAACGGCCTTCTTCGCCGCCTCGGTCGGGATGGTGCAGAACGACCTGAAGCGCGTAATCGCCTACTCCACGTGCAGCCAGCTCGGCTACATGATGTTCGCGGTCGGCGTCTCCGCCTACGGTGCGGCTATCTTCCACCTGATGACGCACGCTTTCTTCAAGGCGCTGCTCTTCATGGGCGCCGGATCCGTGCTCCACGCCATGGACGAGGAGCACGACATGCGGAAGATGGGCGGCATCTGGCGCATGCTCCCGATCACCTACGCGGTGATGTGGATCGGCAGCCTCGCGCTGGCGGGGATTCCGCCGTTCGCCGGCTTCTTCTCAAAGGACATGATCCTGGAGGCCGCCTACGCCGCACACAGCGGGACCGGCCAGCTCGCCTTCTGGCTGGGCGTGATCGCCGCGGGCATGACGGCGTTCTATAGCTGGCGCCTCCTGTTCATGACCTTCCACGGCAAGCCGCGCGCCAGCGCCGAGACGATGAAGCACGTGCACGAATCCCCCAAGGTCATGACGCTGCCGCTGATGGCCCTGGCGGTGGGCGCCGTGCTGGCCGGCTGGCTGGGCTACAGCGCCTTCGTCGGGCACGGCTTCGAGCACTTCTGGAGCGGCTCTATCCTGGGCCACGAGGCGATCAAGGCGGCGCATCACGTGCCGCTTTGGGTGAAGCTCCTGCCGCTCGTGGTCTCGGTCGGCGGCATCGCGGTGGCCTACGTGATGTACATCGCGCGGCCCGAGCTGCCGGCGGCCCTGGCGTCGCGCCTGCGCCCGGTGCACGCCTTCCTCTACAACAAGTGGTACTTCGACGAGCTGTACGACCTGGTGTTCGTGCGGCCCGCGTGGGCGCTTGGCAACGGGCTCTGGCGTGCGGGTGACATCGCCGTGATCGACGGCCTGGGGCCGAACGGCGTGTCGTCTGTGGCGCGCGGCCTGGCCCGTCGGGCGAGCCAACTCCAAACCGGCTACGTCTACCACTACGCCTTCGCCATGCTGATCGGCGTGGTGGCGCTGGTGACTTGGTACATGATGACGCAGATCGGGTAGGGTGATGCACGGCTGGCCACTTCTTTCCCTCATCACCTTCCTGCCGCTTGTGGGCGCCGGGTTCATCCTGACGATCCGCGGCGACGACGAGGTGGTGGCACGCAACGCGCGCTACGTCGCGCTCTGGACCTCGCTGATCACCTTCGCGCTGTCGCTGTTCGTCTGGTTCGGCTTCGAGCGCGGGACGGCCGAGTTCCAGTTCGTCGAGAAGTCCGAGTGGATCCCGGCGTTCGACATCGCCTACCACATGGGTGTGGACGGCATCTCGGTGATGTTCGTCCTGCTGTCGACGCTGCTCATCCCCATCTGCGTCCTGGCGAGCTGGGACGCCATTCATCACCGGGTGCGCGAATACATGGTCGCGTTCCTGGTGCTGGAAACCATGATGGTCGGGATGTTCTGCGCCCTCGACTTCGTCACCTTCTACATGTTCTTCGAGGGCGTGCTGATCCCGATGTTCCTGATCATCGGGGTCTGGGGCGGCTCCCGGCGCGTGTACTCCGCCTTCAAGTTCTTCCTCTACACGCTCGCCGGCTCCGTCCTGATGCTGCTGGCGATCCTGACGATCTACTTCAAGACGGGCACGACCGACATCGCGGTGCTCTACACGGAGGGCGCGGGCCTCTCGCCCGAGCTGCAGATGTGGCTGTGGCTAGCCTTCTTCGCGTCCTTCGCGGTGAAGGTGCCGATGTGGCCGGTGCACACCTGGCTGCCCGACGCCCACGTCGAGGCGCCGACGGCCGGCTCCGTCATTCTGGCGGGCGTGCTCTTGAAGATGGGCGGCTACGGGTTCCTGCGCTTCTCGCTGCCCATGCTGCCCGAGGCCTCCGCGTTCTTCGCGCCGCTGGTGTTCACGCTGTCCATCGTGGCGGTGATCTACACCTCGCTGGTGGCGCTGGCGCAGGAGGACATGAAGAAGCTGATCGCCTACTCCTCGATCGCGCACATGGGCTTCGTCACGGCCGGCATCTTCACGGCGACGACTCAGGGCATCCAGGGCGCCATCTACCAGATGCTTAGCCACGGCATCGTCTCCGCCGCGCTCTTCCTGGTGGTGGGGGTGATCTATCACCGCCTGCACACGCGGCGCATCGACGCCTATGGCGGGCTGGCGACCCAGATGCCGCGCTACGCGCTGGTGTTCATGGTGTTTATGCTGGCAAGCGTGGGGCTGCCGGGCACCTCCGGCTTCGTCGGGGAGTTCCTGGTGATCCTCGGCGCCTTCCAGGTGAACACCTGGGTCGCGCTCCTAATCGCCAGCGGCATGGTCCTGGGCGCCGCCTACATGCTGTATCTCTACCGTCAGGTGATCTTCGGCGCGCTGACGAAGGAGCATCTGCGCAGCCTGATGGACCTGCACTGGCACGAGCGGGCCTACTTCGCGCCGCTGATCCTGCTGGTCCTGTGGATGGGCATCTACCCGGTGAGCTTCCTCGACGTCATGAACGCGTCGGTTCAGGAGCTGATCGGGCACTACGAGGAGAGCCTGGCGCAGTCCGAGGGGACCAGCCTGGCGATGCTCTGGCCGGGCCAATAAGGCGAGACGAACCATGACACCCGAGGCAGGCATGACCGCAGACGTTGCCGCGATCGTTCCGGAACTCTTCCTCGTGCTCGCCGCGATCGTCCTCCTGATGGTGGGCGTGTTCCGCGGCCGGGACGCGACGGGCTTGGTCGTTTCGCTCTCGGTGGCGGCTGTGGTGGGAACCCTGGCGCTGCTCTGGCTCGGTCCCGCCGATCACACCGTGGCGTTCTCCGGGCTGTTCGTGCGCGACGGCTTCGCGACCTTCATGAAGGCGTTGATCCTGATCGGAGCCGGGGTATCGCTGGTGATGGCGTACCGCTACATCGAGCGCGAGAACATGGCCCGGTTCGAGTTCCCGGTGCTCATGTTGTTCGCCACGGTCGGCATGCTGCTGATGGTCTCGGCGAACGACCTGATCGCGCTGTACGTGGGCCTGGAGCTGCAGAGCCTGTCGCTGTACGTCATGGCGGCCTTCCGCCGGGACACCGTACGCTCTACGGAGTCGGGCCTGAAGTACTTCATCCTGGGTGCGCTGTCCTCGGGCATGCTGCTGTACGGCGCTTCGCTCGTGTACGGCTTCGCCGGCTCCACCACCTTCGGCGACCTCGCCAGCGTCTTTTCGGAGATTCAGGCAACGGGCGGCGTGCCGTCCGTGGGCGTCGTGGTCGGGTTGGTGTTCATCGCCGCCGGCCTCGCGTTCAAGGTGGGCGCCGTTCCGTTCCACATGTGGACGCCCGACGTCTATGAGGGCGCGCCCACGGCCGTGACGGCCTTCTTCGCCTCCGCCCCCAAGGTCGCGGCCATCGCGCTGCTGGCGCGCGTGATGATGGGCCCGTTCGCCGACCTCGTGGGACAGTGGCAGCAGATCGTCGTCGCCGTGTCGCTGCTCTCGATGATCCTGGGCGCCCTTGCAGCCATCAACCAGACGAACATCAAGCGGCTGATGGCCTACTCCTCCATCGGCCACGTGGGCTACGCGCTGGTCGGCCTGGCGGCCGGTACCGAGGCCGGGCTGCGCGGGCTCGGCATCTACATGGCGATCTACCTGATCACCAACCTGGGCACCTTCGCGGTGATCCTGTGCATGCGCCACAAAGAGCGCATGGTGGAGAACATCGACGACCTGAAGGGGTTGTCGCGCACGCATCCCATGATGGCGCTGGCGATGGCGATCTTCATGTTCTCCATGGCCGGCATTCCGCCGCTTGCCGGGTTCTTCGCCAAGTTCTACGTTTTCATGGCCGCGATCGAGGCCGGGCTGGTCACGCTGGCCGTGGTCGGCGTGCTCTCCAGCGTCGTGGCGGCCTTCTATTACCTTCGCATCGTCAAGCTGATGTACTTCGACCAGCCGGCGGAGGCGTTCGACACGCCGTTCGGGCGTGAGATGAACCTGGTGATGGGCGTTTCCGGCGCGCTCGTGCTGCTGTTCTTCATCTTCCCGAGCCCGGTCATCGGCGGCGCCCGCATGGCCGCGGCGGCGCTGGTCGGCGGGTGAGGAGGCATCATGACGGGGCCCGAGCTTCCCGACGGCTTAACTCTCGTCGAGCGCGACGCGGTCGAGAGCACCAACGACGAGGCCCGCGCGCTGGCCCGCGAGGGCGCGGAAGAAGGCACGCTGGTCTGGGCGCGCGAGCAGCGCGCGGGGCGCGGCCGGCTGGGCCGCACCTGGAGCAGCCCGCGCGGCAACCTCTACCTGTCCCTCGTGATGGACAGCTCACTGGAGGCGGCGGCGCAGACCACCTTCGTGGCGGCGCTGGCGCTCTCGGACGCGCTGGACGGGCTCGTGCCGAACGACCATACCGTGATCCTGAAGTGGCCCAATGACGTCCTGCTCGACGGCCGCAAGCTGGCCGGCATGCTGGCCGAGTGGGTGCCGGAGGCGGAAAAGCTGGTCCTCGGCGTGGGCGTTAACGTCGCGGCCGCGCCGGCGGATGCCCAGCACCCGGCCACCACGCTGCGCGATGCGGGCGTCGAGATCGGCGCGGCGGACCTGCTCGCCCGCTTCGCCGGCGAATTCGAGCCATGGTGGCGAACGTGGAAGCGGGCGGGTTTCGCGCCCATCCGCGCGGCCTGGATGCAACGGTGCCACCCCATGGGCGAGCGGCTGCAGGTCAACCTGCCGGACGAGACGGTCGTCGGCACCTATCAGGGGCTGGGCGAGGACGGCGCGCTCGTCATGGAAACCTGGGACGGGGACAAACGGCGCCTGACGGTGGGCGATGTCGCGCTCATCGGCTAACCTGCCGCCATGCTGCTCGCCATCGACTGCGGCAACACGAACATCGTCTTCGCGGTCCACGACGGCACGGATTGGCGGGCTTCCTGGCGGGCGGCCACCCACGCGGAGCGCACGGCCGATGAGTATGCCGTCTGGCTCACCGAGCTGATGGCGCTGAACGGCCTTGGGCCGCATGACATCGACGGGACGGTGGTCGCGACGGTCGTGCCCGCTGTGAGCCGCGAGCTGCGGCGCCTGTGCCGCGTCTACTTCGGCGGCGAGCCGCTCGTCGTTGGCGATCCCGATGTGCGAACCGGCGTGCCCGTGCGCGTCGACCGGCCGGACCAACTCGGCGCGGACCGTCTGGCCAACGCGGTCGCCGGCCACGCGCGCTACGGCGGCCCGCTGATCGTCGTCGACTTCGGCACTGCCACCACCTTCGACATGGTTGGCGCCGACGGCGGCTACGAGGGCGGCGTCATCGCGCCCGGCATCGACTGCTCGGTGGACGCGCTCTACGCCGCCACCGCCCGCCTGCCGCACATTCAAGTCCGCCGCCCCGACCGGGTGATCGGCACCAACACGGTGTCGGCCATGGAGTCCGGCGTCTTCTGGGGCTATATGGGCTTGATCGAAGGCATCCTGGCGCGCATGGAAGACGCCCACGGCGCCGCGCCCACGGTCGTCGCGACCGGGGGGCTGGCGCCGCTCTTCGTCGATGAAACGCCGCGCATTCACCACGTGGACGCGATGCTGACGCTGGACGGCCTTTGCCAAATCCATGCGCGCAACCGCGCCACGCCAGCCGCAGGCTCGAAAACGTGATCATGACGCTTCAACCCGGCCGCGACGATCTCTACTTCCTGCCCCTCGGCGGCACCGGTGAGGTGGGCCAGAACGCCTATCTCTACGGCCACGCCGGGTCCTGGCTGCTCGTCGACCTCGGCATCAGCTTCGCCGACGAGCGCCTGCCGGGCGTGGACATTCTGCTGCCCGATCCCGGCTTTATCGCCGAGCGCCGCGACGAGCTGGCGGGCATCGTCATCACCCACGCCCACGAGGACCACCTGGGCGCGCTGCCCTACCTCTGGGAGCGGCTGCGCGCGCCCGTCTACGCCACGCCCTTCACCGCGGCGGTGCTGCGGCGCAAGTTCGCGGAGTTCGGAATCGCGGACGCGGTCGAACTGATCGAGATTCCGCAGGGCGGCCGCTTCCAGGTGGGGCCATACGACCTGGAGTTCGTCACGGTCACGCACTCCGTGCCCGAAGCGAACATGCTGGTGCTGCGCACGGACGCGGGCACGACGGTCCACACGGGCGACTGGAAGCTGGACCCCGAGCCGCTGGTGGGCGCGCCCTTCGACCGCGACCGCCTGGCCGCGCTTGGCGACGAAAACGTGCGCGCCCTCGTCGGCGATTCCACGAACGCGCTGACGCCGGGGCACAGCGGCTCCGAGGCCGCGGTGCGCGAGAGCCTCGTGAACCTGATCGAGGGGCTGACGCAGCGCGTGGCCGTGACCTGCTTCGCCACCAACGCCGCCCGGCTGGAGTCCGTCGCCAAGGCGGCGGAAGCCAGCGGCCGGCGGCTGGCGCTCGTTGGGCGGGCGATGCACACGATCGTCCGCGCCGCCCAGGATGTGGGCTATCTTCAGGATCTGCCGCCGCTCTTGGACGAGCGCGAGATCGACTCCGTGCCGCGCGATCAGCTGCTGCTGCTCGTCACGGGCAGCCAGGGAGAGGCGCGGTCGGCGCTGTCGCGCATCGCGCACGACAACCACCCCTGGGCGGAGCTGGAGTCCGGGGACGCGGTGATCTTTTCCTCGCGCATGATCCCCGGCAACGAGAAAGCCATCCACGGCGTGCAGAACCAGCTGATGCTGCGCGGCATCGACGTGCTGACGGAGGAGGATCACTTCGTCCACGTCTCCGGCCATCCCTGCCAGGACGAGTTGCGCCAGCTGTACGACTGGGTGCGGCCCCAGGTCGCGGTTCCGATGCACGGCGAGCTTCGCCATCTTCTGGCGCACGAGCGCATCGCGCGAGCCTGCGGCGTGGCGCAGCGGCGCGTGCCCGCGGACGGGCAGTGCATCCGCCTCGCGCCCGACCCGTGCGAGGTGGTTGACCGGGTCCTGGTCGGCCGCATCGCGGTCGACGGCGAGCTGCTCAGCCCCATCGACCGCGGGCCCGTGCGCGAGCGCCGCAAGCTCGGCTTCCAGGGCGCGGCCGTGCTCACCCTCGCGGTGGACCCGGACGGCCACATCGAGGGCGATCCGCAGCTCTCCATCTACGGCCTCGTGCCGGACACCGAGGAGGGTGCGGAAATGGCGGACGCGGTGCTGGACGCGGTGGAGCGCGCGGTGCAGCGCCTGCCGCGGCGGGAGCGGGTGAACGACGGCTCCCTGCGCGAAACGGCGCGGCTGGCCGTGCGGCGCACGCTCCAGCGCATCACGGGCCGCAAGCCCATGACGGACGTGCACCTCGTGCGCCTGGGGTGAGACGCGCTCGGGAGCAGGAAACGGAGGGCCGCATGATCGGCCGCCTGAACCACGTTGCCATCGCCGTGCCGGACCTGGACGCGGCGACGGCGCAGTACCGCGATGCGCTCGGCGCCAGCGTGTCCGAGCCGCTGCCGCAGCCGGACCACGGCGTCACTGTGGTCTTCGTCGACCTCGCCAACACGCGGGTGGAGCTGCTGGAGCCGCGGGGCGAGGAGTCGCCGATTGCGGGGTTCCTGCAGAAGAATCCGAACGGGGGCATCCACCACGTCTGCTACGAAGTGGCGGACATCCGCGCGGCGGCGGATCAGCTCCGCGAGCAGGGTGCGCGCGTGCTCGGCGACGGCGAGCCGAAGACCGGCGCGCACGGCAAGCCCGTGCTTTTCCTGCATCCCAAGGACTTCCAGGGCACGCTGATCGAACTGGAAGAGGCGTGAGGTGATGAGCTGGCTGACGGGCGTGCTGCTTTACGTGCTGCTGTGGTGGTTGGTGCTCTTCCTGGTATTGCCGTGGGGCAACAAGCCGCCCACGAAGCCGGAGGAGGGCCACGCCGAAAGCGCGCCCGCGCGCCCGCGCCTGGGGCTCAAGGCCCTGGTGACAACCGCCCTCGCGGCCGTGCTGTGGCTGGGCGCCTACGGCGTCATCCAGTCCGACATGCTGATCGTCAGCGACATGACGCCGGAAGAGGCGTGGTCGCAATACGACGAGTGACCCGTCATCCAAGTTCCAGGAAGGCGAAGCGCGCGGCGAAGAGCACCGCGATCAGCAGCACGGCCGGGGAGAGGTCGCGGAACCGCCCGGCCAGCAACTTCGCCGCCGCGTAGGTGACGAAGCCCAGCCCGATGCCGTCGGCAATCGAATAGGTCAGCGGCATCCCCAGCGCCGTCACCACGGCCGGGCCGTATTCCGTCGGCTCCTCCCATTCCATCTCGCCCAGGCCGCGGGCCATCAGGCAGGCCACGAACACCAGCGCCGGGGCCGTCGCGTAGCTCGGCACCGACTTTGCCAGCGGCGCCAGGAAGAGCGTCAGCAGGAAGAGCCCGCCGATGACCACGGCCGTCAGGCCCGTGCGCCCGCCGGCTTTGATCCCCGTCGCGCTCTCGATGTAGCTGGTCACCGTCGAGGTGCCGAGCGCCGCGCCCGCGACCGTGGCCGTGGAGTCCGCGATCAGCGCGCGCTTGAGGCGGGGCAGGGTGCCGTCGGGCGCCAGCAGCCCCGCGCGGTGCGACAGCCCGACGAGCGTGCCCGCGCTGTCGAAGAGGTCGACGAAGAGAAACGCGAAGATGATCGTGATCAGGCCGGCCTGAAACGCGCCCGCGATGTCCAGCTGGCCCAGCGTGGGCATGGGGTCCGGCGGCACGGCGGCGATGCCCTGAAAGGCCGAGAGGCCGAGCGTCAGGCCCACGGCGCTGATCCCCAGCATGCCGATGAGCACCGCGCCCGGCACGCCGCGCGCGTCCAGCGCGACCATGAGCGCGAAGCCCGCGCCCGCCAGGATCGTCGTCGCGGCCGTCAGGTCGCCGAGCGCGACCAGCGTGGCCTCGTCGTTGACCACCACGCCCGCGTTCTGGAGCCCGATCAGCCCCAGGAACAGCCCGATTCCGGCCGAGATCGCGACCTTCAGGTTGCGCGGGATGGCGTTGATGATCCATTCGCGCACGGGAAGGATCGACAGCACCAGGAAGATCACGCCGGAAACGAAGACCGCGCCCAGCGCCGTTTGCCAGGAAAAGCCCAGCCCGCCGACGACCGAATAGGCGAAGTAGGCGTTCAGGCCCATGCCCGGCGCCAGCCCGAAGGGATAGTTGGCGTACAGCCCCATGATCAACGCGCCGATCGCCGCCGCGACGCAGGTGGCGACGAAGACGGCGCCGAAGTCCATGCCCGCATCCGCCAGGATCGCCGGGTTCACCACGACGATGTAGGCCATCGTCAGGAAGGTGGTGGCCCCGCCGAGGAGTTCGCGCCGCACGGTCGTGCCGTTGGCGGAAAGGCCGAAGAAGCGGTCGAGCATGGCGGCTTCCCACGTTTGAACTGGGGTTCACGTTTGGCCTGGTCCGCGCGGGCGGAAAGGCGGTAGCCTTGGCGGCGATGCGGTACGAAGCGGCACTCCTGGCAGTCGGGCTCGTAGTCGCGCCGGCGCTCACGGACGCGGGCGAGCGCACGGTAACCGTGACGAAGGAAACCTGCGCGCAGCTTGTCAAGCACGACCCGGCGGCGGACGTCGCCTACGAGGGCGGGGTGGACGTCCACGGCAATGAGGTGACGCCCGCCGAGCTGGGCGGGGGCCACGACCTGAAGCTGCCGAAGACGATCACGATCCCGATCGAGGTCGAGCTGTTCGAAACGGGCACGCCCTCCGGCGAGGGCGAGGGGTCGGCCGACGGCCCCGCCGTGCCCGTGGAAGGCGCCGGCTTCACCGCCGATGCCGAGGTCGGCACGGTCGCCGTGGACCTCGAAACCGGCCGCGCGAGCTTCAACGGCCGCCCCATCACCAGCCGCGCGCAGCACGAGTTGGCCGAACGCTGCCAGGAGCGCTTCGGCACCGGCACGCCCTGACGCCGGCAGGCGCCGCCGCGGCATGGACAGCCCATACCCGCTTCCATAGAGTGCCCGCGCTCCCGCGCGCGGTGTAAGCCGCGCGTCGCACCCTCATGTTCCCGCTCGACGCCGAAGGTGTGCCATGCGCCTGTCGCAGTATTTCCTGCCCACGCTGAAGGAAACCCCCGCCGAGGCGCAGGTGGTTTCGCACCGCCTGATGCTGCGCGCCGGCATGATCCGCCAGGCGAGCGCCGGCATCTACAATTGGCTGCCCCTGGGCTATGCGGTGCTCAAGAACATCGAGCGGATCGTGCGCGAGGAGCAGGACCGCGTGGGCTCGCAGGAAGTGCTGATGCCCACGATCCAGTCCGCCGATCTGTGGCGTCAGTCGGGCCGGTACGAGGACTACGGCAAGGAGATGCTGCGCATCCGCGACCGGCACGACCGCGAGATGCTCTACGGCCCCACGCACGAGGAGCAGATCACCGAGATCTTCAAGCACGGCGCGAAGAGCTACCGCGACGTGCCGCAGAACCTCTACCAGATCCAGTGGAAGTTCCGCGACGAGATCCGCCCGCGCTTCGGCGTCATGCGCGGGCGCGAGTTCCTGATGAAGGACGGCTACTCCTTCGACATCGACTACGAAAGCGCCATGCGCGCCTATCGCCTGATGTTCGTGACCTATCTGCGCACCTTCGCGCGGATGGGACTTCAGGCGATCCCGGTCGAGGCCGAGACGGGGCCGATCGGCGGCAGCACCAGCCACGAGTTCTGCGTCCTCGCCGACACGGGCGAGACGGAGATCTACTGCCCGGACGATTTGCTGAAGTTCGACGTGCTCGGCAGCGTGCAGAACAGCGTCGAGGACTACGGCCAGATCTTCGACTACGTGACCTCGCAGTACTGCCGCACCGACGACCGGCACGAGCCCGAGGAATTCGACCGCATGGTGCCGGCTGAGAAACAGGTGCAGCGCCGCGGCATCGAGGTCGGCCACATCTTCTACTTCGGCACGAAGTACTCCGAGCCGCTGGACGCCACGATCTCCACGCGCGACGGCGAGACGGTGCCCGTGCACATGGGCTCCTACGGCATCGGCGTTTCGCGCGTCGTGGGCGCGATCATCGAGGCCTTCCACGACGACAGCGGCATCGTCTGGCCGGAGCCCGTGGCGCCCTTCACGGTCGGGCTGATCAACGTGAAGCCGTCGGACGAGAGTTGTACCCAGGCCGCCGAGGACTTGGAGCGCCGCCTGCAGGAGGCGGGCGTTTCCGTGCTGCACGACGACACGCCCGAGAGCGCCGGCGCCAAATTCGCGCAGATGGATCTGATCGGCCTGCCGTGGCAGGTGATCGTCGGGCCCAAGGGCGTAAAGAGCGGCCACGTGGAGTTGAAGCACCGCGCCACCGGCGAGCGCCAGGACGTCTCGCCCGACAGCGTGGTCGGCAAGCTCGCCGTTGCGTAAGGCGATGAAGAAGGTCGCCCCAACCCCCTCTATGGTCTCCCCCTTCCCCACGGAAGGGGAAGGGGGAGACGGGCTGCGCGCATCAGCGCGCAGACCAGAGGGGGATGGGGCTTTTCCGGCCCACCAATATCTCGTCGACGCGTTGGCGTAACCCCATGATCTTCGGCGCCTTCGAGCGCACGGTGGCGTTCCGCTACCTGCGCGCCCGCCGCCAGGAAGGCTTCGTCTCCGTGATCGCGGGCTTTTCGCTCGTGGGCATCGCGCTGGGCGTGGCGACGCTCATCATCGTCATGGCGGTGATGAACGGCTTCCGCGCCGACCTGCTCGACCGCATCCTGGGCGTGCAGGGCCACGTCACCGTCTACCCGGCCGGCGACACCATTTCGGACTACCGCACGCTCGCGGAGCGGCTGCGCGGGCTGGACGGCGTGACGCGCGTGCACCCCCAGGTCCACGGCGACATCATGGCGACCCACGACGGTCAGGCCACGGGCGCCGTGGTGCGCGGCATGACGCGGGACAACCTCGAAGAGCGCCCGCTGATCGCCGGCAACGTCGTGCGCGGCAACCTCGACGCGTTCGAGGGACGCGGCGCGCTGGTCGGCAGCGATCTCGCGCGCAGCCTCCGGCTGGGCGAGGGGGGTCAGATCACGCTCGTCAGCCCGCGCGGCGAAACCACGGTGATGGGCACAGTGCCGCGCGTGAAGAGCTTCCGCGTCGGCGGGCTCTTCGACGTGGGCATGTACGAATACGACAGCCGCTTCATCTACATGCCGCTGGACGCAGCGCAAAAGTTCTTCAAGACGGGCGAGGGCGTGAACGCCATCGAGGTGTTCGTCCGCAATCCCGATGAGGTCGCGGCGGCGCGGCGGGACATCGTGCGCACGCTCGGCGCCGGCTATCACGTCGTCGATTGGAAGCGGGCGAACGCCAGCTTCTTCAACGCGATCGAGGTCGAGCGCAACGTGATGTTCCTCATCCTCACGCTCATCATCCTCGTCGCCGCGTTCAACATCATCTCCGGCCAGATCATGCTGGTGAAGGACAAGGGCGCGGACATCGCCATCCTGCGCACGATGGGCGCCACGCGCGGGATGGTCATGCGCATCTTCATGCTATCGGGCGCGAGCATCGGGGTGATCGGCACCGCCGTCGGCTTCGGCCTCGGCCTGGCGTTCGCCAAGAACATCGAAACCATCCGGCAGTGGCTGGAGGGGCTGACCGGCGCCAAGCTGTTCGCGGAGGAGATCTACTTCCTCTCCAACCTGCCGGCGAAGGTGGACAGCGGCGAGACGGCGGCCGTCGTCGTCATGGCGCTGGCGCTCTCGCTGCTGGCGACGGTCTATCCCGCCTGGCGCGCCGCGCGGCTCGATCCGGTCGAGGCCCTGCGCTATGAGTGAGCCCGCGCTGCACATCGATGGGGTGCACAAGGAGTTCCGGCAAGGCGAGAACCGCCTGACGGTGCTGGATGACGCCGCGCTCACGGTCCAGCCGGGGGAGTTCGTCGCCCTCGTGGGGCCGTCCGGCTCGGGCAAATCCACGCTGATGCACATCGCCGGGCTGCTGGAACGCCCCGACACCGGGCGCATCCGCATCGCCGGCGCGGACGGTTCGCAGCTCAACGACGGCGCGCGCACCCGCCTGCGCCGCACCGCGCTCGGCTTCGTCTACCAGCATCACCACCTGCTGCCCGAGTTTTCGGCGGCCGAGAACCTGATCCTGCCGCAGATGATCGCGGGCAGCGGCCGGCGCGAGGCGCGGTCGCGGGCACTCGAGTTGCTGGAGCAGGTCGGACTGAGCGAGCGCGCCGATCACCGCCCGGCGCGCCTCTCGGGCGGCGAGGCGCAGCGGGTCGCCATCGCGCGCGCCCTTGTCAACCGGCCGGACCTGCTGCTGGCCGACGAGCCCACGGGGAACCTCGATCCCCACACCTCCGACCGCGTGTTCGATCTGCTCCAAGGGCTTGCGCGCGATGCGGGCCTGGCGGCCCTGGTGGCGACGCACAACTTCGACCTCGCCGCGCGCATGGACCGCACGCTGCGCATCGTCGACGGGCACGTCTCGCCGGCCTAGCCGGCGTGCTGCACGCATCGCGTCAGTCGCCTCGGGTTTCCTTGAAATTCGTGATGGGTCGCGTACGACTCGGGCCGGGATCGGACCTAAGCAGGAGGCCGCGATGTCCGTCCGGTGGCTGGTCATGGGCCTAGCCGCGGCCGTGGTTCTGACGGGCGCGCGGGTGCACGCGGCGGAGCCCATCGAGGTCGACAAGACCTACACCCACATCCCGACGCTGGGCGAAAGCAAGGTCGCCGTGGGCGCGGTCTACCAGTGCCGCTGGGGCCTGATCGCGGGCACGCGGGACTGGGGTTGCTGGTACCACGCGGTGCCGAGCGACGCCGCATCGTTCGACAATAGTGCCTTCGAGATCATCCTCAGCAAGGACGTGAAGCCGGACGACCGCGGCGACAGCACGGCCGAGGTCGTGGCGATCGAGATGAACCTGACGCAGGTGCCTCGGCGCGCGGCGCTCAAGATGGGCAAGATGTTCGGCTTCACCCCGGATCAGGTGCGCGAGGTCATCGTCCACGGCACCCGCATCGTCAACGGCCACCGCATGCGCCTCACGCGCGGCGGCGGGGCGCTCCAGATCCGCGAGATGACGTACCGCTAGAGCGGATCGGCGTAAAACGGAACCACGTGCGCGGTTCCGTTTTATCGTGCGTGAAGCGGCCGACAGGCCGGTGAGCGCCGCAGGCGCTGAAACTGCTCCCACCGGAAAAACAGGCGCTTATCCAGAGGCTTCCGGCTCGGTCAGCAAACATGATGTCATGCGCTAGCCACTCGCCGGCGCATCCCTGTTGTGTGGACTCGGGGGCCGGGGCCACGGTCCCGGCCATGAGCCACGCGGATTTCGTCCACCTGCGCGTTCACTCGGCGTATTCCCTGTCCGAGGGCGCCATCAAGGTCCCCGAGTTGGTCGAGCTGTGCCGTCAGCACGGCATGCCGGCCGTCGCCATGACGGACACCAACAACCTCTTCGGTGTTCTGGAATTCGCCCAGACCGCCAAGAAGCAGGGCGTGCAGCCGGTCGTGGGCTGCCAGCTCGCGGTCGCGCGCCCCGAGGGCAGCGCCCGCAACGGCACCGGCGCCGACGCCGCGCCCGACCAGCTCGTGCTGCTGGTGCAGGACGAAACCGGCTATCAGAACCTGATCCATCTGGTCAGCCGCGCCTTCCTGGAAACGCCCAGCGGGGAGACGCCGCACATCTCCTGGGACAAGCTCGCGGCGAACGCCGAGGGGCTGCTGTGCCTCTCGGGCGGGCCGAGCGGGCCCGTCGGCCGCCTGCTGGCGGAGAACAAGGACGAGCAGGCGCGCGAGAGCCTGGAGCGCCTGATCGGGATCTTTCCCGGCCGCCTCTACGTCGAGGTCCAGCGCCACGGCCTCGCCACGGAAGAGGCGATCGAGGACCGCATGGTCCAGCTCGCCTACGACACCGAGGTGCCGCTCGTCGCGACGAACGAGGCCTTCTTCCCGGACGAGGGCATGCACGAGGCCCACGAGGCGCTGCTGTGCATCGCCGAGGGCGCGTACCTCAGCCAGGACAACCGGCGCAAGCTCACCCCCGATCACGGCTTCAAGCCGGCCGGCGCCATGCGCCAGCTGTTCGAGGACCTGCCGGAGGCCGTGGACAACACCCTCGTGGTGGCGCAGCGTTGCCACCACTTCCCCGAGCCCATCGATCCCATGCTGCCCAGCGCCATCGGCGACGGGCGCAGCGAGATCGAGGTGCTGCGCGAGACGGCCGAGCAGGGCCTGCGCGACCGCCTGGAAACCCACGTCTACACCGCGGACATGGACGCGGACGCGCGCGAGCGCGCGGCGGAGCCGTACTGGCACCGGCTGCAGCACGAGCTCGACGTCATCGAGAACATGGGCTTTCCGGGCTACTTCCTGATCGTCGCCGACTTCATCCAGTGGGCGAAGAACCGGGATATTCCCGTGGGGCCGGGGCGCGGCTCCGGCGCGGGCTCGCTGGTGGCCTGGGCGCTCTTGATCACGGATCTGGACCCGCTCGCCTGGAACCTCCTGTTCGAGCGGTTCATGAACCCCGAACGCGTCAACATGCCGGACTTCGACGTGGACTTCTGTCAGGACCGGCGTGACGAGGTGATCGCCTACGTTCAGGAGAAGTACGGCCACGAGCACGTCGCCCAGATCATCACCTTCGGAAAGCTCCAGGCGCGCGCCGCGCTGCGCGACGTGGGCCGCGTGCTGGAGATGCCGTTCGGGCAGGTGGACCGCATCTGCAAGCTGGTGCCGCAGAGCCCGGCCAATCCGGTCACGCTGCAGGAGGCCATCGACAGCGAGCCGCAGCTTCAGGAATGGCGCGACAGCGACGAGCAGGTGCGCCGGCTGATCGACATCGCGCTCAAGCTGGAGGGGCTGTACCGCCACGCCTCCACCCACGCCGCCGGTGTGGTCATTGGCGACCGGCCGCTGGACGCGCTGATCCCGCTGTACCGCGATCCGCGCGCCGACATGCCGGTGACGCAGTTCAACATGAAGGACGTCGAGAAGGCCGGCCTGGTCAAGTTCGACTTCCTGGGCCTCAAGACGCTGTCCGTCATGGCGCGCGCGTGCGCGCTGCTCGCCGAGCGCGGGATCGAGCTGAACCTCTCCACCATCCCGCTCGACGACGAAGCCACCTACGCCATGATCGCCCGCGGCGAGACGGTGGGCGTCTTCCAGCTTGAATCGGGCGGCATGCGCGACGTGCTGCGCCGCCTGCGCCCCGACCGCTTCGAGGAGATGATCGCCGTCGTCGCCCTCTACCGGCCGGGGCCGATGGACAACATCCCCTCCTTCATCTCGCGCAAGCACGGCGAGGAGGAGATCGACTACCTGCACCCCAACCTGGAGGGGATCCTGAAGGAAACCTTCGGGATCATGATCTACCAGGAGCAGGTGATGCAGGCGGCCCAGGAGCTTGCGGGCTACTCCCTGGGCGCCGCCGATCTGCTGCGGCGCGCCATGGGCAAGAAGATCCAGTCCGAAATGGACGCCCAGCGCGAGAAGTTCGTCGAGGGCGCGGTGGAACGCGGCGTCGACCGCAGCCAGGCGGACCGCATCTTCGATCAGGTCGCCAAGTTCGCCGGCTACGGCTTCAACAAGAGCCACGCCGCCGCCTACGCCATGATCGCCTACCAGACCGGGTTCCTGAAGGCGAACTACCCGGTGGAGTTCATGGCGGCCTTGATGACCTACGACATGGTCAGCACGGAAAAGCTCGACGTCTTCCGCCAGGAGCTGGAGCGCCTGGGCATTCCGCTGCTGCCGCCGGACATCAACCGCTCCGAGGCGGACTTCAGCGTCGAGGTCATGGCCGACGGCACGCGCGCCATCCGCTACGCGCTGGGTGCCCTGCGCAACGTCGGGCACGCCGCGATGAGGACGCTGGTGGCCGAGCGCGAGGCCAACGGCGCCTTCGCCGACCTGACCGATCTTGCCTCGCGCCTGGACACCAAGCTGGTCAACAAGAAGCAGATGGAGATGCTGGCCTGTGCCGGCGCGTTCGACTCCCTCTGCGGCAACCGGCAACAGGTCTACAAGGGCGCCGACACCCTGGTCCGCCATGCCGCGGCGGCGAGCGACGCGCGCCACGACTCCCAGGTCAGCCTGTTCGGCGAGGGGCCGGCCAGCGCCCCGCGCGTGGAGCTTCCCGAGGTTCCTGACTGGCCGACCATGGACCGGCTGCGCCACGAGCACGAGGCCATCGGCTTCTACCTCTCGGCGCACCCGATGGACGCCTACGGCCGCAGCCTGGAGCGCCTGGGCGTCACGCGCTTCGCCGACCTGCCGCGCGCCATGCGCCGCGATCCGGGGCGCAAGAAGATCGCCGGCATGGTCGTGGGCAAGCAGGAGCGCCGCGCCAAGAACAGCGGCAACAAGTTCGCGTTCGTCCAGGTGTCCGACAAGACGGGCATCAAGGAGATCGTCATCTTCTCCGAAGCCCTGGCGCAGGCGCGCGAGCTGCTGGTGGTGGGCCAGCCCGTGCTGATGACCGTGGAGGTGCGCCAGGATTCCGAGGAGCTGCGCCTGTCCGCTGTCGAGGTCACGGACCTCGACCACGCGGTGGCCGAGGCCGCCGCGGGGCTGCGGGTGCACTTGCGCGATTCCGGCGCGCTCACCCAGCTCAAGAGCGTGCTCGACCGCGATCAGAAGGGCCGGGGGCGCGTGTCCGTCGTCGTCGACCTGGACGACGGGCGCGAGGTGGAGATGAAACTGCCCGGCGGCTACCGCCTGACGGCGGCGGCGCGGCAGGCGCTCAAGGGGGTTGCGGGGGTCGAGCTGGAGGACGTTTAACCCTCCCGAGCTAGGGCCTCGCCCGACCGTTTCACCCGGTGTGAGTCCACCCCGGCCAACGGCCTTGCGTTCCGGGGCGACAGGGCGTATTCCCCGCGTGAACCCGAAATCCCACACGCGGGCCAGCCCGGCGGCGATGCCGGGGCGTCCGGTGTCCGCGCGCGGCGCGGATTCCCGGCCCGCGGAGGTCCAACCGGAGAGACGAGGTTAAGATGGCGCTCCCGACCTTCACGATGCGCCAGCTGCTGGAGGCTGGCGTCCACTTCGGCCACACCACCCGCCGCTGGAACCCGATGATGTCGCCGTACCTCTACGGCGAGCGCAACGGCATCCACATCATCGATCTCCAGCAGACCGTTCCGCAGCTTTCGCGCGCGCTCGAGTTCATCCGCGGCACCGTCGCCAACGGCGGCCGCGTGCTCATGGTGGGCACGAAGCGCCAGGCCAGCGAGTACGTGGCGGAAGCGGCCACGCGCTGCGGCCAGTACTACGTCAACCACCGCTGGCTCGGTGGCATGCTGACCAACTGGCGCACGATCAGCCACTCCATCAAGCGCCTGCGCCAGCTGGAAGAGATTCTGGAAGAGGGCGGCACCGGCCTGACGAAGAAGGAGACGCTCAACCTTCGCCGCGAGCGCGACAAGCTCGACCGCGCGCTCGGCGGCATCAAGGACATGGGCGGCCTGCCGGACGTCATGTTCGTGATCGACACGAACAAGGAGCATCTCGCCATCAAGGAGGCGCAGAAGCTCGGCATCCCGGTCGTCGCGGTGCTGGATTCCAACTCCAACCCGAAGGGTGTGGATTACCCCATCCCGGGCAATGACGACGCCATTCGCGCGGTCAATATGTACTGTCAGCTGGTTGCGGACGCCGTGCTCGACGGCATCCAGGCCGAGCTGTCCGCCACCGGCGCCGACCTCGGCGAGTCCGAGGAAGCCGGCGAGCAGGTTCCGGACACCGACGACGAGACGGACGCGGCCGACGAGGCCGCCGCGTCCGCCGGCGAGGGCGAGTCCGCCGAGAGCGCCGAGGCGAGCAACGCCTGATCGGCCGCGCTGAGACACCTGAGGGACGACGAGGACAACGAGGGGACGACGAACCATGGCTGATGTCAGCGCGGCGCTGGTCAAGCAACTTCGCGAGCGAACCGGCGCCGGGATGATGGACTGCAAGAAGGCCCTGGCGGATACCGAGGGCGACATCGAGGCAGCCGTCGACTGGCTGCGTCAGAAGGGCCTGTCGCAGGCGGCCAAGAAGGCGGGCCGCACGGCGGCGGACGGCCTCATCGGCGTGCACACGGCGGGCACCAGCGGCGCCATCGTCGAGGTCAACGCCGAGACCGACTTCGTGGCCCGCAACGAGACCTTCCAGGACTTCGTGGGCAAGGTGACCGAGCTGGCCCTGAGCGCCGGCGGCGACCTGGAGACGCTCAAGCAGACGATTTACCCGGAGACCGGGCGGACGGTCGAGGAAGAGCTCACCCAGACCATCGCCACGATCGGCGAGAACATGAAGCTCTCGCGCTCGGCTGCCCTGTCGGTCGATCGCGGCGCGGTTTCCGCCTACGTGCACAACCAGCTCGCGCCCAACCTGGGCAAGATCGGGGTGCTCGTGGCGCTGGAGGCCGACGTCGAGTCCGAGAAGCTGGAAGGGCTGGCGAAGCAGCTGGCCATGCACGTGGCGGCGGCCCAGCCGAACGCCGTGAGCCAGGCGGACATCGACCCGGCCGTTGTGGAGCGTGAGCGCCGCGTGCTGGAGCAGCAGGCGCGCGATAGCGGCAAGCCCGAGAACATCATCGAGAAGATGGTCGAGGGCCGGCTGCGCAAGTTCTACGAGGAAATCGCGCTCTTGGACCAGCTCTTCGTCGTCGACGGCGAGAGCCGCGTCCGCGACGTAATCAAGAAGGCCAGCGACGACCTCGGCACCGAGGTGAAGGTCGCCGGCTTCGTGCGTTTCTCGCTGGGCGAGGGCGCCGAGAGCGAAAGCGAGGAAGAGTCCGCCGCGAGCGCGTAACACGCGTCTCGCGCGAGCGATCCGCCCATCCGCCGGCCCCGGTGCCGGCGGATGGGTTTCATCGCTTCGAGCCGGCCGGGTGACGGCCGGCGACCGTGAATCGCGCGGTTCCGGCCGCGCCGCGCGTCGGAGAGTGGGGGACTGGATGGCCGGCTGCCCGGTTTACACGCGCGTCCTGCTCAAGATCTCCGGCGAATCCCTCATGGGCGACGAGCCGTACGGCCTCAGCGCCGACGCCGTGAGCCGTATCGCTCATGACGTGAAGGCCGCACACGACCTGGGCGTACAGGTTTGCCTCGTGGTGGGCGGCGGCAACATCTTCCGCGGCATGGCCGCCGCTGCGGGCGGCATGGAGCGCGCCACCGCCGACTACATGGGCATGCTGGCCACGGTCATGAACGCGCTGGCCATGCAGAACGCCCTGGAAGACCTCGGCGTGGCAACACGCGTTCAGTCCGCCATCCCCATGGACACGGTGTCCGAGCCGTACATCCGGCGCCGCGCATTGCGGCACATGGAAAAGAACCGGGTGGTGATCTTCGCGGCCGGCACCGGCAACCCCTTCTTCACGACCGACAGCGCCGCGGCGTTGCGCGCTTCGGAAATGGGCTGCCAGGCGCTGTTCAAGGGCACGAAGGTCGATGGCGTGTACAGCGCGGACCCGGCGCGCGAGGCGCACGCCGTGCGCTACCGGCGGCTGACCTTCATGGACGTGCTCACCCAGGACCTGGGTGTGATGGATCATTCGGCCATTTCGCTGGCGCGGGAAAACCACATTCCCATTATCGTTTTTTCCATTGCACGTGCCGGTGGCTTTCCCGACATCCTGCAGGGCGACGGCTACTACACCATCGTCGACGGCGACCACGAAGCGGAACAGAGGGGCCAACCGTGAGCGAGGAAGCAGACTTCGACGACATCCAACGCCGGATGGACGGCGCTGTGGAAACGCTCAAGCGCGAGTTCAAGGGCCTGCGTACCGGCCGGGCGCACGCCGGGCTGCTGGAGCCCGTGACGGTCAAGGCCTACGGCACGGAGATGCCCATCAACCAGGTCGGCACCATCAGCGTGCCCGAGCCGCGCATGCTCTCGGTGATGGTGTGGGATCGCTCGATTGTGACGAACGTGGAGAAGGGCATCCGCGATTCCGGGCTGGGCCTCAACCCGCAGACCGAGGGGCAGACGATCCGCGTGCCCATTCCCGAGCTCAGCCAGGAACGACGTCAAGAACTCTCCAAGATTGCGAGCAAGTATGCCGAGCAGGCGCGGGTGGCGATCCGCAACGTCCGCCGCGAGGGCATGGACGCGCTGAAGAAGCAGCAGAAGTCCGGCGAGCTGTCGGAGGACGAGGCCAAGCGCGCCAGCGACAAGCTCCAGAAGATGACGGACGACCACATCAAGCAGGTCGACGACCTTCTGGAGACCAAGGAAAACGAGATCATGCAGGTCTGACGATGTCGGCAGGCGGCGTCCGGTCGCCAGGGTCCGTCCCGCGGCACCTCGCCATTATCATGGACGGCAACGGCCGGTGGGCGCGGGCGCGCGGACTTCCGCGAACGGCCGGGCACCGCCAGGGCGCTGAGGCGCTGCGCGAAGCGGTGGAGGGCGCTGCCGAGCACGGCATCCAGCACCTGACGGTGTTCGGATTCTCAGCCGAGAACTGGCGGCGGCCGGCGGCCGAGATCGACGAGCTGATGCGGCTGCTGCGCCGCTATCTGCGGGCGGAGATCGATGAACTCCACCGCAACGACGTGCGCATGCGGGTCATCGGCGACCGTACCCGGCTGTCGCGCGACATCGTCGACCTCATCGCGGAGGGTGAGCGGCAGACTGCGAGCAACACGCGGCTGACGCTCACGGTGGCCATCAACTATGGCGGGCGGCAGGAAATCGTGGGCGCCGCGCGGCGGTTGGCGGAACGTGCCGCGGCCAGCGAGATCGATCCCGCCGCCATCGACGAGACGGTGTTCGCCCACGAGCTGTTCGCCCCGGACGTGCCCGATCCTGACGTGGTGCTGCGCACCAGCGGGGAGAAGCGCTTGAGCAATTTCCTGCTTTGGCAGTGCGCGTACAGCGAGCTGATGTTCCTGGACAAGCTGTGGCCCGATTTCACGCGTGACGACATCGCCCGCATCATCGACGATTTCCGCCAGCGCGACCGACGGTATGGCGCAACCCTCGAAACCCGCTAAATCCGGCTCGCTGCGCAAGCGCGTGATCAGCGGCGTCGTCCTGGCGCCGCTCGTGCTGCTCGTCATCTATGCGGGGCCGCTGCCCACCGCCGCGTTGGTGCTGTTGGCTGCGATGGCAATGGCCGGCGAACTCACCGACACCGCCGGCGGGGCGGATCGCCCGGTGGCGGTGCCGATAGCCGTAGCCGCGATCTCCCTGGTCGTCATCTTCGCGGTTACGACCACTTGGCCGGCCGTGTTCGTCGTTGCCGCTGCGGGGGGCGCGCTTGCGGGGCTCATCCTGCGGGGGCGTGCCGGGCTGGTTACGGCATCGGCTTTCGCCTACGTGGCCATCGCCTGTGCGGCGGCGATCTGGCTGCGCCAGCACCCGGATATCGGCGGCGCGCTCCTGATCTGGCTGCTGGTGCTGGTCTGGGCCACGGACGTCGGCGCCTTCGTCGCCGGGCGCGCGCTCGGCGGGTGGCGCCTGGCGCCGCATCTGAGTCCCAACAAGACGTGGGCGGGCCTGCTCGGCGGCATGGGCGGTGCGGCCGTGCTGTCCGCCGCGTCGGTGGCGGCTTTCCCCGTGCTGGGGGAGGTGCCTTGGCTGACGAGTCTTCCGGCGGCGGCCGCGATGGGCGCCGGTCTGGCCGTCGTGGAGCAGGGCGGGGATTTGCTGGAGTCCGCGTGGAAGCGCTACTTTCACGTCAAGGATTCCGGGGTCGTCATTCCGGGCCACGGCGGAATCCTCGACCGTACGGACGGTTTGCTGGCGGTCATCCTGGCGGTGGCCGCACTCCACCTTCTGCTGGGGACTCAGGCATGACGCAGCCGGATGAGCAGGACGCCTCCACCGCGATGCCGAGCGAGTGGAACGAACCGCGGACCATTTCGGTGCTGGGCGCAACGGGGTCGATCGGCAGCAGCACGCTCGATCTGGTGCGCCGCCATCCGGAAGCCTTTCGCGTCGAGGCCCTGACCGCCGGCGGCAACGTCGAGCAGCTTGCAGCGCTGGCGCGCGAGTTCGGCGCCCGCTATGCCGCCGTCGCCGATCCCGACCGCTACGCGGCGCTCAAGGAGGCGCTGGCGGACACGGACATCGCCGTGGGCGCGGGGGATCAAGCGCTCGTGGAGGCGGCGGACCGCCCCGCCGAGTGGGTGATGGCGGCCATCGTCGGGTCGGCGGGGCTCGCGCCGGCGCTTGCCGCGATCCGGCGCGGGGTGACGGTCGCGCTGGCGAACAAGGAGACGCTGGTGTGCGCCGGGGAGCTGGTGATGAACGAGGTCGCCCGCCACGGGGCCACGTTGCTGCCCGTCGACTCCGAGCACAACGCCATTTTTCAGGTGTTGGACGGGGAGCGCCGGTCGGACGTCAGCCGCCTCATCCTCACGGCCTCGGGCGGGCCCTTCCGGCAGACCTCGCGCGAGGTCCTGGAACGCGCCACGCCGGAGCAGGCCGTCGCCCATCCCAACTGGTCGATGGGCGCCAAGATCTCCGTGGATTCCGCCACGATGATGAACAAGGGGCTGGAGCTGATCGAGGCCCACCACCTCTTCCAGATTCCCGAAGAGCGCATCGACGTGCTCGTCCATCCACAGTCGATCATCCACAGCATGGTGGCCTACCGGGACGGCTCCACGCTGGCGCAGCTGGGGCTGCCGGACATGCGCACGCCCATCGCGCACACCCTGGCCTGGCCGGGCCGCATGGCCGGGCCGGTGGAGCATGCGGACCTCGCGAGCATCGGCCAGCTCACCTTCGAGGCCCCCGACGACGCGCGCTTTCCCGCGCTTGGCCTGGCGCGCGAGGCATTGCGCCGCGCCGGCCGCGCCCCAACTATGTTGAATGCGGCCAACGAAGTGGCCGTTCAAGCGTTCCTCGACGGCGAGATCGGCTTCCTGGGCGTTCCCGAGACCGTCGAAGCGGTGCTCGATCGGTGCGGCATCGGGCCCATCGCCGGGCTGGACGACGTCGAGGAGGCGGACCGCGAAGCCCGGGCGTTGACCCGGTCCCTGGCGCGCCGCGCGCGGGCGTCCGCCTGATCCGCTTCACCGACGCTTCGCGGGGCTACCGGCATGGACATTCTCGGCAACTACCTCATCCCCTTCCTGATCGTGCTGACGGTCCTCGTGTTCGTGCACGAGTTCGGCCACTACTGGGTCGCCCGGCGCGTGGGCGTTCGGGTGGAAACCTTCTCCATCGGCTTCGGGCCGGAGATCGTGGGCATCACGGATCGGGCGGGGACCCGCTGGAAGTTCAGCGCCGTGCCGCTCGGCGGCTACGTGAAGATGTTCGGGGATGCCAACGCCTCCAGCCAGCCGGATGCGGAGCGCGAGTTCACCGCGGACGAGCGCAAGGTCGCGTTCCCCTTCAAGCGCCTGCATCAGCGCGCAGCCGTCGTCGCCGCAGGGCCGATCGCGAACTTTGTCTTCGCTGTGGTGGCGCTGGGCGCTGTCTTCGCGCTGCACGGGCAGCCCTACACCCCGGCCGTGGTCGGTGAGGTCCAGGAGGGCAGCGCCGCCGCGCAGGCCGGCGTCCAGGCGGGCGACCGCTTCGTCGCGATCGACGGCACGGAGATCGAGCGCTTCGAGGACGTCCAGCGCATCGTGCGCCTGAACCCCGACGACCAACTGCGCATCGTGGTCCAGCGCGAGGGCGAGCGCGTGCCCCTTCAGGTCACCCCCGAGACGCGGACGGTCGAGGATCGGTTCGGCAACACCCACACGATCGGCCTGCTCGGCGTCACCGGCTCCGAAGTGGCCTACAAGCGCTACGATCCGGCGTCCGCCGTGTGGGAGGCCGGCCAGCAGACCGTGCGAATCACGGGCGCAACACTTCAGGCCGTCGGCCAGATCATCGTGGGAGAGCGCAGCGCCGACCAGCTCGGCGGGCCCGTGAAGATCGCCCAGATGTCGGGCGAGGTGGCGGACACCGGCCTCACCAACCTCGTGTGGTTCATGGCCGTGCTCTCGATCAATCTGGGGCTGGTGAACCTCTTCCCCATTCCGATGCTGGATGGTGGCCACCTGCTGTTCTACGCGATCGAGGCGGTGCGCGGGCGGCCGCTCGGGGAGCGGGCGCAAGAATACGGTTTCCGTATCGGTCTCGCTTTGGTATTGACCCTTCTGGTCTTCGTGACCTGGAACGACCTGGTTCAGCTGACCTCGTTCGGCTGACGCGGAACCCCCGCCCGGGTCGCTTGTCACCCGATCTAGCTGCACAGCACGGCGAGACGGAACAGTGGTGCTCGGCCGGCGACTCGCTGCACGCGTCGCCCGTATGGCTTTGGTGATCGTGGCCCTGGTCGGGATGATCGGACCGGCTGCCGCGCAAACCATCCAGTCGGGCGGCACCATCGACGAGATCGAGATCCGCGGCACACGCCGCATCGAACCTGCGACGGTGCGGTCCTACCTCACCGTCGATCCGGGCGACCCCTTCGATCGCGGCGCGCTCAACCAGACGCTGAAAGAGCTCTTCGACACCGGGCTGTTCAGCGATGTGCGGCTGCGCCGCGACGGCGACCGGCTGATCGTCGAGATCGACGAGAACCCGATCATCAACCGGATCGCGTTCGAAGGAAACGACGAGGTGGACGACAAGACGCTGCGCCAGCAGGTCGAGCTGCGGCCGCGCGTCGTCTTCACCCGCACCAAGGTCAAGAACGACCTGGAACGCATCCGCCGCGTCTATCGCCGGAACGGGCGCTTTGGGGCCGAGATCAGCCCGAAGATCATCGAACTGGAACAGAACCGCGTCGATCTGGTCTTCGAGATCAACGAAGGGCCGGAGACCAAGGTTCGCGGCATCAACTTCCTGGGCAATCGGGCGTTCGACGACGGGGAGCTGCGCGACGCCATCGTGACGACCGAGGCGGCGTGGTACCGCCTGTTCGCGACCAACGACACCTACGATCCCAACCGGATCAATTTCGACCGGCAAAAGCTTCGGCGCTTCTACCTGAACAACGGCTACGCAGATTTCCAGGTGGACTCGGTCATCTCCGAGATGACGCCGGACCGCAAGGGCTTCATCCTGACCTTCAGCGTGGATGAAGGGCCGCGCTACAAAATCGAGTCCGTCACGATCGATTCCCAGATCGACGATCTGACACCGAAGTCGCTCCGCAAGGTGCTGAACACCAAGGAAGGCGACTGGTACAACGCCTCCAAGGTTCAAGACACCGTTGACCGCATGACCACCGCTGCGGGCAACCAGGGCTTCGCCTTCGTGGACATTCAACCCAACGTCGAGCGCCTGCCTGACAAGAATCGCATCAAGCTGACCTACACGATCGAGGAAGCGCCGCGGGTCTTCATTGAGCGGATCAACATTACGGGCAACGTGCGCACCCTCGACCGCGTCATCCGGCGGGAATTCGAGATCGTGGAAGGCGACGCCTTCAACGCCTCCAAGATCCGCCGCGCCCGCCAGCGCATCAACAACCTCGGCTTCTTCAAGTCGGTCGAAGTTGACAAGAAAGAAGGCTCGTCGCCGAGCCGGACGGTTGTCGACGTCAAGGTCGAAGAGCGGTCGACCGGCAGCCTCAGTTTCGGCGCGGGCGTTTCCACGGATTCCGGCTTGCTCGGCAACGTGCAGTTGCGTGAGCGCAATCTGCTCGGCAAAGGCCAGGACCTGCAGCTCAACTTCTCGCTGTCGTTCGAGACGCAGCGCATCGACCTCAGCTTTACCGAGCCGTACTTCCTGGGACGTGACCTCTCGGCCGGGTTCGACCTCTTCCGCACGGAGACGGACCAGGACGAGTTGGACTTCGAGGAAGACCGAACGGGCGGCGCGCTGCGCACGGGCTACAGCATCATCGGACCCTGGCGACAATCCTGGCGGTACCGCTTCTCCGAGCGCGAGCTGTCCGACGTCGACGATGACGAATCCCTTGTGTTGCAGCTCGAGGAAGGGTCGACGACGCGCTCCAGCCTCTCGCACACCCTCTCCTACGACCGCCGTGACAACCGGCTCAACCCGACCGAAGGCTTCAAGCTGTCGCTCACCAACACCTTCGCCGGGCTCGGCGGATCCGAACGCTTCGCAAAGAACGAGGTCAGCGCCGACGTCTTCACGCCGATCACCGAGGGATTGACGCTGCACCTCGGCGCGGAAGGCGGGCACATCGCCGGCCTGGGCAAGGAGACGAGCATTCTGGATCGCTTCTTCGTCGGCAGCTCGTCCATTCGCGGCTTTCAGCCGGCCGGCGTGGGACCGCGCGACCTGAACACCGACGATGCGCTCGGCGCCAAGCAGTTCTACGCGGGAACGGTGGAACTCCGGTTCCCGCTCGGCTTGCCGGACCGCTTCAACATCGAGGGGCGCGTGTGGAGCGACGTCGGCGCCGCCTGGGGGGTGGACAATCCGAGCAATGCCAACCTACAAACACGCGACAGTTCAAGTCCGCGTTTGGCTGTGGGGACAGGCTTCAGTTGGCGCTCGCCCCTGGGGCCGCTCGACATCGATCTCGGCTTCCCGGTGATCAAGGAGGACTTCGATGAGACGGAAGTCTTCCAGTTCGGTTTTGGCACGCAGTTCTAGTTTGCGCGTGAGGAAAGACGCCATGCCCCGCTCCCTCCGGCTTTGTGCAATCGCGGCGCTTGTGGCTGCCGGGACGGCAGCTGCCAGCCCGGATCCGGCTGCGGCGCAGACGGACGAGATGACGTCGCCGACCATCGCCGTCCTGGACGCGCAGAAGATCATGGAGCAGTCCAAGGCGGTTCAGTCGATCCAGGACCAGATCAGCGAGCGGCGCTCGAGCTATCAGAATCAGCTTAGCCAGAAGGAACAGCAGATCCGGAAGGCCAACCAGCAACTCCAGCAGCAGCGCTCCGTGCTCTCGTCTGAAGCGTATCAGCAAAAGAAGAAGAAGCTGGAGCAGCGGATTCAGCAGATCCAGGGCGATGTGCAGTCGCGCAAGAAGGGTCTGCAGCAGCTGTACAACCGCGCGATGAACCGCGTGAAAGAGAAGCTGGTCCAGATCACCAGCAAGATGGCGGAAGAGAAAAACCTTGATATGGTGGTGAACAAGAGCGCCGTGCTCCTCGTGCGGCGTCAAATGGAGATCACCCAGGCGGCTCTGGAAAAGCTCAATAACCAGCTCAAGACGGTCGATCTGGACAAGATCGAAAAGAGCAAGCAGCAGTAGGGCGCCTCGACAGGCAAGGTTTAGACCGGGCGCGGCGCGTTCATCGTGGGGAACGCGGGCCCGATGGCGAAGGACGGAAGGCAGGCATGGCGGACGACCAGACGGATGCGGTGAGCGAGGCGTCGACGGCGGACATCATGCGGGTCATGGAGATGATCCCGCATCGCTACCCCTTCCTGATGGTCGACCGGGTGCGTGAGATCTACAAGAACGTCTCGGCCATCGGGATCAAGAACGTCTCCATCAACGAACCGTTCTTTCAGGGCCATTTTCCGCGCGAGCCCGTGATGCCCGGCGTTCTGCTGGTGGAATCCATGGCCCAGACGGCTGCGGTCCTGGTCGTGGAGACGCTGGAAGGTGAGGCGGCGGGGAAGCTCGTCTACTTCATGTCGATCGACGAAACGCGCTTCCGTCGGCCCGTGTATCCGGGCGACACCGTGTACGTTCACGTCGAAAAGCTGCGCAACCGCGGCAATGTCTGGAAGTTCAAGGCGGATGCGCGCGTGGACGGCGTGTCCGTTGCCCAGGCGACCTACTCCGCGATGATCCGCGACGACGCGTAAGACCACGCAGCCCACAACCGGTCGGCACGGCCGGGGAAAATCCAGGGTCCACGTATGATCGCGGTGAGGAGAAGCGGGGGCGGCCCAGACCGCCCCCGCTTTGCTTGGCGGCGCTATTCGCGCTGATCGACCGGGATGAAGTCGCGCGGACCGTAGCCGGTGTAGATCTGACGCGGCCGGCTGATGCGCTGGTTCGGGTCCTCGACCATCTCCTTCCACTGGGCGACCCAGCCCACCGTGCGCGCCACGGCGAAGAGCACGGTGAACATCGACATCGGGAAGCCCATGGCTTTCAGGATGATGCCCGAATAGAAGTCGACGTTCGGGAAGAGCTTGCGCTCAACGAAGTACTCGTCCTCGAGCGCGATCCGCTCCATCTCCATCGCCAGATCGAGCAGCGGATCGTCGCGCTTGCCCAGTTCGTCCAGGACGTCGTGGGCGGATTGGCGCAGCACCGCGGCTCGCGGGTCGTAGTTCTTGTAGACGCGGTGACCGAAGCCCATGAGGCGGAAGGGATCGTTCTTGTCCTTCGCGCGTTCCAGGAACTCCGGCACGCGGTCCTTGCTGCCGATCTGCTCCAGCATTTCCAGCACGGCCTGGTTCGCGCCGCCGTGGGCGGGGCCCCAGAGGCTGGCGATGCCCGCCGCGATGCAGGCGAAGGGGTTGGCCCCGGAGGAACCGGCGAGCCGCACCGTGGAGGTGGAGGCGTTCTGCTCGTGATCGGCGTGCAGGATGAAGATGCGGTCCATCGCCCGCGCGAGCACGGGGCTCAGCTTGTATTCCTCCGTCGGGACCGCGAAGGTCATGTAGAGGAAGTTTTCCGAGAACGAGAGATCGTTGCGGGGATAGATGAAGGGCTGGCCGACGGAGAACTTGTAGGCCATGGCCGCGATCGTGCTCATCTTCGAGATGAGCCGGTGCGAGGCGACCATGCGCTGGTGCGGGTCCGTGATGTCGGTCGAGTCATGGTAGAAAGCCGACAGCGCCCCGACCGCGCCGACCATCACCGCCATGGGATGCGCATCGCGGCGGAAGCCGCGGAAGAAGTAGAGCATCTGCTCGTGCAGCATCGTATGGTATGTGATGGAGCTTTCGAAGTCCGCTTTTTCGCCGCGCGTCGGCAGTTCGCCGTGCAGCAGCAGATAGCAGACCTCCATGAAGTCGCAGTTCTCGGCGAGATCCTCGATGGAGTAGCCGCGGTGGTAGAGGCGGCCGTTCTCGCCGTCGATGTAGGTGATGTTGGACGAGCAACTGGCCGTCGAGGTGAACCCCGGATCGTAGGTGAAGGCGCCGGTGTTCTTGTACAGCTGGCGCACATCGATGGCGCGCGGACCCATGGTGCCGTGCAGCACCGGCATCTCGACGCTGTCGCCGGTAACGTTGTCCGCCAGCGTGGCCGTGTGCTCCTGCGAGCCCTCCTTGTCGTCACTCATAAGCGTGTTCCTTAAGCCTGATTGCTCGGAGGTTGGTCTCGGACCCCGGCAGCCTAGTGCTATGCTGCGGTGCACGCAACGCGGGCTCGAACGACCTTACGACGCGGGATCGGCTGGATCGGGCGCGGCCGCCGCGTCGATGCGTGCCAGCGTTTCCGTGCGCCCGAGCACCACCATGACCTCGAAGATCCCGGGCGAGACCGTGGTGCCGGTAAGCGCCGCCCGCAGCGGCTGCGCGACCTTGCCGAGCTTGCAGTCCTCCTGTTCGGCGAACTCGCGAACCGTGAACTCAAGCGTTTCCTCGTCCCAGGCGGTGAGGTCCCGAATGCGCTCGGCGAGCCGGTGCAGGCGGTCGCGCGCTCCATCGTCGAGCTGCTTGGCCGCCTTCTGTGTCAAACTTTCCGGACGCTTCAAGTAGAATACCGCGCTCTCGGCGAGGTCAAGGAGCGTCTTCGCGCGCTGCTTGAGGCCCGGCATGGCGCGCTGGAGCGTTTCCACCTCCACCTGCGTCAGCTCCCGGCCGATGTGCTCGGCGAGGTGCGGTGCCACGAGGTGGGCCAGCCGGGTGTCGTCGGCCTCGCGGAGGTAGTGTGCGTTGAAGGACTTGAGCTTGTCGAAGTCGAAGCGCGCCGCGGACTTGCCGACACCCTCCAGGCTGAACAGCTGGATGGCTTCATCGGTGGGCACGATCTCGCGGTCGCCGTGGCCCCAGCCCAGGCGCAGCAGATAGTTCCGCAGCGCCTCCGGCAGATAGCCTTGCTCGCGGTAGGCGGACACGCTGACCGCGCCGTGACGCTTGGACATCTTGGCGCCGTCCGGGCCGTGGATCAGCGGGATGTGGGCGAACTCCGGCTCCGCCCAGCCCAGCGCGCGGTAGACCTGGGTCTGGCGGAAGGCGTTGGTGAGGTGGTCGTCGCCGCGCACCACGTGGGTGACGCCCATGTCGTGATCGTCCACCACCACGGAGAGGTTGTAGGTGGGCGTGCCGTCGGCGCGCAGGATGACCATGTCGTCCAGCTGCGCGTTGGGCACGGTGACGCGGCCCTGCACGCGGTCGTGGATGACGGTTTCCCCGTCCTGCGGCATCTTGATGCGGATGCACGGCGTCACGTCGGCGGGGGCGTCGGCGGGGTCGTGGTCGCGCCAGCGGCCGTCGTAGCGGATGGGCCGACCCTCGGCGCGCGCCTTTTCGCGCATCGCTTCCAGTTCGGCCTTGCTGGCGTAACAGCGATAGGCGTGGCCGGCTTCCAGCAGCTCATAGGCGACCCGGGCGTGCCGCTCGGCGCGCTCCGACTGGTACATTTCCGGCTCGTCCCAGGTCAGCCCCAGCCAGTGCAGGCCGTCCAGAATCGCCTGGATGGCCTCGGGCGTGGAGCGCTCCCGGTCCGTGTCCTCGATGCGCAGCAGGAAGCTGCCGCCGTGATGGCGCGCGAACAGCCAGTTGAACAGAGCCGTTCGGGCCCCGCCGATGTGCAGCATCCCGGTGGGGGAGGGTGCGAACCGCGTCACGACCGTCATGCCTGGCTCCGCCTTTTGCGCTGCGTAGTGTGGATCGAGTGTGGGGCAATGGCGTGGGCCGTCTAGCACATGCGACCCAACCCGGCCACGGTCGCAATGCCGGCCGAGCCCAGTCACGCCGTAGACGGGAAGGCCGTGACGTGGCATCGCGCCATGCATGTGGCAGGACGCGGCCGTGGAAACCGGGGTGCGGCTGCGCAGCCGGGCGGCGATCCGCCTGCGCGCGCTGCTTGCGCGCGCTCACGCGGATGTCCTGGCGGACCGGCCGCGCTGGGTGCTGTGGCTCCCCGTTGCGCTCGGGGCCGGCGTGGCGCTCTACTTCGCGTTGCCGGTGGAACCGCCGTGGTGGGCCGGCGGCAGCGCCCTGCTGCTCGCCGCGTGGGTGGCGGTTTCCGGGCGCAGCGCGTCGACCGCCGTGCTGCCGGCCGTGCTCATGGTGGCGGCGGCGAGCGGGTTCACGGCGGCGCAACTCCGCACGCACGCCGTGGCCGCGCCGGTTCTCAGCGAGGAAACCGGCCCCACGGCCGTGTCCGGCCGCGTGATCGCGCGCGAACCGCACGACAGTGCCGTTCGGCTGACCCTCGCGAACCCGGCGGTCGACGAGCTGGCGCCGGATAGGACGCCGGCGCGCGTGCGCGTAACCGTGCGGCACGGCGGCGATGCAGTGCTCCCCGGCGAGCGCGTGCGCATGAAGGCGGTGCTGCATCCACCGCCGTCGCCGCCGCTGCCGTCGGCGTTCGACTTCCCGCGGCGCGCCTATTTCGACCGCCTCGGGGCCGTGGGGTACGCGCTGGGCCGCCCCGACGTGCTGGACCCGGGCGCGGGCGGTGGCTGGCTCACGTCCGCCGAACGCCTCCGCGACCGCGTCGTCAGCCGCGTGCGCGAAGCCGCCCCCGGACCGGCCGGCGGCGTCGCCGCGGCGCTGATGACGGGCAAGCGCGGCGCCATCCCCGAGCCGGTGCGCCAAGACCTGCGCGATGCCGGCCTGGCGCACCTGCTGGCGATATCGGGCCTGCACGTGGGCCTCGTCGCAGGGCTTGTGTTCTTCCTGGTCCGCCTCGCCGGCGCGGCTGTTCCGCCGGTCGCGCTGCGCGTGCCGCTGAAGACGACCGCCGCCGTCTCGGCCGCGACCGCGGCGGCGGGCTATCTGGCGCTCACCGGCTTCACGGTGCCGACGGTGCGCGCCTTCGTCATGGCGGCGCTGGTGCTGGTCGCGGTGGCCCTGAACCGGCGCGCGATTACCATGCGTGTGGCCGCCGTGGCAGCGTCCGGGCTGCTTCTCGTTCATCCCGAGAGTCTGGTGGGCGTGAGCTTTCAGCTTTCCTTCGCCGCCACGGTGTCCCTGATCGCTTGCTACGAAACCCTGCGCGACCGCCGGCCGGCAGGGATGGCCGGCGACTCCGTGCCGGCGAAGGTGATCGCCTACCTCGGCGGCGTCGTCCTCACGACGATCGTCGCGACCCTCGCGACCGCGCCCTTCACCGTGGCCCACTTCAACCGCCTGGCGATCTACGGCGTGGTGGCGAACCTCGCGGCCGTGCCGCTGGCGGCGTTCTGGATCATGCCGCTGGCACTCGGCGCGTTCGCGCTGATGCCGTTCGGGGCGGAGGGGCTGGCGCTGACGCCCATGACGTGGGGCATCGAGGCCGTTCTGGCGGTGGCCGAGCGCATCGCGGGCTGGCCCCACGCCGTCGTGCACCTGCCGACGCCGCCGACGTGGGGCTTCGTGCTGACCGTCGCCGGCGGCCTGTGGCTCTGCCTGTGGACGGCGCGCTGGCGCCGCCTGGGCCTGGTGCCCATCGTCCTGGGGGCGGCAAGCCTTCTGCACACCGCGCCGCCGGACGTGTTGGTCGGCCGGGACGGGTACGTGATGGCCGTGCGGGGAAGCGCGGGCCGTCTGTGGCTGTCCGAACACGACGCGGACAGCTACACCACGGAGGTCTGGCTACACAGCGCCGGGCTGACCAAGGCCCGCGCGCTGCCGAGCGGTGGGAACCGGGACCCGGTGGCGCGCGTGCGCTGCGATCCCCTCGGCTGCATCCAGCGCCGGCCGGGCGGCGCGGTCGTCGCCCTCGTGCGCGATCAGCGCGCGCTGCGAACGGATTGCGCGCGCGCCACCGTGCTGGTCAGCACCGAGCCGGTTCCCGACAAGCAGTGCCGCCACCCGCGCATCGTGATCGACCGCTTCGACCTGTGGCGTGAGGGCGCGCACGTCGTCCGCTTCACCGACGGCACGGCCGAGGTGACCTCGGTGCGCGGCGCGCGCGGGCGACGGCCCTGGGTGCGCTGGCCCAACCGCGAATGAGCTCCGTCTGCGACGGTAAGGGGGTCAGTACTGGCGCAGCAGGGCCACAAGCCGGCCCTGGATGGCCACGCGGTCGGGCGGGAAGATGCGGGTTTCGAAGGCGGGGTTGGCGGGCTCCAGCGCGATGGCGTGGCCCTTGCGCCGCAGGCGCTTAAGCGTGACCTCCTCGCCGTCCACCAGGGCGACGATGATGCTGCCGTTCTCGGCGGCGTCGCAGCGCTCGATCACCACGGTGTCGCCGTCGAAGATGCCGGCGTCCACCATGGACTCGCCCTCGACCTCCAGGCAGTAGTGCTCGCCCTTCGACAGCAGCGCGGGCGGCACGTCCACGAAGGCCGACTCGTCGCGCAGTGCTTCGATGGGCGTTCCGGCGGCGATGCGGCCGTAGAGCGGCAGGTTGACGAGGTTGCTGCCGCGCTGCTCGCCGCCGGCGGCGCGCGTGCGGGCGAGGCGGAAGTCCGGCGCGACGACGTTGCTGTTGGACGCATTGGCCGTCGTTGCGCCCGTGGGGCCGCTGTCGGGGCCGCGTAGGATCTCCAGTGCGCGTGCGCGGTGGGGCAGGCGGCGGATAAAGCCGCGTTCCTCCAGCCCGCTGATCAGGCGGTGGATGCCGGACTTGGACTTGAGCCCCAGCGCCTCCTTCATCTCATCGAAGGAGGGCGACACCCCGTTCTCGTTCAGGCGGCGCTGAATGAAGACGAGCAGTTCGTGCTGCTTGCGTGTGAGCATGGCGGGCCACCCAGGTAAAGCGACCATCCCCGCGGGCGCGGTGCCGGTCGAGCAGCGGTTGGAACAAATCAAAAACCCACGCGCACTGTTCTAGTTTGGTTCCCCCGCCGGGTCAAGCACGCGGGCGTGGCTCATACGGCGCCCGGGCCGTCGTCCAGGGGCAGGACCGTCACCGTCTCGCCGGTCTCGGCGGCCGGCGCGTGCGGCGCGCGGACGATCAGGCCGTCGGCCGCGGCCAGCCGCGACAGCATCGAGCTGTCCTGTCTCGCGAAGGGCGTGGCGACGAGGGCGCCCGTGTCATCCCGGTGAAGCTCAGCGCGCAGGTGGTCGGTGCGCTCGCCGTTCGCGTCCAGCGGCGCGCCCAGTGCGGCCTGCACCGACGGCGGCTCGCTCGCGCCCAGGCCGGCCAGCACGTCCAGGGCCGGCCGCAGGAAGATGTGCGCGCACACCAGCACGGAAACGGGATTGCCGGGCAGGCCGACGACGGGCAGGCCCGCAAGGGACGAGAACATCAACGGCTTGCCGGGGCGCATGGCGATCTTCCAGAAGGCCATCTCGGCGCCCTTGGCGGCGAGGACGCTGTGGACGTGGTCGTGTTCGCCCACGGAGGCGCCGCCGATCGTCACCAGCAGGTCGCAGCCCTGCGCCGCGTCCAGGTGCGCGCCGAGCGCATCCGGGTCGTCGCGGGCGATGCCCAGGTTCACCGGCTCCCCGCCGCGGGCGCGCACGAAGGCCGCGAGGCCCATGCTGTTGGAGCTGACGATCTGGTTGGCGCCCAGCGGCTCGCCCGGCAGCACCACCTCGTCGCCGGTCGCCAGGATGGCCACGCGCGGCCGGCGGTGCACCGACAGCCAGGGATGGTTCATCGCCGCCGCGAGGCTGACGTCGCGGGCTGTCAGGCGCCGCCCCGCCGCAAGGCCGCGCTCGCCCCGGGCGAAGTCGAGGCCGGCGGGGCGCACCCACTTCCCGGCGGGGCTGCCGGTGTGGACCGTGACCCGATCGCCCTCGCGCGCGGCGTTTTCCTGAATGACGATGGCATCCGCTTCCGGCGGCACCGGCGCGCCGGTGAAGATGCGCACCGCCTCGCCGGGGGCCAGCGGCGTGTCGCGGTTCGAGCCCGCCGGCACCTCCGCCACGATGCGCAGCTCCGCCGGCGTTTCGGCGACGTCGGCGCTGCGCACGGCGTAGCCGTCCATCGCGGAGACGGCGCGCGGCGGCTGGTCAACGCGCGCGTGCACGTCGGTGGCCAGCACGCGGCCAAGCCCGTCCGCCACGCTCACGGTTTCCGAAGGGCAGGGGCGCAGCCCGGCCAGAATGCGCGTCCGCGCGTCCGCGACCGAAAGCATCACGCCGCCTCGTAAGTTCCCGATTTGCCGCCGCTTTTGTGCACCAGCCGGATGTCGCCGATGCGCATGCCCTTATCCACCGCCTTGCACATGTCGTAGATGGTCAGCGCGGCCACGGACACGGCCGTCAGCGCTTCCATCTCCACACCGGTCTGGGCGGCGATGCGACAGGTGGCCGTGATCTCCACGGCGTCCGCGTCCTCGGCGAGGTGCAGGTCCACGTCCGCCGAGGACAGGGGCAGGGGATGGCACAGCGGGATCAGCTCGGCCGTGCGCTTGGCGCCCATGATGCCGGCGAGGCGTGCCACCGAGATGACGTCGCCCTTTTCCACGCCGCCTGCGCGGATCGCCTCCACCGTGTCGCGGGCCATGTGCACGCGGCCCTTGGCGGTGGCCGTGCGCTGGGTCGTGGCCTTCGCGCCCACGTCCACCATGCGGGCGCTGCCCTGCTCGTCGAGGTGGCTGAAGCCGCCGCTCATTCCGCCGCTCCGGGCTCGGCCGCGGGGTCGCGGCCCATGATCGTCCGGGTCGCGGCCGCGACGTCGCCGTGCTGCATCAGGTGCTCGCCGATCAGGAAGGCGCGCGCCCCCTCCTCGCGCATGGCGACAAGGTCGGTGTGGGCGCGCAGGCCGCTCTCGCACACCACCAGCCGGTCCGCCGGCACGTGCGGGGCCAGCGCCCGCGTCGTCTCGGTATCGACCCGCAAGGTCTTGAGATCGCGGTTGTTGATGCCGATGAGCTGGGTGTCCAGTGCCAGCGCGCGCTCCAGCTCCTCGCCGTCGTGCACCTCCGCAAGCACGTCCATGCCCCAGCCGCGCGCGGCCTGGGCCAGCTCGCGCGCCTGGGCGTCGCTGAGCGCGGCCATGATGAGCAGCACGCAGTCGGCGCCGAGCGCGCGGGACTCCGCGATCTGGTAGGGATCGAGCATGAAGTCCTTGCGCAGCACCGGCAGCTCGACGGCGGCGCGCGCGGCGACCAGGTGGTCGTCGTCGCCCTGGAAGTAGGGCGCGTCCGTCAGCACCGAAAGGCAGCTCGCCCCGCCTTCGGCGTAGGCGCGCGCCAGCGTCGCCGGGTCGAAATCCCCGCGGATCAGGCCCTTGGACGGCGAGGCTTTCTTGATCTCGCAGATGAGTGCGAATGCGCCCGCCGTGTCTGCGTTGGCCAGGGCCCGCATGAAGCCGCGCGGCGCACTCGCCTGCCGGGCCGCGTCCTCGACGGCCGCCAGCGGGCGCTCGGCCTTGCGGGCGGCGACCGTCTCGCGCTTGTCGGCGCAGATGCGCTCCAGCACGTGGGACATCTCAGCCCCGTTCCGTGAAGGCGGCGAAGTCGTCCAGCAGCTTGGCGGCGCGGCCGCTGTCCACGGCATCCGCCGCGATGGCGACGCCCTCGCGCAGGTCGGCCGCGCGGTCGGCGACCACCAGCCCCGCGCCCGCGGCCATGAGCACGATATCCCGCAACGGGCCGTCCTCGCCGGCGAGCATGGCGCGGATGGCGCGCGCATTCGTTTCGGCGTCGCCACCGCGCAGCCGGTCAAGGCTTTCGCGCCGCAGGCCCGCGTCCTCCGGCGTCACCTCGAAGGTGTGGACCTCGCCGTCCTTGAGCTCGGCGACGAGGCTCGGGCCGGTGGTCGACAGCTCGTCCAGGCCGTCCAGGCCGTGCACCACCCAGGCGCGCTGATGGCCCAGGCGGCGCAGCACGTGCGCCAGCGGCTCCACCCAGTCGCGCGAGAACACGCCGAGCACCTGCCGCCGCACCTTGGCGGGGTTCGACAGCGGCCCGAGCAGGTTGAAGATGGTGCGCGTGCCCAGCTCCTTGCGCACGGGCGCGACGTGGCGCATGGCGCCGTGGTGCGCGGGCGCCAGCAGGAAGCAGGTCCCGATCTCGCGCAGGGCCTGTTCCATGCGCGCCGGCCCGGCGTCGACCGTGACGCCCAGCGCCTCCAGCACGTCCGCTGCACCGGTCGAGGACGACTGCGCGCGGTTGCCGTGCTTGGCCACCGGCACGCCGGCCGCCGCGGCCACGACCGCCGCCGCCGTGGAGACGTTGTAGGTGCCCGCGCCGTCGCCGCCGGTCCCGCAGGTGTCGATGGCGCCCTCGGGCGCGTCGATCGTGGTCATCTGCGCGCGCATGGCCCGCGCCGCGCCCGTGATCTCCGCGATCGTCTCGCCGCGCACGCGCATGCCCATGAGCAGACCGCCCATCTGGGCGTTCGTGGCGGCGCCGGTCATCATCGTGGTGAAGGCCTGCTCGGCCTCGTCCTCGATGAGCGGGTGGCCCTCGGCCACACGGGCGAGGATGGGTTTCAGGGCTTCGGGGTCGGTGGTCACGCCGCCGTCTCCGTGTCCGGGGTTCCGCGCGCGATGGTGAGGAAGTTGCGCAGGATGTCGTGGCCGTGCTGCGAGGCGATGCTCTCGGGGTGGAATTGCACGCCGTGCATGGGCAGCCGGCGGTGCTGCAGGCCCATGATGATGCCGTCGTCCGTCTCCGCGGTGATCTGCAGCGTCTCGTCCGGAAAGCCGTCGCGCGCCACGATCAGGGAGTGATAGCGCGTGGCCTCCAGCGGCGAGGGCAGGCCGGCGAAGACGCCCTCGCCGGTGTGGCGGATGGTGCTGACCTTGCCGTGCATGGGCACGCCCGCGCGACCAACATGGCCGCCGAAGGCCTGCCCGATGGCCTGATGGCCCAGGCACACGCCCAGGATGGGAATACGGCCCGCCGCAGCGCGGATGAGGTCTAGGCAGATGCCGGCGCGGTCGGGATCGCACGGGCCGGGCGAGAGCACGATGCCCTCGGGCGCCTTGGCGAGAATGCCGTCCACCGTGATGGCGTCGTTGCGGTGGACCTCGACGCCCGCACCCAGATCACCCAGGTAGTGATAAAGGTTGTAGACGAAACTGTCGTAGTTGTCGATCAGCAGGAACATGCCATCACCGCGCCGGGCCGTGCGTGTCTGCTCGGGATATAGCACTCCCGGACGCGGCGAAAAACACCGCGCTGCCTTGACCTTCCAGTGGCTGGAATCCCCACCTGCCGGTCAGCATGGAAGGATGTGGCCCATGAGTGCAGCCAGCGAAGCAGCCCCCGCCCCGCGCCAGCCCCTGACGCTGCCCGTCCAGGGCATGTCGTGCGGCGGGTGCGCCAAGACCGTCCAGCGCCACCTCGCCGAGGTGCCGGGCGTCGCCTCGGTGCGCGTCGATCACACCGAGGGCGTGGCGCGGATCGAGCCCGACGGCGCCGGTCCCGCGCGGGATGCCCTGGAGGCGGCCGTGCGCGAGGCGGGCTATAGCGTCGGCGACGCGGGCGCGGAAGCCCCGGCGGTGACCGCCGACGCGCCGGCAGAAGCGCCCCGATCCGGCGCGCACGCGGCCCGTGTCGCCCAGGGCGTGCACGAGCTGACGGTCCAGGGCATGTCGTGCGCCTCCTGCGTGAACCGCATCGAGACGGCGCTGAGCGAGGTTCCGGGCGTGCGGCGGGCTTCGGTGAACCTCGCGAGCAAGTCGGCGCGGGTCGAGGCCGCCCCCTCCGTCACGCCCGAGCAGCTGACGAGCGCGGTTCGCGAGGCCGGCTACGACGCCAAGCCCGCCGGGAGCACCGGCAGCGCGGCGTCGGCCGCCGCCCGCGAGGACAGCGGCGCGTGGACGGAGTGGCTGCTGTTCGCGGGGGCGGCGCTGCTGACGCTGCCGCTGATGGCACAGATGCTGTTCCCGCTCGTCGGGATTCCGGGGCACCTGCCGCCGCTGCTGCAGCTGGCGCTGGCGCTGCCGGTGCAGGTGGGCGCGGGCTGGCGCTTCTACCGCACGACGTGGAAGGAGCTGAAGCGCCGCTCGGTGAACATGGACACCCTGGTGGCGCTCGGCACCTCCGCCGCCTTCGGCTTGAGCCTCTTCCACACCGTGACGCTCGGCGACGCCATGATCGCCTGGGGCGCCGGCGGCGGGCTGTACTACGAGGCCGCCGCGGCCGTGGTCACGCTCGTCCTGCTGGGGCGTATTCTGGAAACCCGCGCCACACAGCGGGCCGGTGCCGCCGTCGCCGCGCTGGCGGCCCTGCGGCCGGACACCGTGCGCGTCGTGCGCGACGGCGAAACCCAAACCATCCGCGTGGACGATGTGGCGCTCGGCGATCTCGTCCTCGTGCGCGCCGGCGAGCGCGTGCCCGTCGACGGTGTCGTGCGCGACGGCGAGAGCCACGCCGACGAAAGCCTCGTCACGGGCGAGAGCAAGCCGGTGGCAAAGGCGGCGGGCGATGCGGTCGTCGCCGGCTCCATCAACAACGACGGCCTGTTGCGCATCGAGGCCACGGCCGTGGGCGCGGGCACCACGCTGGACCGCATCATCGACCTGGTCCGGGCCGCGCAAGCGTCCAAGCCGCCGGTGCAGCGGCTGGTGGACCGCGTGGCGAGCGTCTTCGTCCCCGCCGTCATCGCGGTTGCCGTCGTGACCGGAGCCGGTTGGGCCATTGCCGGGGCCGGCGCCGAGGTCGCGTTGCTCAACGCCGTGGCGGTGCTCGTGATCGCGTGCCCCTGCGCGCTCGGGTTGGCGACGCCGACGGCGGTGATGGTCGGCACGGGCGTGGCCGCGCGGAACGGTGTGCTGATCCGCGATGCGGCCTCGCTGGAAGCGGCGCGCGGCGTGACCACGGTGATCTTCGACAAGACGGGCACGCTCACCGAGGGCCGCCCGTCCGTCCGCGCCGTCGAGCCGGTGGACGCTGAGCGCGACACCCTGCTGCGCCTGGCCGCCTCGGCGGAGCAGGAGAGCACGCACCCGCTCGCGAGCGCCGTCGTGGCGTACGCGCGCGATGCCGGGATCACGCCGGGCGCGCCGGAAACGGTCACCACCACCGCTGGGAAGGGCATCGTCGCCCGCGTCGAGGGCCGGACGCTCGTGCTCGGCAATGCCGCGCAGATGGCGGCGTACGGCGTTCCCACCGAAGCCGGCGAGGCCACGGCGCAGCAGCACGGCGATCGGGGCTGGTCGACGATCTGGGTCGGCGAGGCCGGCGAGGGCGGTGACCGAAAGCTGCTCGGCCTTCTGGGCGTGGGCGACGCGCTCAAGGACGGCGCGGCCGAAGCCGTCGCGGCGATCAAGGACCTGGGCCTGACACCGGTGATGCTGAGCGGCGACACCCAGCGCACCGCCGAGGCGGTCGCGCGGGAACTCGGGATCGAGCGGGTGCTGGCGGGCGTGCTGCCCGACGGCAAGGTGGATGAGGTGAAGCGGCTGCGCCGCAACGGCGAGGTGGTCGCCATGGTCGGCGACGGCATCAACGACGCGCCCGCGCTGGCGGCGGCGGATGTCGGCATCGCCATGGGCGGCGGCACCGACGTGGCCCTGCAGAGCGCCGGCATCGCGCTGATGCGCGGCGACCCGCGCCTCGTCCCGCGCGCCATCGGCGTCAGCCGCCGCACCTACGGCAAGATCCGCCAGAACCTCTTCTGGGCCTTCGTCTACAACACCGTGGCCATCCCGGTGGCGGCGGCGGGGCTGCTCAGCCCGGTGATCGCGGGCGCGGCCATGGCGCTGTCCTCGGTGTCGGTGGCAACGAACTCGCTTTTGCTGAACCGCGACACCCAATCCAGGGAGGCGTGAGCGCGATGCACATCGGGGAGGCGGCGAAGCGCTCCGGCGTGCCGGCGAAGACGATCCGGTACTACGAAACCATCGGCCTGATCGCGCCCACGCGGCGCACGGCCGCCGGCTATCGCATCTACGATGACCAGGCGGTCCACACGCTGCAATTCATCCAGCGCGCCCGCAGCCTGGGTTTTCCGGTGAAGCAGGTGGGGGAGTTGCTGGGGCTGTGGCGCGACCGGGACCGCAAGAGCGCCGACGTGAAGGCGCTCGCCCGCGCGCAGATCGAGGAGATCGACCGCCGCATCGCCGAGCTTCGGGAAATGCGGGGAACGCTGGAGCACCTCGCGGCGCGCTGCCACGGCGACGAGCGCCCGGAATGCCCCATCCTGGCGGACCTCGCCGGCGAATCCGCGGGCGGGGACGACGGCGACCGGGCCGAACCTGCCGGAGCCCGCCATCACGACCCCGCGGTTTCGTAACGCGGGCGACCTTGCCATACTACAGCCCGTTCCGAGGGGGCTGAACAGGATGGCGCAGCGCAAGTCGCGGACGAACCGGTCCCGCGCCAATCGACCCGGGCGGCGGTCGAGCACCAAGACGCGGCGTCCCGGCGGCGCGCAGCGTACGGGCCGCCTGATGGCGCTGGGCGCGAGCCTCTTCGTCGCCGGCGCCGCGGTGGGCACGGTCGGCGGTTTCGCGCTGCATCCCGACCCGGCGGAGGTTACGCGGACGGCCCAACGCAGCACGCCGGACGGCGGTGGTTCGTACAGTCAGGCGCCGAACGGCCCGGACAAAGAGGCGTCACCATCCGTCGACGGTGGCGTCGGGAGCGATGACCGCGAGCGCCGGACCGCGGGGGTCAAGCCCGAGCGCGCGCCCGACGAAAAATCCGCCGAGGCGCGCGAGCCCGAAGCCGAGCGATGGCAGCACAATGCCGCCGCCATGCCGGCGGACGCGGGCGACAAGCCGCGCATCGCCATCGTCCTCGACGACATGGGGCTGGAGGTGGACGCCACGCGGGACGCCATCGACCTGCCGTCCCCGATCACGCTGTCCTTTCTGACCTACGCCGAGACCGACGATTTGCACGCGTTGACTGCTTCGGCCCGCCGAGCCGGGCACGAGGTCATGGCGCATGTGCCCATGCAGCCGTCAAGCGCGTCCGTGGACCCGGGCCCGCATGCGCTGACGCGCGCGATGAGCGGCGATGCCATCCGGGCGAACCTGGCGTGGGGGCTGGACCGGCTGTCCGGCTACGTGGGCATCAACAACCACATGGGCAGTGCCGCCACGGCCGACGGACGCACGATGCGGCGGCTGATGGCGGAGCTGGACGACCGTGGCCTGTTGTTCCTGGACTCGCGCACCACCGCCGAGACCAAGGCCATCGAGGCGGCGAAGGGCGCGAGCGTGCCGCACACCGAGCGCGACGTCTTCCTGGATAACGTCAAGGACCCCGGCGCGATCCGCGAGCAGTTGCGCGAGCTGGAAGCACTCGCCCGGCGGGACGGCAGCGCCGTGGCGATCGGCCACCCCTACGACGTGACGATCTCGGTGCTGGCCGATTGGCTTCCGGAAGCGCGCGAGCGCGGCGTCGCTTTGGTGCCGATCAGCGCGGTCGTTCAGGGGGCCGACCGCCGGAATGTGGCCGCCCTGCCGGAGTAACGGCGGAAGACTTCAGCGCCCCCGACCGGCGAAGCGGACCGCTTCCTCGGCGGCCCGGATCAGCGCCCGAGCCTTGTTGCAGCTTTCCTGATACTCGCTTTCCGGATCGCTGTCCGAAACGACGCCGCCGCCGGCCTGGACGTACATCGTGCCGTCCTTCACCAGCGCGGTGCGCAGGGCGATGCAGGTGTCCATGTCGCCGTTGGCGCCGAAGTAGCCCACGGCGCCGCCGTAGGGCCCGCGGCGCTCCGGTTCCAGCTCGTCGATGATCTCCATCGCGCGCACCTTGGGCGCGCCGGACACGGTGCCTGCAGGAAATCCTGCCATGAGCGCGTTCATGGCGTCGCAGCCCTCGGCCAGCTTGCCCTCGACGTTGGAGACGATGTGGAGCACGTGGCTGTAGGTTTCGATCACCATCTGCTCGGTGACCTGCACGCTGCCCGTGCCCGCCACGCGGCCCACGTCGTTGCGGCCCAGGTCGAGCAGCATCAGGTGCTCGGACAACTCCTTCGGGTCCGACAGCAGGTCCTCGGCCAGCACGCGATCTTCTTCGGGCGTGCTGCCGCGCTTGCGCGTGCCGGCGATGGGCCGGATCGTGACGGTGTCGCCGCGCAGGCGCACCAGGATCTCCGGGCTGGAGCCGACGAGCGCGAAATCGTCCAAGTGCGCGTAGAAGAGGAAGGGTGAGGGGTTGAGCCGCCGCAGCGCGCGGTAGAGGTTGAAGGGCGGCAGCTCGAACGGCAGCCGGAAGCGCTGCGAGGGGACCACCTGATAGATGTCCCCAGCGGCAATGTAGCGCTTCGCCGTCTCGATCATCTCGTGGAAGGCCGCGCGGTCCATGTTGCTCGTGGGCTCGGGCAGCGGCGCGACCGCCTCGCTGCGCTCATGCCGGTAGGGCAGGGAGCGCTCGAAGTCATTGACGGTGTCCGCCAGACGCTCGCGCGCAATGGCCCAAGCTTCCGTCGCGCTGAGGTCTGCGCGCGGGTAGACCGGCGTAAAGACGGTGATCTTGTCCGCCAGCCGGTCGAACACCGCCGTCACCGTGGGGCGCACGAACATCCCGTCGGGCACGCCCAGCACGTCGGGATTGGTGTCCGGGATGTTTTCGGCAAGGCGGACGGTGTCGTAGCCCATATAGCCGATCAGCGAGGACGCCATCGGCGGCGCGTCCGCCGGCAGCTCGATGGCGGACTCGGCGATCAGCGCGCGCAGACTGTCCAGCGGATTGCTGTCCAGCAGCTCGAAGGCGTCCGCGTCGTGGCGAGCCGAGCGGTTGATCTCCGCGCGTTCCCCGTGACAGCGCCAGACGATGTCCGGCTTCAGGCAAATGAAGGAGTAACGGCCGATGTGCGCGCCGCCTTCCACGGATTCGAACAGGAAGGCGTTGGTCTGCCCGTCGGCCAGCTTGAGGAAGGCCGACACCGGTGTTTCCAGGTCGGCGACGAGGCTCGTGTGCACCACCTGCGGCGTGCCTGCCCGATAGGCGGCGGCGAAGGTGTCGAAGCTGGGCATGACCTCCATCGCGTCACCGCACCTGGCTGACGATCTGGTCGATGGCGCCCTGGTTCACGCGCACGGTGTGGCGCTGGCGCAGGCTGTCGGCGAACTGGGCGAAGAGATCCGAGCGCAGGCCGCGCCCGAGCTCCTGCCGCAGCGATTCCAGGGCGGACGGGCTGGCTTGCGGGTCCGCCTCGCGCACCTCGCTGACCGTTGCCACGGCGACACGGCCGTCGAGCGCGCGCATGAACGCCTTGCCCTGGTCCTTGGCGAACAGTTTGTCGGTGAGCGCCTTTTCCACAGCGGGCGCGTTCTCGTTGTCCGTTCGGGTCAGCGCCGTGGACGTCCGCACGCGAACCCCCCGATCCGCGGCGAGACCGGCGAGCGCCGCGCCGCCGTTGACCCGCTCGACCATGGACTTGGCGGCTTCCTCGGCGGCCTGGGCGCGGCGCTCCGCGAGCACACGGCGGCGAACCTTGTCCTTCACCGCGTCGAAGGGGCGGCGCTGCGAGGGCGTGACGCTGTCCACGCGCAGCACGAAGTAGCCGCCCTGGTCCGTTTCCTCCAGCAGGCTGCGCTGGCCCTGCGTGGTGTTGAACGCGACCTGGAGGAACTGGTTCGGCGCGGGCAGACCTTTGATCTGTTCGCCGTCGCGGTTGCGCCCTTGCTGGTCCACGGCCGGGATCCGCCGCAGTTCGAAACCGAACTGCTGCGCCACCTCCTTGAGGGGCGCGCCGCCGGCGAGAGCATCGCGCATGTCGTTGGCCATGCTGATCAGGCGGTCGGCGGCCTTGTCGCGGGCGAGATCGGCGCGAATCTCGTCGCGCACCTCGGCGAGGCTCTTCGTGGTGGCGGGCTGCACCTCGGTCACCTGGGCCAGATGCCAGCCCAGGCTGGTCTGGACGGGCTCGGTGACGCGGCCTTCCTTGAGCTCGAACACCGGCCCGGCGAGGCCGTCCGGCAGCTCGTCCTTGGTGACCATGCCCAGCTTGGCGGGGGCGCCGCCCTTGATCTCCCGCGACACCGCCTCGAGCGTCCGCCCCTGCATCAGCAGGCCGAGCGCCCGCCGCGCCGTCTCTTCGTCGTCGAAGACGATCTGGCGCACGCGGCGCTGGGCCGGCTGGGAATAGCGATCCTTGCGCTCCGCGTAGGCGCGCTCGATGGCGGCGTCGCTTACCTTGACGCGTTCGGTGATGTCGGCCGGCGCCGCGTGGATGTAGGTCAACTCGCGGTAGGCCGGCGCCGTGAAGGCGTCGCCGTGCTCCTCATAATACGCCTTGAGCTCGTCGGCGGTCGGCTCTGCGACCTCGAAGCTGTCCGTCGCCAGCGTCAGGTAGCGCGCCACGCGCGCCTGGTTGCGGTAGCGGTACTCGCTCTCCGCCATGATGTCGGGAACAGCGACGCCCGCGGAGATGACGTCGGAAATGGCACGGCGCTTGAGCTGCCCGCGCACCTGCTCGACGTACTGCGCCTCCGACAGCCCGCCCTGCTGCAGCACGCGCTGGAAGCGCTCACGGTTGAAGTTGCCGCCGGACTGGAAAACCTGTTGCTGGCGGATGCGCTTGGCCACGTCCTCGTCGCCCACGGCGAGGCCAAGCTCCGCGGCCTCCGCGTTGAAGAGCGCGCGCGTGACGGCCTGGCGCGTGATCCGCTCGATCACCCCCATCTGCCGCGCCATCTCCATGTCGAACTGGCCGCCCATGCGCTGGCGCAGCTGGTTGATCTGCCGGCGCAACTGGCGCTGGAACTCGGCCGCGGTGACCTCTTCGTCGCCGACGGTCGCGACGACACGGCCGCCGCCGCCGGAGCGGAAGATGTCGCCGATTCCCCACAGCGCGAAGCTGGCGATCAGGACACCGAACAGCGCAAGGGTGGCGCCGCGGACGATGAGCCGGCGGAAGTTACTCATGGATAAGCGCTCTTTGCTGGCGACGGCGAAGGCAGGGCGTGCATCCTAGAAAGGCGGGACCGCGCGGGCAAGGAAGGGCGCTTGACGGCCGTCACCAGCATGCGTGTGCTGAGCGCCCGTTAACGCTCGGGAGGAACGTCGTGCGACGCAAGCTTCTTGCGGGCAACTGGAAAATGAACGGGCACCGCGCCGAGGCCACGGCGCTCGCCCGGGATCTGGCCGCGCGCCTGGCGAGCGGCGAGGGCGGCTGCGAGTGGGCGATCTGCCCGCCGTTCCCGCTGATCGGCACCGTGGCGGGCGCCATCCAGGGCTCGTACATCGCCGTCGGCGCCCAGGACTGCCACAGCGCGCCCAGCGGGCCGCACACCGGCGACGTGGCCGCGCCCATGCTGGCCGACATGGGCTGCGCCTACGCGATCGTGGGCCACTCGGAGCGCCGGCGCGACCACGGGGAAACCGACGAGGTCGTGCGCGCCAAGGCGGAGGCCGCGCAGGCGTCGGGAATCGCGCCCATCGTCTGCGTCGGCGAGACGCAGAGCCAGCGCGAGGCCGGCGAGACCGAGGCGGTGCTCGCGCGCCAGGTGGAGACGAGCGTGCCCGAGCAGCCGGTCGCCGGCCTGGCCGTCGCCTACGAGCCGGTGTGGGCCATCGGCACGGGCCTGACTCCGACCTCGGACGAGATCGCCGCGGCGCTCGCGTCCATCCGCGAGGTTCTCGCCCGCCGCTTCGACAGCGCGACGGCCGAACGCATCCGGCTGCTCTACGGCGGCTCCGTGAAGCCCGCCAACGCGGCCGAGCTTTGGCGGATCGACGGGGTGGACGGCCTGCTGGTCGGTGCGGCAAGCTTGAGCGTGGAGCGGTTCTGGTCCATCGGCCGAAGCTGCCCGGATTCCTGAGCCTTGGCGCCGGCTGCCGGCGCCGCCCTGTCATCTCGGGGCGATGCCCCCTGGAAAACGGCCGCGTGAACCGCTACAACCTGCGCGGCCGCGTCGGCGTGCGTCCTGCCGAGCGAACGCTGTTTCGCCGGCGGAACGATGCGGGCGCGGAACGAACCGGCCTCGAAACGATCCTCTGGCGAAACGGTTATCCATCATGACCACCGTCCTGCTGGTGATCCACCTGCTGATCGCCATCGCGATGATCATCATCGTCCTGCTGCAGCCGAGCGAGGGTGGCCTCGGCGGCCTCGGCGGCGGCGGTGGTGGCGGCGGCGCCGGCGGCGGCCTGGGCGCGCTGATGTCGAGCCGTGGCGCGGCCACGGTGCTCACCCGCGCGACGGCCGTGCTGGCGGCGTGCTTCATGGCCACCTCGATCGCCCTGACGATTTTCGCGGGCGGCAACGAGGCGTCCTCGGTGCTGGAAGAGGTGCCCGCCGAGTCCGGCAGCGGCGCGCAGACGCAGGAGGCGCCGGCCGCCGATGGCGAGGCGTCGGGCGCGTCCGGCGACGGCCAGCCGTCGTCCGATCAGCCCGAGGTTCCGGTCGAGTAAGCCGCGCCGAGCGCGCGCCGGGCGGAGCCATCAACAGGTGACGAGTGAGCTGCGGGTGAAGGCCGCATGACGCGCTTTATCTTCATCACGGGCGGGGTCGTGTCCTCGCTGGGCAAGGGGCTGTGCGCCGCGTCGCTCGGCAGTCTGCTGCAGGCGCGCGGCTACAAGGTGCGCCTGCGCAAGCTCGACCCCTACCTGAACATCGATCCGGGCACGATGAGCCCGTACCAGCATGGCGAGGTCTACGTCACCGAAGACGGGGCGGAAACCGACCTCGACCTGGGGCACTACGAGCGCTTCACGGGCGTGCCGTCGCGCAGCACCGACAACGTCACGACGGGGCAGATCTACTCCAAGGTGCTGAGCCGCGAGCGCCGCGGCGATTACCTTGGGGCGACGGTGCAGGTCATTCCCCACGTCACCGACGCCATCAAGGCCTTCATCCACGCCGACGTCGAGGACGAGGACTTCGTCATCTGCGAAATCGGCGGGACGGTCGGCGACATCGAGGGGCTGCCGTTCCTGGAGGCGATCCGCCAGCTCGGCAACGAACTGGGCAGCGCCCGCAGCCTCTTCCTGCACGTCACGCTGGTGCCCTACATCGCTTCCGCTGGCGAGCTGAAGACGAAGCCCACGCAGCACTCCGTGAAGGAGTTGCTCGGCGTCGGCATCCAACCCGACGTGGTGGTGTGCCGCTCCGAGGAGCCGCTGGGCCGGGACGCGCGGCGCAAGATCGCGCTCTTCTGCAACATCCACGAGCCCTCGGTGATCGAGGCGCGCGACGTGGACAGCATCTACGCCGTGCCGCGCAGCTATCACGAGGAGGGGCTGGACACCCAGGTGTGCGGCCACTTCGGCCTGGACGCCACGGCCGCGCCCGACCTGGCCATGTGGGACCGCGTGCTCGACCGTGTGCGCCACCCGGACGGGGCGATCACGATCGGTGTGGTCGGCAAGTACACGAGCCTGCTGGACAGCTACAAGTCCCTGGCGGAGGCGCTTGTTCACGCTGGAATCGCCAACAACGTGCGCGTGAACGTGCGCTGGCTGGACGCCGAGATCTTCGAGCGCGACGACGCCGCCACGCACCTGGAGGACGTGCACGCCATCCTCGTGCCGGGTGGCTTCGGCGAGCGCGGCGCCGAGGGCAAGGTGGCGGCGGCCCATTTCGCCCGCGTGCGCAAGGTGCCGTACTTCGGCATTTGCTTCGGCATGCAGATGGCCGTGGTCGAGGCCGCGCGGAACCTCGCCGGGCTGCCCGAGGCCGGTTCGACCGAACTGGGGCCGTGCAACGACCCCGTGGTGGGGCTGCTGACGGAGTGGATGCGCGGCGAGGTCGTCGAGCGGCGCACGGTGCATTCCGACAAGGGCGGCACGATGCGCCTGGGCGGCTACACCGCGAAGCTCACGCCGGGCAGCCGCGTGGCCGAGATCTACGGCGCCACCGAGATCGTCGAGCGTCACCGCCACCGTTACGAGCTGAACGTCAACTACCGCGACACCCTGGAAAGCGCGGGCATGCTCTTCTCCGGCATGTCGCCCGACGGGGAATTGCCGGAGATCGTGGAAATCCCGGACCATCCCTGGTTCGTGGGCGTTCAGTTCCACCCCGAGCTGACGTCCAAGCCGTTCGCGCCGCACCCCCTGTTCACCGCCTTCATCCGCGCGGCGATCGAGCAGTCGCGGCTGATGTGAGCGCACCCGGCGCGGGGGATCGCTATGGCGGACATCCAGCTCGGCCCCCACACCGTGGGCAACACGCGCCCGCTGACGCTGATCGCGGGGCCGTGCGCGCTGGAAAGCCGCGAGCACGCGCTGGAGATGAGCCACGCGCTGCGCGAGGTCGCGGACACGCTCGGCGTGAACCTCATCTACAAGACTTCGTTCGACAAGGCGAACCGCTCGCGCGCGGAGAGCGACCGCGGCCTGGGCATGAAAGAGGGGTTGCCGGTCCTGGCCGAGGTGCGCGAGCGCACCGGCTGCCTCGTGCTCACCGACGTTCATCTGCCGGAGCAGTGCGCGCCCGTCGCCGAGGCCGTGGACGTGCTCCAGATCCCGGCCTTCCTCTCGCGCCAGACGGACCTGCTGCTCGCCGCCGGTGAAACCGGCCGGCCGGTCAACATCAAGAAGGGCCAGTTCCTCGCGCCGTGGGACATGGCGAACGTCGTGGACAAGGTCCGCAGCACCGGCAACGCCAACGTCATGGTCTGCGAGCGCGGGGTCAGCTTCGGCTACAACACCCTGGTCAGCGACATGCGCGGCCTGCCCATCATGGCCGAGCAGACCGGCTGCCCCGTCGTTTTCGACGCCACCCATTCCGTCCAGCAACCGGGCGGGCAGGGCACCAGTTCCGGCGGCCAGCGCGAGTTCGTTCCCGTCCTGGCGCGGGCGGCCGTCGCGGTGGGCGTCGCCGCGGTCTTCATGGAAACGCACGAAGATCCGGACCACGCACCCTCCGACGGCCCCAACATGGTGGCGGTCAACGCCCTGCCGGAAATCCTGAACACCCTGCTTGCGCTCGACCGCGTCGCCAAAGACCACCCCGTGCGCATCACCTGAGCCCATCCCCAGTCAGCAGCGTCAGAGGCCGAAGATGAGCGGCATCACCGATATCCGCGGTCGCGAGATCCTGGATTCCCGCGGCCGGCCCACCGTGGAAGTGGACGTGCGCCTGGAAAGCGGCGCTTTCGGCCGCGCGGCCGTGCCCTCGGGTGCCTCCACCGGCCAGCATGAGGCCGTGGAGCTTCGCGACGGCGACAAGGCCCGCTACGCCGGCAAGGGTGTGCAACACGCGGTGCAGAGCGTGAACCACGAGATCCTGGACACGCTCGCCGGCTTCGAGGCGCGCGAGCAGGTCAAGATCGACACCACGCTGTGCGAGCTGGACGGCACGCCCAACAAGGGCCGTCTGGGCGCCAACGCCATCCTCGGCACCAGCCTGGCCGTGGCCAAGGCGGCGGCGAGCGAGGCCGGCGTGCCCTTCTACAGCTACATCGGCGGGGTGGCGGCGCGCACGCTGCCCACGCCGATGATGAACATCCTCAACGGCGGTGCGCACGCCGATAACGCCCTGGATTTCCAGGAATTCATGATCGTGCCCGTGGGCGCGCCGGACATGGGCGAGGCGCTGCGCTGGGGCGCGGAGGTGACCACCGCGCTCAAGGCCGACCTGCAGCGCGACGGTCACTCGGTGAACGTGGGCGATGAGGGCGGCTTTGCCCCGGCGCTCAAGTCCACCGAGGAAGCCCTGGACCGTCTGGAAAGCGCCATCCAGGCCGCCGGCTACACACCCGGCAGGGATGTCGCGCTGGCGCTGGACTGCGCGGCCAGCGAGCTGGTGCAGGACGGCCAGTACCACCTGCCGGGCGAGGGCGCGAGCTACGGCGCGAGCGAGCTGGCCGACCGGCTGGCCGAGATGGTGGCGAACCGGCCCATCGTCTCCATCGAGGACGGCATGGGCGAGGACGACTGGGACGGCTGGCGCGTGCTCACCGAGAAGCTGGGCGACCGCTGCCAGCTCGTGGGCGACGACCTCTTCGTCACCAACCCGGACCGCCTGAAGCGTGGGATCGAAGACGGCATCGCCAATTCCATCCTCATCAAGGTCAACCAGATCGGCACGCTGACGCAGACGCTGGATGCCGTGCGCATGGCCCAGAAGGCCGGCTATTCGGCCGTGATGTCGCACCGCTCGGGCGAGACGGAGGACACCACGATCGCCGATCTCGCCGTCGCCACGGGCTGCGGGCAGATCAAGACCGGGGCGCTGTCGCGCTCGGACCGTGTCGCCAAGTACAACCAGTTGCTCCGCATTGCCGAGGATCTGGACCTCGCCGGAGCCTACGCCGGGCGCAGCCGGATCGTCGCCGCGCGTTGACGTGGCCGGACTCGGGTGATTCGTTTCACCCATGGCCGGGGCACGCGACATCCTTCGCCGGGCGCGACCGTTGGCGCCGCATCTCGCGGTGGCGGGGGTGATCGCTTTCTTCCTGCTGCACGCGCTGCACGGCCGGGGCGGGCTGCTGGCCTACGTCCATCTTCAGGACCGCCTGGCGGCGGCCAAGCAGACCCGGGCCGAGCTGGTCGAGCAGCGCGAGCGGCTGGCCCACCGGATCGAGCTGCTCAAGCCGGGCACACTGAACCCGGACATGCTGGAAGAACAGGCGCGGCGCGTGCTCAACTTCGCGCGCCCCGACGAGGTCGTGGTGCTGCTCGACCACGGCGATCCCGCTGGCGGCGGCGAGCAGCCGTAACTGTTTGGTGGTTTTCTTCGAAGCCCGAACCTGTGCCGGGTGGCCGGCGCGTCTTGCTTGAAACGCCCCCGGGAACACCCTACGCTTTCGCCCCGGTGCATCGCGCGATAAGCGGCTCAGTACGCGATCCCGCACGCCCGCCGGGCACCGGATTCCACGGGGCCCACACCCCCACGGCCCGAGGACAGGGGACGACATGGCGACCAAGAAGGGCGGATCGAGCGCCGCATCGAACAAGGCCGCCGAAACCAAGGCGGCCGGCACGGACAGCCGGGGCCAGACGGGCGGCGGCTCCGGTCTCGAAAGCGATCCCACGTTCGGGCTGTCCAAGGACCGGCTGCTCGAACTCTACCGCGAGATGCTGCTCATCCGCCGGTTCGAGGAGAAAGCCGGCCAGCTCTACGGCATGGGGCTCATCGGTGGGTTTTGCCACCTCTACATCGGGCAGGAAGCCGTCGTTTCCGGCGTGAAGGCGGTGACGCGCGAGGACGATCCGGTCGTCGCCTCCTACCGCTGCCACGGCCACATGCTGGCCAGCGGCATGGAGGCCCGGCGCGTCATGGCCGAGCTGACGGGCCGCGAGGCCGGCTATTCCAAGGGCAAGGGCGGCTCGATGCACATGTTCTCCGTGGAAAAGGACTTCTACGGCGGGCACGGCATCGTCGGCGCGCAGGTCCCCGTCGGCACGGGTGTCGCCTTCGCGCTGAAGTACAACCGCCAGGACAACATCTGCCCCACCTATCTGGGCGACGGCGCCATCAACCAGGGGCAGGTCTACGAGTCCTTCAACATGGCGGAGCTGTGGCAGCTCCCCGTGCTCTACATCATCGAGAACAACAAGTACGGCATGGGCACGAGCGTCGAGCGCGCCTCGTCCACCACGGAACTCTATACGCGCGGCAAATCCTTCAACATCCCCGGCGAGCCGGTCGACGGCATGCACGTGCTCTCGGTGATGGAGGCCGCCCAGCGCGCCGCCGAGTTCGTGCGCAACGGCAACGGCCCGTACATCCTGGAGATGCAGACCTACCGCTACCGCGGCCACTCCATGTCCGACCCGGCGAAGTACCGCTCGCGCGAGGAGGTGCAGCACATGCGCCAGGAGCGCGATCCGCTGCTGCAGCTGCGCGAGGTCCTGGAGACGCACTGCGGCGTCGAAGAAGACGAGCTCAAGCAGCTCGACCGCGAGATCAAGGACCACGTCTCGGAAGCCGCCGAGTTCGCCCAGAACAGCGAGGAGCCCGATCCGGAAGAGTTGTTCTCGGACGTGGTTCTGCCCGGCTGACCGACGCTCCCCCCGCGCGCCGCTCGGTGCGCATCAACCGAACCGTGCGCCGGCCCCGGCGCGCACTGACACGATCGCCCGCCGCCTGTGAGGGAGAGGCCGATGCCCATTGAAGTGCTGATGCCAGCGCTTTCGCCGACCATGACCGAAGGCACTCTGGCGCGCTGGCACAAACAAGAGGGCGACACGGTCAACAACGGCGACGTCCTGGCCGAAATCGAAACCGACAAGGCGACGATGGAGGTCGAGGCCGTCGACGAAGGCACGCTCGGCCGCATCCTCGTCGAGGGCGGGACCGAGAGCGTTCCTGTGAACGCGCCCATCGCCATCCTGCTGGGGGAAGGCGACAGCGAGGCCGACCTCGACGCGGCCGAGCGCGCGGCGCGCGCCAAGCTCGGCGGCGAGAGCGCGCCGGCGGAAGCCTCCGCCGAAGAAGCGCCGGCGCCCGAACCGGCGGCCAGCAGCGGGCCGTCGACGGGGGATGGCGCGACGAGCGCGCCGCCGCCGGCCACCGCGCGCGAGCACGTCCCGAAGGGCATCTACGATGCCGACGGCAACCTACGCCTCGGCGCCACGGTGGACGAGCAGTACCGCACCTCCTTCGCCGATTACGTCGAGGAGCAGGCGTGGACCGGGCCGACCAAGAACCAGACGGTCCGCGAAGCGCTGCGCGACGCCATGGCGGAGGAGATGCGCAGCGACGACCGCGTCTACCTCATGGGCGAGGAGGTCGCCGACTACGAGGGCGCCTACAAGGTCACGGTCGGCATGCTGGACGAGTTCGGCCGGCGCCGCGTGGTCGACACGCCCATCACCGAGCACGGCTTCGCCGGCGTGGGCATCGGCGCGGCCTTCTACGGCCTGCGCCCGATCGTGGAGTTCATGACCTGGAATTTCGCCATGCAGGCGATGGATCAGATCATCAACTCCGCCGGCAAGAAGCTCTACATGTCCGGCGGGCAGATCAACTGCCCCATCGTCTTCCGCGGTCCCAACGGGCCGGCCTCGCGCGTCGCGGCGCAGCACAGCCAGGAATACGCCAACTGGTACGGCAACGTGCCGGGGCTGAAGGTCGTCTCGCCGTATCACGGCGCGGACTACAAGGGGCTGCTCAAGGCGGCCATCCGCGACCCGAACCCGGTCGTCTTCCTGGAAAACGAGCTGGTCTACGGCGAAACCTTCGAGATTCCGGACACCGACGACTGGACGGTGCCGATCGGGAAGGCGAAGGTCCGCCGCGAGGGCAGTGACGTCACGATCGTCGCGCATTCCGTCATGGTCGGCCGCGCGCTCCAGGCCGCCGAGCAGCTCGCCAGCGAGGAGGGCATCCAGGCCGAGGTCGTGGACATGCGCACCATCCGGCCGTTCGATGCCGACACGCTGCTCGCCTCGGTGAAGAAGACCAACCGTGTGGTGGCGTGCGAGGAAGGCTGGCCCTTCGCCGGCACCGCCGCCGAGATGTCCGCGATCTGCATGGAGCACGCCTTCGACTATCTGGACGCGCCGGTGCTGCGCGTGTGTTCGAAGGACGTGCCCCAGCCCTACGCCGCGAACCTGGAAAAGCTCGCCGTGCCGAGCGTCGCGGACGTTGCCACCGCCGCCAAGCGCGTGTGCTATCGCGCCTGATCCAGACGCGCCCGCGCAGAAGAGGCTGCCGCCATGTCGATCAACATCCTGATGCCGGCCCTGTCGCCGACGATGACCGAGGGCACGCTCGCCCGCTGGCACGTCAAGGAAGGCGACGAGGTGAACAACGGCGACGTCGTGGCCGAGATCGAGACCGACAAGGCCACGATGGAGGTCGAGGCCGTCGAGGAAGGCACCGTCGGCAAGATCCTGGTCGACGCGGGAACCGAGGGCGTCAAGGTCAACGAGCCCATCGCCATCCTGCTCGAAGAGGGCGAGGACGCCAGCGCGGTCGAGCAGGCCGGGACCGGTGGTGGCGGCGATGGCGGCGGGTCGCCCGAACCGGCCGAGACGGCGCCAGCCGAGAGCACGGCGTCGGGCGGGGACGGGGCCGCCGGCGCGCCCGCAACGCGCGGTGGGACGGCCGTGGCCGACGAAGCGCCCCCGGCGCCGCCCGCCCCCAAGGACACCGAGGGTAATCGCGTCTTCGCTTCGCCGCTGGCCCGCCGCATTGCCAAGCAGAGCGGCATCGACCTGACGCAGCTCTCCGGCAGCGGTCCGCACGGGCGCATCGTGCGCGCCGACGTGGAGGCGGCGATCGAAAAGGGCGTGGGCGCGCCCGCCCCGGAAAAGGCGGCCGAAAAGCCCGCGGACAAGCCGGCCCCGGCCGCCGCGCCGGAGAAGCCGGCCGCTCCGGCGCCGAAGGCCAAGGAGCAGGCGGACCTGCTCGGCCAGGCCTACGAGGAAGTTCCGCTCTCCCAGATGCGCAGGACGATCGCCAAGCGCATGAGCGAGAGCAAGCAGGAGGTGCCGCACTTCTATCTCACGGTCGACATCGAGATGGACGAGCTGCTGCGCGTGCGGAAGGAGCTGAACGGGCGTGCCGAGCAGCGGGGCGAGGATTACAAGCTCTCCGTCAACGACTTCCTCATCCGCGCGTGCGCGCTGTCGCTCAGGCAGGTGCCGGAGGCGAACACGGCCTACAACGGCAGCACGGCGCTGCGCTTCCAGCACGCCGACGTCTCGGTGGCCGTGGCAATCCCGGACGGCCTCATCACACCCGTGGTCAAGCAGGCCGAAACCAAGGGCCTCGCCGCGATCAGCCGCGAGATGAAGGACCTGGCCAAGCGGGCGCGCGACGGCAAGCTCACCCCCGAGGAATACCAGGGCGGCACCTTCTCCCTGACGAACCTGGGCATGTTCGGGATCGACCAGTTCCACGCCATCATCAACCCGCCGCAGGCCTGCATCCTGGCCGTGGGCAAGAGCGAGCAACGCCCGGTGGTGAAGGACGGCGCGCTGTCCGTGGCGACGATGATGACGGCCACGCTCTCCGTGGATCACCGGGTGGTCGACGGCGCGATCGGGGCCCGCTTCCTGGACGCGGTGAAGACGCTGCTGGAAGATCCCCTGAGCATGTTGCTCTAAAACAGATCGGAGACGCGCGATGGCGGCGAGCAGCTACGATCTCGTGGTGGTGGGCGGGGGCCCCGGCGGCTACGTCGCCGCCATCCGGGCCAGCCAACTCGGCTTCAAGACGGCCGTGGTTGAGCGCGAGCACATGGGCGGGATCTGCCTGAACTGGGGCTGCATCCCGACCAAGGCGCTGCTGCGCATCTCCGAGATCAACCACCTGCTGCACGACCTGGACAAGTATGGTTTCTCGGCGAAGGAGGTCAGCTTCGACACCGCCAAGATCGTGAAGTACAGCCGCGACACCGCGAAAAAGCTGACCAGCGGCGTCCAGCACCTGATGAAGAAGAACAAGATCGACGTCATCGACGGCCACGCCAAGCTGGCCGGCAAGGGCAAGCTGTCGGTGGAGAAGGACGGCAAGCACGTCCAGGACCTGACGGCCCAGCACATCATCCTCGCAACCGGGGCGCGCGCCCGCACGCTGCCCAACGTCGAACCCGACGGCGACGTGGTGTGGACCTACAAGGAAGCCATGGTGCCCAAAAAGATGCCGAAGAGCCTGCTGGTGATCGGCTCGGGCGCCATCGGGATGGAGTTCGCGTCCTTCTACAACGACATGGGCGTCGACGTGACCGTGGTAGAGGTCATGGACCGCGTCCTGCCGGTGGAGGACCCCGAGATCTCGGACTTCGCGCGCAAGAGCTTCGAGAAGAAGGGCATCACGATCCACACGGGCGCGAAGGTCACGGGCGTCGAAACGGGGAAGAACGGCGCTCGCGCCACGGTGGAGACCGGCAAGGGTGAAACGCAGACGCTCGACGTGGAGAACGTTGTGCTCGCCGTCGGCATCGTCGGCAACTCGGAGAACATCGGCCTGGAGAACACCGGCGTTCAGGTGGAGAAGAACCACATCGTCGTGGACGAATGGCAGCGCACGGGCGAGCCCGGCGTATACGCCATCGGCGACGTGGTTGGGCCGCCCTGGCTGGCGCACAAGGCCAGCCACGAGGGCGTGACCTGCGTGGAAAAGATCGCCGGCGTGAACGACGTTCACCCCGTGGACACCGAGAACGTCCCGGCCTGCACCTACTGCCGCCCGCAGGTCGCCAGCGTCGGCCTCACGGAAGAGGGCGCGAAGGCGCGCGGACACAGCGTCAAGGTCGGCCGCTTCCCCTACCAAGCCAACGGCAAGGCGCTGGCGCTCGGCGAGGCCGAGGGCATGGTGAAGACGGTTTTCGACGAGGCCACCGGCGCCCTGCTCGGGGCGCACATGATCGGCGCGGAAGTCACCGAGCTGATCCAGGGCTACGGCATCGCCCGCACCCTGGAGAGCACGGAAACCGAACTCATGCACACCATCTTCCCGCACCCCACCTTGAGCGAGATGATGCACGAGTCCGTGCTTGACGCCTTCGGGCGCCCCATCCACGTCTGACCTGAAACCTGGAAGGTCGTCATGAGCGTGGCCGACACCGAGAACCGCCCGCGCCACCCGGAAAAGGCGCACAAGCCCGACAACCCGGTCCAGCGCAAGCCGGACTGGATCCGCGTCAAAGCGCCGGTTTCCAAGGACTACCACGAAACCCGCAAGATCATCCGCGACAACAACCTCCACACGGTGTGCGAGGAGGCGGGCTGCCCCAACATCGGCGAGTGCTGGGCGAAAAAGCACGCCACGATGATGATCATGGGCGACACCTGCACGCGCGCGTGCACTTTCTGCAACGTCGCCACGGGCAAGCCCGAACCGCTGGACGTCTTCGAGCCCAAGCGCGTCGCCGACGCGGTGGCGCAGCTCGGCCTGCGGCACGTCGTCATCACCTCGGTGGACCGCGACGATCTGCCGGACGGCGGGGCCGGCCACTTCGCCCAGGTGATCCGCGCCATCCGCCACGCCACGCCGGAAACCTCGATCGAGGTGCTCACGCCCGACTTCCTGCGCAAGGACAAGGCCGTGGAGAAGGTCGTCGAGGCGCAGCCGGACGTCTTCAACCACAACGTGGAGACGGTGCCGCGCCTCTACGTGCCGGTTCGTCCCGGCTCGCGCTACTACGCCTCGCTGCGCCTGCTGGACCGGGTGAAGGAGATGGACCCGGAGATGTTCACCAAGTCCGGCATGATGGTCGGGCTGGGGGAGACGAAGGACGAAGTCCTGCAGGTCATGGATGATCTGCGCAGCGCACGGGTGGACTTTCTCACCGTCGGGCAATATCTCCAGCCCAGCGCCAAGCACCATCCGGTCGACCGCTTCGTCCCGCCGGACGAGTTCCAGACGCTGGAAAAGCGGGCCTACAACAAGGGCTTCCTGATGGTGTCGGCGTCGCCCATGACGCGCTCGTCCTACCATGCGGACGAGGACTTCGAGCGCCTGCGCGAAGCCCGCAAGGCTCAGCAGGCCGCCGCCGAATAAACGCACAGGCGCGGAGACACCCCGGATGCCGACTCACGCCGAGCAGCGTGTGCTGCCGCACTCGCCGACCCAGATGTTCGACCTGGTGGCGGACGTGGAGCGGTATCCCGAGTTCCTGCCCTGGTGCACGAACGCCCGCATCCGCCGCCGGCGCGGACCGGTCATCGTCGCGGACCTCGTGGTCGGCTTCAAGATGATCCGCGAGAAGTTTACAAGCGAGGTGACGCTGAACCGCGAGTCCGGGCGGATCGACGTGCGTTACCTCGACGGGCCCTTCCGCTATCTGAACAACCACTGGCAGTTCTACCAGAACGGCGACGGCTGCCTGATCGACTTCTACATCGACTTCGAGTTCCGCACCCGCTTTCTGCAGCGCATGATGGAGCCGCTGTTCAACGAGGCGGTGCGGCGCATGGTGCGCGCTTTCGAGGCGCGGGCGGTCGAGCTGTACGGGGAAGACCCGACGGGCGCCGCGCCGGCGCAGCCGCGGGCGTGAGGTTCAGCCCGCCGCCGGCTTCACCCCCTGCATCAGCGCCAGGTAGAGCGTCAGCGTCACGAGGCCGTTGTAGGTGCCGTGGACGATGATGGGTGCCCAGATGGAGTTGGCGCGCTCGTACACCCACGCCAGAATCAGGCCGAGCACAAAGATGCCCGGGATCAGCGCCGGGATTCCGTGCAGCAACGCGAACGCGCCCGCGCTCACCCCCATGCCCAGCGGCACGCCCAGCCGCTCGCGCAGCCAGCGGTAAAGCACGCCGCGGAAGATCGTTTCCTCCACCAGCGGCGCCACCACGGCCGTGATGACGAGCGTTGCGAGGAACGCCGCCGTGGAAAAGCTGTCGGGCAGGATCACGTCGAGTTGCGGATTGCGGAAGCCGTCCCCGGCGAACTCGCGCTGCGCCCAGCCAACCAGGACCAGAACCGGCAAGCTCGCCAGCGTGATGACGAATGATCGTCCGGCCCACCCGGGTGTGAGCGGCACGAAGCCAAGCTGCTGCCAGCTCGTTCCGCGCAGGTGCACCACCACGGCGTAGGCGACCGCGGCCATGAAGCCGAGCTGGATCGCCAGGATCGCCATGATCCCGCCAAATCCGGCGCCGCCGGCCGTGCCGCCCGGCAGGAGCGCGCCCGCCAGCAGCGGCAGCAGCACCCGCGCCCCGCCCAGCGTGAGGATCAGGATGAGCAACAGGTCGCTGCCGCGGACGGGCAGGCGGGCGGGCATGGGGGCGTCGGACTGGGCCATGGAACCGCTCACGCCACCAGGTCGAGCAGCAGGTCCAGCGCCACCGCGACGCTGCGCGAGCGCACGGTGTCGCGGTCGCCGGCGAAGATCGTGCGCCGGTGGGTCGCCCCGGCGGCCGTGGTCGCGGCGCCCACGTAGACCAGCCCCACGGGCTTCAGCGGCGTGCCGCCGTTCGGTCCCGCGATGCCGGTGACGGACACGGCCGCCTGCACCGGGGCGCGCGCCAGCAGCCCGGCGGCCATGGCCTCGGCCACGGGGGCACTGACCGCGCCGTGCGTTTCGAGCGTTGCCGCCGGCACGTCCAGCAGGTCCATCTTGGCGGCGTTGGTATAGGTGACGAGGCCGCGCTCCATCACGGCCGAGGCACCGGGCACGGCCGTCAGCGCGGCGCTGACCAGCCCGCCCGTGCAGCTTTCCGCCGTGCCGAGCGCCCAGCCGCGCGCCCGGCAGGCGGCCAGCACCAGCCCCGCGCGCTCACGCGCCATGTCCGTCACCATCCGCCGCCTCCGATCAGCCACACACCGAGCGCCGCCGCGACACCGGCATAGACGCCCGCGCCCAGGTCGTCGGCCATGATGCCCCAGCCGCCGGGCAGGCGTTCCAGCCGGCGCAGCGGCCACGGTTTTAGGGTATCCGCCACCCGGAAGGCGGCAAAGCCGAGCGCGTACCCCAGGGGCGTTAACGGCACGGCCGCGAGGACGGCGGCCTGACCGGCCACTTCGTCGATGACCACCTCGCCGGGGTCGTGTTCACCGGCCGCCCCGGCGTAGCGCCCGCCGGCCCACACCCCGAGCGCGGTCGCGGCCACGGCGAGCAGGGCCGGTCCCCACGCCCCCAGGCCCCACGCAAGCAGCGCGGCCGGCGGCAGCGTGGCCAGCGAGCCCCAGGTGCCCGGCATCGTGGGCAGAAGTCCGCTGCCGAACCAGGTCGCGATCAGGCCGATGGGGGAAAGGGTCGCGGGCCGCGCCATCAAGCGGCGGGCACGCGCACGGTGGCGACGGCCTGTGCGGCGATGCCCTCGCGCCGTCCCACGAAGCCGAGCTTTTCGGTGGTGGTCGCCTTCACGCTCACGCGTTCGCTGGCGAGGCCGAGCAAGCCGGCGACGCGCTCGCGCATGGGCGCGCGGTGAGGGCCGACCTTGGGGCGCTCGCAGATCAGCGTGATGTCGACGTTGACGATCGCGCCGCCGCGCTCGCGCACCAGCTCCAGCGCGTGCGCCACGAAGGCGGCCGAGTCCGCGCCCTTCCAGCGGTCGTCGCTGGGCGGGAAGTGCTCGCCGATGTCTCCGGCGCCGATGGCGCCCAGCAGCGCGTCCACCAGGACGTGCAGCCCCACGTCTGCGTCCGAATGCCCGGCGAGGCCGCGTTCGCTTGGCACGTCCACGCCGCACAGCCTTACGGGGCCGGCTCCGTCGCCGAAGGCATGCACATCGAAGCCGCTGCCCGTGCGCGTTTCCGTGCCGCCGGCCAGCCAGCGTTCGACGCGGTGGATGTCGTCGCGGGTGGTCACCTTGATGTTCTCCGTCGAGCCGTCGACCACGGTCAGTTCATAGCCGGCGCGCTCCGCCAGGGCGGCGTCGTCGCTGGCGCTCGGATCGGTGGCAGCGCGGTGCGCGTCGAGGATCTCGGGATAGCGGAAGCCCTGGGGGGTCTGCGCCCGCCACAGATCGCCGCGCGGCACGGTTTCCACGATGCGCCGATCTTCGGCGCGCTTGAGGGTATCGCTGACGGGCAGCGCCGGAATCGCGCCCGCCTGGGTATCCAGCGCCGCCAGGACTCGATCGATCAGCGCCGTGTCAGGGAAGGGGCGAGCGCCGTCGTGGATGAGCACGGCGTCGGGATCTCGGTCGGCAAGCGCTTCCAGCCCGCGGTGCACGGAGTCCTGCCGGCTGGCGCCGCCGTCGACGGGCGTCAGGACGTCGATCCCCTCGGCCACCGCGGCAAAGGTTTCCCGGTCCTTGGGATGGATTACGGGCAGGATGGCGTCGATGCGCGGGTGCGCGGCCAGATGCGCCAGGGTGTGGCGCAGCAGCGGCTGTCCCGCCACCGGAACGTACTGCTTGGGCCGGTCGCCGCCGGCGCGGGTGCCCCGGCCGGCCGCCACGACGATTGCGATCACGCCCGCCACGATACGCTGGTCCTTTCGCCCGCTTCCTGCCGGTGCGCGCGGAGGTTATGCCTCGCCGCGCCCGCCGCCAAGAGTCGCCATTGGCGCTGGCAAATTGCTCCAGGGTGCCCATTTGACAGGCAGCCCGCGGTGCCTGCACAAAAACCGCGCACACACCACCTGGTCGAGGTCGAAGCGCTTTCATGTCCGGGTCCAAACCCGCGTCATCCCTGTCCGGCGAGGCCAGCAACGCCGTCCTCAACGCCTTGCCTGACGCAGTGGTGGTGCTGGACGGCGAGGGCCGCCTCGTCGAGGTCAACATCGCTGCCGAACAGCTCTTCGGCGTCAGCCGGACGGCGCTCGGCGGGCGGGCGCTGACGGCCCTGATTCCCGGCGACAGCCCCATCCACACGCTTGTGGCTCAGGCGCGCGACGGTGGTCAGACCGTCAGCCAGGACGACGTGGTGCTGGAATCGCCGCGCCTGGCGGCCCGCAACGCCTCGGTCCACGCCGCGCCCGTGCCCGAGCTGCCCGGCCACGTCACGCTGACGCTGCGCGAGCGCACGATGGCGCACAAGCTGGACCGCCAACTCGTCCACCGCAACGCGGCGCGCTCGGTCACGGCCATGGCGGCGCTGTTGGCGCACGAAGTGAAGAACCCGCTCAGCGGCATCCGGGGCGCAGCGCAGCTTCTCGAGCAGACCGCCGGCGAGGACGACCGCCGCCTCACGGGGCTGATCCGCGAGGAGGCCGACCGCATCGTCACCGTGCTCTCGGAGATGGAGATCTTTTCCGACGAGCGGCCGATCGAGCGCGGCCCCGTGAACATCCACGAAGTCCTCGACCACGTGAAGCAAGTGGCCCAGGCGGGCGTGGGCGCGAACCTGACCATCCGGGAAGCCTACGACCCCTCGCTGCCGCCGGTGCTCGGCAACCGCAACCTGCTGATCCAGGCCTTGCTGAACCTGGCGAAGAACGCCGCCGAGGCGGTCGGCGATGACGGCGGCACGCTGACCCTGGAAACACGCTACCAGCACGGCATCCGGCTGGCCGTGCCCGGCGGCGGCCGGCGTGTCGATCTGCCGCTGGTCGTCACCCTGACCGACGACGGGCCGGGCATCCCCGCCGACCTGCAACGCCACCTCTTCGACCCCTTCGTCTCCACGAAGACGGGCAGCCGCGGGCTCGGGCTGGCGCTGGTGGCGAAGGTGGTGGAGGACCACGGCGGGGTGATCGAGTACGACACCGGCCCGCGCGGCACGGCTTTCCGCATCATGCTGCCCACGACGACGGACGAGGAGGCACGGTGAGCGAGGTCACCATCCTGGTCGCCGACGACGACCGCGGCATTCGCACCGTTCTGGACCAGGCGCTTCAGCGCGCCGGCTACGCCGTGCGCACCACGGGCCAGACCCGAACGCTGTGGTCCTGGATCGAGGGGGGCGAGGGCGATCTCGTCATCACCGACGTGGTCATGCCGGACGAAAACGGCCTCGACCTGATCCCGCGTGTGAAGGAGCTGCGCCCGGACCTGCCCGTGGTCGTCACCAGCGCGCGCAACACCCTGCTGACGGCCGTGCGCGCGACCGAGCGCGGCGCCTTCGAGTACCTGCCCAAGCCCTTCGACCTTCAGGAGGTCGTCGAGGTCGTGGAACGCGGCTTGGCGCCCGCGGCGCGCGGCGGTGCGGAGGAGCCCGCGGCGGGCGCGCCCGACGAGGACGAGCAGATGCCGCTCATCGGGCGCTCGCCGGCGATGCAGGACGTCTACCGCGTGCTGGCGCGGCTCGTCGGCACCGAGCTGACCGTGATGATCAACGGCGAGTCCGGCACGGGGAAGGAGTTGGTGGCCCGCGCGCTGCACGATTACGGCAAGCGCCGCGAGGGCCCCTTCGTGGCCGTGAACATGGCGGCGATCCCGCGCGAGCTGATCGAGAGCGAGCTCTTCGGCCACGAGAAGGGCGCCTTCACCGGCGCAACCCACCGGCAGGCGGGGCGCTTCGAACAGGCCAGCGGCGGCACCCTCTTCCTGGACGAGATCGGCGACATGCCGATGGAAGCCCAGACGCGGCTGCTGCGCGTGTTGCAGGAGGGCGAGTACACCACGGTCGGCGGCCGCACGCCGCTCAAGGCCGACAGCCGCATCGTTGCCGCCACGCACCAGGATCTGGGCGAGCTCGTCCGCGCGGGCCGCTTCCGCGAGGACCTCTACTACCGCCTCAACGTCGTGCCGCTGCGCCTGCCGGCGCTGCGCGAGCGGATCGAGGACATCCCCGATCTTGTGCGCCATTTCCTGAACCGCTGCGAGCGCGAGGGCCTGCCGCGCAAGTCCATGGCGCCGGAAGCGCTGGAAAGCCTGCGCGCGCACTCCTGGCCCGGCAACGTGCGCGAGTTGGAAAACCTCGTCCGCCGCCTGTGCGCGCTGTGCAGCGACGACGTCATCGGCGCCTCGACCATTCAGAGCGAGCTGGCGGACGTGGAATCCGACCGGGGTGATGGGGCGAGCCGGCAGCCGGCCGGGGCGCAGTCGCTGGCCGACGCCGTGGACGCGCACCTGCGCGCCTACTTCGACGCCCACGGCGACGGACTTCCCGCCGCCGGCGTCTACGACCGCGTCATCCGCGAGGTGGAGCGCCCGCTGATTTCCCTGGCGCTGGAAACCATGGGGGGCAACCAGCTCCGAACGGCAAAGCTGTTGGGGCTGAACCGCAACACCCTGCGCAAGAAGATTCGCGAACTGGACATCGAACCCGGCGACGCCACGCGGTGATCACCCGAAACCGTGCAAACCCGAAGTGTGGCCTTGCTGCCACAGTCCAAGGTGGCACACTGGCGCCACCCCTTCGGACGGCCGTTGGGAGATCGCGCAACCACCTGATCCGGGCGACAGCATGAGCACGGACGCCCAAGAGGCCCCGGTTCCGCCCCGACGCTGGGCGCGCGTCGCCGCCTGGGCGAACCGCGTCAACCTGGAACGCCACTTGGCGCTGGCGTTCCTCATCGGCGGCGTGAGCAGCGGCTTCGCCACCCTGGCGGCCATGAGCGGCAACTTTCCGGGCACCGTCAGCCCGAAGATGATGCTGTTGCTGCTCAACCTGGATCTCTTCTTCCTGCTCGGCCTGGGCGTCCTGATCGCGCGCCGGCTGGTCGCCGTGTGGATCGCGCGGCGGCGCGGGCGTGCCGGGGCGCGGCTGCATACACGGCTGGTGGGGCTGTTTTCCCTGATCGCCGTCACACCCGCCATCATCCTGGCGGTGTTCTCGGTCGTCTTCTTCAATTTCGGCCTGCAGGGCTGGTTCAGCGAGCGCGTGAGCACGGCGATCCAGGAATCCCTGCAGGTTGCCGAGGCCTACGTGCAGGAGCACCGCCAGACCATCCGCACGGACGCCCTGGCGATGGCCGACCGCATCGACCGGCAGGGGGCCACGCTGCTCTACAATCAGGGGCAATTCGAACGCCTGCTGGCGCAGCAGGCCAGCGTGCGCTCGCTGACCGAGGCGGTGGTGTTCCACACCTCCGGCCGGGTGATCGCCAAGGCGGGATTGAGCCTGCTGCTCGACTTTAGCGGCAACATCCCAACCTGGGCGATGCAGCGCGCGCGCCAGGGCGAGGTGGTGACGCTGACGGCCGAAACGGACGACCGCGTGCGCGCGCTGGTGCAGCTGGACACGCTCTCCAACGCATACCTCTACATCGGCCGCCTGATCGATCCGAAGGTGTTGGAGCACATGGACCGCACCCAGGGGGCGGTGCGGCTGTACGATCAACTCCAGGGCAAGCGCTCCGACATCCAGATCACCTTCGCCCTGATCTTCATGGTGGTGGCGCTGCTGTTGCTGATGGCCGCGGTCTGGGTGGGACTGAGTGTGGCGAACCACCTCACCCGGCCGATCGGCGGGCTGATGCGCGCCACCGACAACGTGCGCGCCGGCGACCTGACGGCCCGCGCAACGCCGCCGGCGACGAACGACGAACTCCAGTCGCTGACGACGGCCTTCAACCGCATGACCGACCAGCTGCAAAGCCAGCAGGAGGCGCTGGTTGCGGCCAACCGCCAGCTTGACGAACGGCGGCGCTTCACCGAGGCGGTGCTGGCCGGCGTCACCGCGGGTGTGGTCGGCCTGGATGCCGATGGGCGGATCGACCTGCCCAACCGCACCGCGTGCGAGATGCTGGGCGCGGACAAGACGGAGTTGGTGGGTCAGCGGCTCGACGAGGTCGCACCGGGGATCGCGCGCCTCGTGGCGGTCGCCGAGCGGCGCCCGCGCCACGGTGCGCAGGACCAGATCCAGTTCACCGGCGAGGACGGTCACAGCCGCACGCTGCTGGCGCGCGTTACCGTGGAGCAGGAAGGTGGGCTGACGACGGGCTACGTCGTCACCTTCGACGAGATCACCGACCTGCTGGCCGCCCAGCGCAAGGCCGCGTGGGTCGACATCGCCCGCCGCATCGCCCACGAGATCAAGAACCCGCTGACACCCATCCAGCTTTCGGCCGAGCGCCTCAAACGCCGGTACCTCAAGCAGATCGACGACGATCCCGAAACCTTCCAGACCTGCACGGAGACGATCGTCCGCCACGTCGGCGACATCCGGCAGATGGTCGACGAATTCTCCTCCTTCGCCCGCATGCCCGACCCGCACATGAAGGAGGTCGACCTCGCCGGCGTCGCCGAAGAGGCCGTCTTCCTCCAGGCGACGGCGAGCCCGGCCGTCACCTTCGACCGCGCCTACGCGGCGGAAGGCGTGCGGCTGCGCTGCGACCGGCAGCAGGTGAGCCGCGCGCTGACGAACCTGCTCCAGAACGCCGTGGACGCGATCGAGAGCCGGCAGGGCGACGCGGACTCGCTGGCGCCGGGCGAGGTCACAGTGCGCGTGGACACGGATGACGGTTTGCCGATCGTGGAGGTGCTGGACAACGGCTGCGGCCTGCCGGGCGGGGAGCGCGGCCGGCTGACCGAACCCTACGTGACCACGCGCGACAAGGGCACCGGCCTCGGGCTTGCGATCGTGCAGAAGATCATGGAAGACCACGGCGGCTCGGTCTCGGTTCAGAACCGGCCCGGCGGCGGTGCCATCGTGCGCCTGACATTCGCGGCCCAGGCCGACGAGCCGGCCGGCGGTCGGACTGCCACCGCCACCGACACGGATGCGGCGGCGACCGCGTGACCGCCCGGCAGATGACATCAGGGAGGATAGCGCGTCATGGCGCATGACGTCCTGATCGTGGACGACGAAGCGGACATCCGCCTGATGATCGCGGGCGTGCTCGAGGACGAGGGCTACGTCTGCCGCGGGGCGGCGAACAGCGAGGAGACGCTCTCGGCCCTGTACGCCCGCACCCCGAGCGTTGTCCTGCTGGACATCTGGCTGGAGAACTCGGCCCAGGACGGGTTGGCGTTGCTGGAGACGATCAGGGCGACGGACCCCTACATCCCCGTGGTTATGATTTCCGGCCACGGGACGATCGAAAGCGCCGTGCGCGCCATCCAGAACGGCGCCCACGATTTCATCGAAAAGCCGTTCCAGAGCGACCGGCTGGTCGTATGCGTGGACCGCGCCGCGGAGACCGGCGTGCTGCGGCGGGAAAACGCCGAGCTGCGCCTGCGCGCGGGGCAGGAGGCGGAACTCCTGGGGCAGTCGCAGCCCGTCCAGCACCTGCGCCAGAACATCGACAAGGTGGCGCCCACGGGCAGCCGCGTCCTCATCTCCGGCCCGCCGGGCGCGGGCAAGGAGGTCGCCGCGCGCATGCTGCACCACCGCTCGCGGCGCTCGGGCGGCCCGTTCGTGGTGCTGAACTGCGCCGTCATGCACCCCGACCGCCTGGAAAGCGAGCTGTTCGGCGTGGCGGCCGGTGCGCGCGACGACGAGGGCGCCAAGCCCGGCACCTTCGAGCGCGCCCACGGCGGCACGCTGGTGCTGGACGAAGTGGCCGACATGCCCCTGGAAACCCAGGGCAAGATCGTGCGCGTTCTGCAGGACCAGCGCTTCACGCGCGTGGGCGGCGGCCGGGCGATGGAAGCGGACGTGCGCGTCATCGCCTCCAGCAACCGCGATCTCGACCAGCTGATGGCGGAGGGCAGCTTCCGCCAGGACCTCTACTACCGCCTGAACGTGGTGCCGTTGCGCGTGCCGCCATTGCGCGAGCGCCGCGAGGATATCCCGCTGCTCGTCCGGCACTTCATGGCCCGCGCGGCGGAGTCCGCCGGGCTGCCCGAGCGGCGCCTGGACGACGACGCCATGGCCGCGCTCCAGGCCTACGACTGGCCGGGCAACGTGCGCCAGCTGCGCAACATCATCGACTGGCTGCTCATCATGGCGCCGGGCGACGCCACCGATCCCGTCCGCGCCGACATGCTGCCCCCCGACATCGGTGCGGAGGCACCGGCGGCACTGCGCACCAACGGCGACAGCGAGATCATGGCGCTGCCGCTGCGCGAGGCGCGCGAGGTCTTCGAGCGCCAGTACCTGGAGGCGCAGATGATGCGCTTCGGCGGCAACATCTCGCGCACCGCCGCCTTCGTGGGCATGGAGCGCTCGGCCCTGCACCGCAAGCTGCGCTCGCTGGGGATTTCGACCACGGCCGAGCGCGAGTAGGCTGCGCGCCGCATCGGCCAAGGGACGCGCGCCATGAAGGTCATCGTCTGCGGCGCGGGGCAGGTGGGCTCCAACATCGCCCGCTACCTCTCCGGCGAGAACGCCGACGTGACGGTCATCGACCGTTCGCCGGAACTCGTCCACAAGATCACGGACTCCCTCGACGTGAAGGGGCTGGTCGGCTTCGCCTCGCACCCCGACGTGCTCGACGAAGCGGGGGCGCGGGACGCCGACATGGTGGTGGCCGTGACGCAGGCCGACGAAGTGAACATGGTCGCCTGCCAGATCTGCCACTCCATCTTCGATGTCCCCACCAAGATCGCGCGCATCCGCCACCAGAGCTATCTGGCCTCCGAGTGGTCGGAGCTGTTCTCGCGCGACAACATGCCCATCGACCACATCATCTCCCCGGAGATCGAGGTGGCGCGGGCGATCTCGCGGCGGCTTCAGATCCCCGGCGCGTTCGACGTCATCCCGCTGGCGGACGGGAAGGTCAGCCTGATCGGCGTGCACTGCACCGAGAACACGCCCATCCTGAACACACCGCTGCGCCAGCTCACGGCGATGTTTCCGGACCTGCACATCGTCATCGTGGGCGTGCGGCGCGGCGAGAAGGGCATCGTCCCCACCGCGGACGACGAGCTGAAGCTGGGCGACGACGTCTACTTCGTCGCCGAGACGTCGCATCTGCGCCGGGCGATGGCCGCCTTCGGGCACGAGGAGCAGGAAGCCCGGCGCATCGTCCTCGTCGGCGGCGGCAACGTGGGGCTCAACCTCGCCAAGCGCGTGGAGCGCGACAGCCCGCACGTCAGCCTCAAGATGATCGAAAGCGACAAGGAGCGCGCCGAACGCGCGGCCGAAGCCCTGGACCGCACCGTGGTCATCCACGGCAGCGCGCTGGACACCGAGATCCTGGAGGAGGCCAACGCCCGGAAGGCGGAGGGCATTGTCGCCGTTTCCAACGACGACGAGGTCAACATCCTCTCCTCGCTGCTCGCCAAGCGCTACGGCTGCCGCCGCGCGGTGACGCTGGTGAACAAGACCTCCTACGGGCCGCTGGTGAGCAGCCTGGGGATCGACACCGTCGTCAGCCCGCGCGCCATCACGGTTTCCAGCATCCTCCAGTTCGTCCGGCGCGGGCGCATCCGCTCGGTGCACTCGCTGTCCGACGGCTTCGGCGAGCTGGTCGAGGCCGAGGCGCTGGAGACCTCCAGCCTGGTCGGCGTGCCCATTCGCGATGCCAGCCTGCCCAGCGGCGTCATGATCGGCGCCGTCGTGCGCGGGGAAAAGGTCATCATCCCGCGCGGGCAGACGGTCATCCGGCCGGGCGACCGCGTGATCATCTTCGCCACCACGCCCTCGGTGAAGAAGGTGGAACGCCTCTTCTCCGTGAAGCTGGAGTTTTTCTGACCGGCCCGCCCACCCATCTTTGCCCCAGGAAGAACCGCCGGGAGGCAGTCGCGCATGCCGCGCTACGCCTATGTGAACGGCCGCTTCGCGCCGCACAAGCAGGCCGCGGTCCACATCGAGGATCGCGGGTATCAGTTCGCCGACGGCGTTTACGAGGTCATCCCCGTCCACCGCGGCCGGGTGGTGGACGAAGCGCTGCATCTGGACCGGCTGGAATACTCGCTGGGCGAACTCAGCATCGCCATGCCGGTGAGCCGCGCGTCCATGCGCCTGATCGCGCACGAGCTCATGCGGCGCAACGCGCTGACCAACGGCTTCCTGTACATGCAGGTCACGCGCGGCGTGGCGCCCCGCTCGCACCCCTTCCCGAAGCCCGCCCCGCGGCCGGCGCTGGTGATGACGACGCGCCAACTCCCGGTGCCGAGCGAGGAAGCCATCGAGCGCGGGATCTCGGTCGTGTCCACGCCGGATCAGCGGTGGGCGCGCTGCGACATCAAGTCGATCTCGCTGCTGCCCAACGTGCTGGCCAAGGAACTGGCGGCGAGCCAGGGGTGCGCCGAGGCGTTCCAGATCGACGACGAGGGCTACGTCACCGAGGCGGCGGCCTCGAACGCCTGGATCGTCACGCACGAGGGCACGGTGGTGACGCGCCAGCTGGACACCGACATTCTGAGCGGCATCACGCGGCTGTCGCTCCAGCGGGTGATCGAGGACTTGGGCTACCGCCTGGAAATCCGGCCGTTCACGCTGGATGAGGCCTACACCGCGCGCGAGGCCTTCATCACCGCCAGCACGCAGTACGTCATGCCCGTGACCCGGATCGACGAGCGGATCATCGGCAACGGCCGCGCCGGCATCCTGACCACCGCGCTGCGGCAAGCTTACACCCAGCACGTGGTCGAGCAGGGCGAGGGTGCGGACCGCTTTGCCGCGAGTTGATCCCCCGCTGCCGCGCGCGGTCATCTTCGACTGGGACAACACCCTGGTCGACAGCTGGGTCATCCTGCATCGGGCCTTGTGCGCCACGCTCACGGCCATGGGGCGCGAGCCGTGGTCCATGGCGGAAACCCAGGCCCGTCTGCGCCATTCCGTGCGCGACGGCTTCCCGGCGCTGTTCGGCGAGCGTGCAGACGAGGCGGAAGCGGTCTTCTACGAGGCTTTCGAAGCCGAGGCGGAGGCGGGCCTTGAGCCGCTTCCGGGCGCGGGCGCGCTGCTGGCGGCGCTCACCGAGCGCGGCATCGCCGCCGGGGTGCTGAGCAACAAGCGCGGCGAGCACCTGCGCCGCGAGGTCGGCTGGCTGGGCTGGGACACGCACTTCACGCGCGTTGTTGGCGCCGGTGACGCGGCGCGCGACAAGCCCGCAATCGAAGCCGTGCGCGCGGCCATTCCGGATGACGGCGGGCCGGACGCCACCGTTTGGCTGGCCGGCGACACCGACATCGACCTTCAGGCCGGCCGGGTGGCCGGTTGCACCCCGGTGCTCGTGCGCGCCGAACCGCCGGGGGCGGACGAATTCGCTGACGCCCCGCCCGAGCTGTACTTCGACGGCTGCGAGGCGATGCGCCGGTGGCTGGACGATGCGCCCATTTGGCCCGAACGGGCTTGATCCGAAGCTTGTGCGGGGCGACATCGTGGGGGCGGCCTCGATGGCCGGGCAAAACGGTCGCGGGTGCCGGCCGGTGCCATGACGGCGGTGCCAAAGCGAGCTTGGACAACAAGAAAACAAAACGGTGACCACGATGGCGGCAGAAAAAAGTCAGAATGTTCAGGATGTGTTTCTCAACCACATCCGCAAGCACAAGGTTCCGGTCACGGTGTTTCTCGTGAACGGTGTCAAGCTTCAGGGTATCGTTACCTGGTTCGACAACTTCTCCGTGCTCCTCCGGCGGGACCAATATTCCCAGCTCGTGTACAAGCACGCGATCTCGACGGTGATGCCCTCCCAGCCGATCCAGCTCTGGGAAACGCAGAAGGAGGAGGCGGAAGCCTGACGTGAGCGAGAACGGTTCCGCGCGCAGCGGCTTCGACTTCGCGGTCCCCGGCCGCACGTACAGCCGCCGGGCCAGCAACGGCCGCGCCCTGGTGATCCATCCGGACGTCCGGGGACGCGGTCCCGGCCGGCGGAGTGTCGAAGCCCGAGTGGCCGAAGCGCGCGGCCTCGCCGAAGCGATCGACCTGACGATCGTGGACGCCTACGCCGTGCGCGTGGACAAGCCGAACGCCGGGATGCTGTTCGGCCGCGGCGCGGTCGAGCGCATCGCCGAGCGCGTGACGGACGACGAGATCGGCATCGCCGTCGTCGACGGCGACCTCAGCCCCGTGCAGCAGCGCAACCTGGAAAACGCATGGGGCTGCAAGGTCATCGACCGTACCGGCCTGATCCTGGAAATCTTCGGCGCGCGCGCCCGCACCAAGGAAGGCCGCCTCCAGGTCGAGCTGGCCTCATTGACGTATCAGCGCTCGCGCCTCGTGCGCTCCTGGACCCACCTGGAGCGCCAGCGCGGCGGCTACGGCTTCATGGGCGGTCCCGGTGAGCGCCAGATCGAGATGGACCGGCGCATCATCGACGACCGCATCGCCCGGCTGCGCCACGACTTGAGCGAAGTGCGCAAGACGCGCGACCTGCACCGCGAACAGCGGCGCGAGGTGCCGTATCCCGTGGTCGCGCTCGTCGGCTACACCAACGCCGGCAAGTCGACGCTCTTCAACCGCCTGAGCGCGGCGCACGTGCCCGAACACGACATGCTGTTCGCCACGCTCGACCCGACGATGCGCGCCGTGCGCCTGCCCAGCGGCGGCCAGGACGTCATCCTCTCCGACACCGTCGGCTTCATCTCCGACCTGCCCACGCAGCTCGTCGCGGCTTTCCGCGCCACGCTGGAAGAGGTGCTGGAAGCCGACGTGATCGTCCACGTCCGCGACATCGCCCACCCCGAAAGCGAGGCGCAGAAAGCGGACGTCGAGGGCGTGCTGCGCGATCTGGGCGTGGGCGAGGCGGTCGACGCCGGCCTCGTGGAAGCCTGCAACAAGATCGACCTGTTGGCGGCCGACGACCTCGCCACGCTGCGCCAACAGGCCGCGCGCACCGAGACCATGGTGCCGTGCTCCGCCGAAAGCGGGGAGGGCTGCGAGGCGCTCCTCAAGGCGGTGGAAAAGCACCTGACGAGCCATTACCGCCGCCTGGCCGTGCGCGTGCCGCTGACCGACGGGGCGGCCTTGGCGTGGCTGTACAAGCGCGGCCACGTGCTCGACCGGCGTGACGACGAGAGCCACGCCCACATGCGGGTCAGCCTCGACCCGGCGGACGTGTCCCGCTTCCAAGAGCGCCACGCTGCCCACATCGCCGCCGAAAACTGAGCCCGATTTCGCAGAGCGCCCCCGTGTTGACGGCCGGGATGGCGATGGCTATATGCAGGCTAGCACTCGCCGAGGGGGAGTGCTAACAGCGCCGGAGGCGCGCTTGAAGGCGTCTCGAAGGCGCTTCGCCAGAACAGCCAAGTGCGGCTTAGAGCATTATGCGAGAAATCGTGTTCGCTGAGAAAGCTGGAAACATGCAGATAAAATTCTGCTTTTCCAGAGCGAGCAGTTTCAGCGCCTGCGGCGCTCACCGGCCTGTCGGCCGGTTCACGCAGGAGCAATCGGAATCACGCAAGTGATTCCGATTTACCGCGGTCTGCTCTAGCAGCGCGCAGAACAGTCACAGACAAATCGGGGATCGAGGCATGAGCATCAGGCCTCTCCAGGATCGGATCGCCGTCGAGCCGATCGAGGAAGAAGACACAACGGCCGGCGGGATCATCATTCCGGACACGGCGAAGGAAAAGCCCAATCAGGGGAAGGTTCTCGCCGTCGGGCCGGGCCGCAAGAGCGACAGCGGCGAGCGCATCACGCTCGACATCAAGGAAGGCGACACCGTGCTGTACAGCAAGTGGGCCGGCACGGAGCTCACGCTCGACGGCAAGACCGTCCTCGTGATGCGTGAGAGCGACGTCATGGGCGTCATCGAGTAACAAGGAGGAGCACGGACCATGGCTGCCAAAGATATTCGTTTCAGCCAGGACGCTCGCCAGCGCATGCTGCGCGGCGTCGATACCCTGGCCGACGCCCTGAAGGTCACGCTCGGTCCCAAGGGCCGCAACGTCGTGCTCGACAAGTCCTTCGGCTCGCCGCGCTCCACGAAGGACGGCGTCACCGTCGCCAAGGAAGTCGAGCTTCAGGACAAGTTCGAGAACATGGGCGCGCAGATGGTGCGCGAGGTGTCGTCCAAGACCAGCGACGTCGCCGGTGACGGCACCACGACCGCGACCATCCTGGCCCGCGCCATCGTGCGCGAGGGCGCCAAGGCCGTCGCGGCCGGCATGAACCCGATGGACCTGAAGCGCGGCATCGACAAGGCCGTCGAAAAGGTCACCGAGGACATCCGCTCGCGTTCCCGCGAGGTCTCCACGAGCGAGGAGATCTCCCAGATCGGCACGATCTCCGCCAACGGCGACACCGAAATCGGCCGCATGCTCTCCGACGCCATGGAGAAGGTCGGCAAGGACGGCGTCATCACGGTCGAAGAGGGCAAGTCCCTGGAGACCGAGCTGGACGTCGTCGAGGGCATGCAGTTCGACCGCGGGTATCTCTCGCCGTACTTCGTGACCGACAGCGAGAAGATGCTCTGCGAGCTCGAGAACCCCTACATCCTGCTGCACGAGAAGAAGATGAGCAGCCTGCAGCCCGTGCTGCCGCTGCTCGAGAGCGTCGTGCAGGCCGGCCGTCCGCTGCTCATGATCGCGGAGGACGTCGAGGGTGAGGCGCTGGCCACGCTGGTGGTCAACAAGCTGCGCGGCGGCCTCAAGGTCGCGGCCGTGAAGGCGCCCGGCTTCGGCGATCGCCGCAAGGCCATGCTCGAGGACATCGCCATCCTCACCGGCGGCCAGGTGGTCTCCGACGAGCTGGGCGTGAAGCTGGAGAACGTCACGCTCGACATGCTCGGCGAGGCCAAGCGCGTCTCGATCTCCAAGGACGAGACCACGATCGTCGGCGGCTCCGGCAAGAAGGCCGAGATCGAGGAGCGCTCCAAGCAGATCCGCGCGCAGATCGAGGAGACCTCCTCCGACTACGACCGCGAGAAGCTCCAGGAGCGCCTGGCGAAGCTCGCGGGCGGCGTGGCCGTCATCAAGGTCGGCGGCGCCACCGAGGTCGAGGTCAAGGAGCGCAAGGACCGCGTGGACGACGCCATGCACGCCACGCGCGCGGCCGTCGAGGAGGGCATCGTGCCCGGTGGCGGCACGGCGCTGCTGTACTCGACCAAGGCGCTCGAGGGCGTCACCGGCGAGAACGAGGACCAGACCGTTGGTGTGGACATCGTCCGCCGCGCGCTCCAGTCCCCGGTGCGCCAGATCGCGGAGAACGCCGGCTACGACGGCTCCGTGATCGCCGGCAAGCTGCTGGAGCAGGACAACAAGGACTACGGCTTCAACGCCTACAACGGCGAGTACACCAACCTGATCAACGCCGGCGTCATCGACCCGACCAAGGTCGTGCGCACGGCGCTGCAGGACGCCGCCTCGGTCGCCGGCCTGGTGATCACCACCGAGGCCATGATCGCCGAGATCCCCGAGGAGAAGGGCGGCGAGAGCCAGGGCGCCGGTGCCGCTGGCGGCATGGGCGGCATGGGCGGCATGGGTGGCATGGGCTTCTAAGCCACCCGCCCGCTTGCTGGCATGTCCGTTTGGGGCCGCGACGCGCGTCGCGGCCCCTTTCTCATGCGCGCCGGTCCTCCCACCTTATGGGCAACCATGCACCTCGATCCCGAAACCGTCCGCAAGCTGATCGCCGATGTCGCGGCACGCGAGATTACGCCCCGCTTCCGGGCGCTGAGCCACGGCGAGGTGCGCCAGAAAAAGCCCGGCGATCTCGTCACGATCGCGGATGAAGCCGCGGAGGAACGCCTGGAAGCGGCGCTGACGGCGCTGGTGCCGGATTCCGTCTGCGTCGGCGAAGAGGCGGCCGCGCGCGACCGCGGCGTGCTCGACGTGCTGCAGGAACACCGGCCGGTCTGGGTCATCGACCCCGTGGACGGCACGGGCAACTTCGCCCACGGGCGCACGCCCTTCGCCGTCATGGTGGCGCTGGTGGAAGGTGGGGAGACGCTGGCCGCGTGGATCCACGACCCCATCGCGGGCTGGACGGCCTCGGCCGAACGGGGTGGCGGCGCCTGGCTGAACGGCGAGCGCCTGCAGGTCGCTACGCCGCCCGCCGATCCCCTTGCGCTGCGCGGAACGCTGCACGTGGGCAGCCACGGGAACCGCGGGATCCAGCGTCAGGTCAACCACGGCCGCAATCACCTGGGCGTGGTGAAGAGCCAGCGCTGCGCCGGCGCTGAATACGTAATGCTGGCGCGCGGCGAGCAGGATTACGGCCTGTTCACCAAGCTGGAGCCGTGGGATCATGCGCCGGGCGCGCTTATCCTGACCGAAGCGGGCGGAGTGGCGCGCCTGCTGGACGGCCTCCCGTACAGCCCCGGCGCGCCGCGCACCAATGGCCTGCTGCTCGCGGCCAATGAGGCAACGTGGTCGCGGGTTTACGCGACGCTCTTCGGCGACGCGCCGGCGACCAACGAGGCGTAACGGCCGGTCAGCTTTCCCGGTGAAAGCGCAGCGGGCCGAACGCCTGCATCGTGGGCATCACTTCCAGGCGGTTGATGTTGACGTGCCAGGGCAGGGTGGCCGCCCAGAAGATGGTTTCCGCCACGTCATCGCCCGTCAGCGGATCGAACCCTTCGTAGGCTTTTTCGGCTTTTTCGCTGTCGCCCTTGAAGCGGACGAGCGAGAACTCGGTGTGCGCCTGACCGGGTTCGATGCTGGTCACGCGCACGTGCGAGCCCAGCAGATCCGCGCGCAGATTCAGCGAGAACTGGTGGGCGAAGGCCTTGGACGCGCCGTAGACGTTGCCGCCGGGGTAGGGGTAGCTGCCGGCGATGGAGCCGAGGTTGAAGATGTGGCCGCGGTCGCGTTCCCGCATGCCCGGAAGCAGGGCCCGAGAGCAGTACATCAGGCCCTTGCAGTTCGTGTCGACCATGGTTTCCCAGTCGTCCAGGTCGGCGTCGGCCGCACCTTCCAACCCGAGCGCCAGCCCGGCGTTGTTGACCAGGACGTCCACGCTGTCCGGCAGGTCCGCCAGCGCGCTGAACACCGCCTCGCGGTCGCGCACGTCCAGCTGGAGCGGCATGACCTGATCCGTGCCGAGCTCTTCGGCCAGCTCGTCCAGGCGCTCCTTGCGCCGGCCGGCGGCGATCACGCGCGCGCCCGCGTGGGCGAAGCGGCGGGCGGTGGCTTCGCCGAAGCCGGAGGTGGCGCCCGTCACCAGGACGGTGAGCGTGGCGGGGTCGATGCGCTGCTCGTCCATGGTCATGCTGTCTCCGACATGGTCATGCTGACTGGGATCCGTCGCTGTCGTCCGCCGCGCCGCCGGCCCGTTCGGCGTGCTTCACGGCCTTCCAGTGGGCTTCCAGATCGTCGAGCGCCTGATCGGCGGGGTCACGGCCCTCGCGCGCCAGGCGCTGCTCCACGCCGCGGAACCGGCGCTCGAACTTGGCGTTGGTTTCGCGCAGCGCCCCCTCGGGGTCGACGCCCAGTTTGCGCGCAAGATTGGCCACGGTGAAGAGCAGGTCGCCCAGCTCGTCCTGCAGGCGGTCGTGGCCCGTGCCCGCGTCGATCTCGGCGCGCACTTCGGCCAGCTCCTCGTCCACCTTGTCCAGCACGGCCCGCGCGTCCGACCAGTCGAAGCCGACGCGCGCCGCGCGCTTCTGCAGCTTCCAGGCGCGCATGAGCGCGGGGAAGCCGAGCGCGATGCCCTCCAGCGCGCTCGGCTCGCGGCCGTATTTCGCCGCGCGCTCGGCGCGTTCGCGGGCTTTCTGGGCTTCCCAGTTGACCGACTGGGCTTCGGCCGTCGTCACCACGTCGTTGCCGAAGACGTGCGGATGGCGCTGGATCATCTTGTCGGCGACGTGGTTGGCGACCGTCTCGAAGTCGAAGTGGCCGTCTTCCTCGGCGATGCGCGCGTGGTAGACGACCTGGAGCAGCAGGTCGCCAAGCTCGTCGCGCAACTCGTCCATGTCGCCGTTGCGGATGGCTTCGGCGACCTCGTGTGCCTCTTCGATGGTGTAGGGCGCGATGGTGTCGAAGGTCTGCTCGATGTCCCACGGGCAGCCGGAGTCCGGGTCCCGCAGGCGCGCCATCACCTGGACGAGCCGGTCGATGCCGCTGGATTGGGCGGTGCGATCATGCATGGTGCGGGGAGGATAGCCGCCACGCGAGACCGATCAACCGCCACCCGCGGCAACGCCCGAATGCAGCTATCCGCGCCCCGGTCCGCCGGCCTCGGCGCCGGGGTCGGGATCGACCAGCTCGGCGTCGATGACCTCGACGTCCTCTTCTTCGTCCCCGCCAGCGCTACCATTGTCGCGGTGCCGCGAGCCGAGGTCTTCCAAGTCCACCTTCGCGGGAACGCGCGCGGCCTTGCCGATTTCGTCCAGATCCGGCTTGTCCTCGCCGTCGGCGGCCGGTTCGGGGTGGTCGGCGGAATCGGTGGGCTCGATGTGCGTCTTGGGCCGGCGGAAGACGACCGTGAGCGTGTTCTGCGACGGCGCGAGGCTTTCCAGGTCCGTCGGCTCGGCGGGCGTCGCTTCACCGGCATTCACTGCGGGGGTCAGGCCGCCCGCGGCGAGGCGGGCGTCCTCGTCCACCAGCAGGTCGAGGGGAACCGTCCGGCGGATGTCGGGCACGATGGCCGTGCCGCGCACGACTCTCGGGCGCTCGCCGCCGGCCCTCAGGTCGTGCGTGCGCACGAAGATCGCGCGTGCGGCGGCTTCGCGCAGGTCGTCCTGAACGGCCGGATCGTGCAGCAGCCGGCGCTTGGCGCGACCGAGCCGCCATTCCCGCACGGCCAGCCGGATCGAGCCCTGAAGCAGCAACAGCACGCCGCCCACGACGAACACGCCCGGCGTCATGGGGAAGCCCAACGCGGCGAGAACGAGCGCGGTTCCGGTGTAGAGGCTGATTTCGCGGCCCCAGAAGCGCTCGCTCAGCACCTCGCGGAGGCCGCTCGCGCCCAGCCGCGTCTCCGCGCGCCGCCGGGCAAGGCGGGGAACCTCCTCGTCGACGGCCTGGGAATCCAGCGGTCCGCCCGTGAGATAGGGCGACGCGGTTTCCGGCAGCAGGCGCGCGTAGCGCACGCGCAGCGCGGGCGAGCCCGGTTCCCCCGCAATGGCGAAGACCGCGAGCGGGGCCTCGGTGGAATCGGGGCGGAAGAGTGCTATATGGGTGTCACCGGCCAGCGCGTCGGTGAGCCGCACGCCGTGGCGCTGCAGCGCATGGAGCGCGGCGCGCGGGGCGTTGCGCGCGGTGACGCGATAGCGGTTGGCGTTGGGCTTGAGGCACCGATCTTCGCGCCCGACCACCGCATCCCACTGCTGCGGCGATGCCGCCTTTGGCCGTTGCGTGCTCGCTTCACGCCCCATAACACGTGCGCTACCTTCCGTGGCCGCGCGCAGCGTGGCGCGGACGGAAACAACAATTCGTTAACTGGCCTGGGTGAGCGGCGCGAGCGTTGTTCGCAGGTGCAAAATCTGCTATCGCGTTGTAACACTTTTGCTGGTGTAGACGCGCGTGCATGCTGCGGGCTTCGCGGGTTGTCGCGCGCTCGCTGAGCCGCCCGCACGCTCGACCAGAGCCTCCAGCACACACGGATCGACATGGCGAACACCCCGACACCGCCCGATCATCCCGACATCGCGCCGGTCACGATCGAGGAGGAGATGCGCCGCTCCTACCTCGACTACGCCATGAGCGTGATCGTTTCGCGCGCGCTTCCCGACGTCCGCGACGGGCTGAAGCCGGTCCACCGTCGCATCCTGTACGCGATGAAGGTGGGCGGCTACGACCACAACCGCCCCTACCGCAAGTCGGCGCGCATTGTCGGCGACGTCATGGGTCAGTACCACCCCCACGGCGACGCCGCGATCTACGACGCCATGGTGCGCATGGCGCAGAGCTTCTCCATGCGCCTGCCGCTCGTGGATGGGCAGGGCAACTTCGGCTCGATGGACGGCGACCCGCCGGCGGCCATGCGGTATACCGAGGCCCGCTTGGCGCGCGTCGCCAGCGATGCGCTGCTGGAGGACATCGACCGCGACACGGTCGACTTCCAGGACAACTACGACGAAACCACGCGCGAGCCCACCGTCCTGCCGGCGCGTTTCCCCAACATCCTGGTGAACGGGGCCGGCGGCATCGCGGTGGGCATGGCCACCAACATCCCGCCGCACAACCTGGGCGAGGTGCTGGACGCCTGCTGCGCCTACGTCGACGACCCCGATCTCGACGTGAACCAGTTCATGGAGATCGTGCCGGGCCCGGACTTCCCGACCGGCGGCGTCGTCGTGGGCCACAAGGGCGTGCGCGACGCCTACCACACGGGCCGCGGCTCGGTGCTGGTGCGGGCGCGCACACACTTCGAGGACGCGGGCAGCGACCGCACCGCCATCGTGGTGACGGAGCTTCCCTATCAGGTGAACAAGGCGCGGCTGGTCGAGCGCATCGCCGAGCTGGTGCGCGACAAGGGCGTCGAGGGCATCACCGACCTGCGCGACGAAAGCGACCGCGAAGGCCTGCGCATCGTCATCGTCTGCCACAAGAGCGCGCAACCCGACGTCGTCCTCAACCAGCTGTTCAAGCACACGCCGCTGCAGACGACCTTCGGCGTGAACATGCTGGCGTTGACGGGCGGCCGGCCGGAGATGCTGTCGCTCAAGGATGTCATCGCCGCCTTCATCCGCTTCCGCGAAGAGGTCATCACGCGGCGCACGGCCTATCTGCTCGCCCGCGCCCGGGAGCGCGCTCACACCCTCGTCGGGCTGGCGATCGCGGTGGCGAACCTGGATCCGGTCATTCGGACCATCCGCAACGCGCCCAACCCCGAGACCGCCAAGGCGGAGCTGATGGCCGGGCCGTGGCCGGCGGGCGACGTCGCCGAGTTGATCCGCGTGATCGACGAGCCCGGCGGTCAGGTCGACGCGGACGGCCGCTACCAGCTCTCGCCGGAGCAGGCGAAGGCCATCCTCGACCTGCGCCTGCACCGCCTGACCGGGCTGGAGCGGGAGAAGATCGACGGCGAGCTGCGCGACATCGTCGCCAAGATTCAGGAATACCTGGATATCCTGGGCTCGCGCGCGAAGCTGCTGGAGGTGCTGCGCGGCGAGCTGGTGGAGCTGCGCCAGCGCTACGGCGGCGAGCGCCGCACCGCCATCGAGATGGCGGAGGCCGAGCACGACGACGAGGCGCTGATTCCCCGCGAGGAGATGGTCGTCACCGTCTCCCACCGGGGCTATGTGAAGCGCGTGCCGCTGTCCTCCTACCGGGCGCAGAATCGCGGCGGCAAAGGGCGCTCCGGCATGGCGACGCGCGAGGAGGACTTCGTCGACCAGGTCTTCGTCTGCGACACGCACACGCCGGTGCTCTTCTTCTCCTCCGCCGGCATGGTCTACAAGCTGAAGGTGCACCGCCTGCCCACGGGCACGCCCGCATCGCGCGGCAAGCACTTCGTGAACCTGCTGCCGCTGGAAGACGGCGAGACGATCTCGACCTGCACGCCGCTGCCGGAGGACGAGTCGGCGTGGGACGAGATGTACGTCATGCTGGCGACGGCGCGCGGGAACGTGCGCCGCAACCGGCTGTCCGACTTCGTCAACGTGAAGGCGAACGGCAAGATCGCCATGAAGCTGGACAGCGGCGACGACCTTGTCTCCGCGCGGGTGTGCGACGCGGAGTCCGACATCCTGCTCGCCACCGCGGGCGGCAAGGCGCTGCGCTTCTGCGTCAGCGACGTGCGCGTCTTTAAGGGCCGGGACTCCACGGGCGTGCGCGGCATCCGCCTGGCGCCCGAGGACACCGTGATCTCGATGTCGGTGCTGCGCCACGTCGAGGTGAGTCAGAGCGAGCGCGAGGCCTACCTTCGCCACGTTGCGGCCCACGGCCGCGGGGCGTCGGATCGGGCCGATGCGCGTGACATCACGCCGCAGCGGGTCGCGGAGCTGGAAGCCAACGAGGAGCTGATCCTCTCCGTCTCCGACAACGGGCTCGGCAAGCTGACCTCCGCCTACGAGTACCGCATCACCAATCGGGGTGGGCAGGGCATTACGAGCATGGACCTGGGCCGCAGCGGCGAGCAGCGCTACGTCGTGGCGGCTTTCCCGGCCTCGCTGCGGGACCAGGTCATGGTGGTGACCGACGGCGGCCAGCTGATTCGGTGCCCCGTCGACGGCATCCGCATCGCCGGCCGCAACACGCGCGGCGTGCGGCTGCTGCGCGTTCAGCAGGGCGAGCGCGTGGTCTCGGTGGCCCGGCTCGCCGAGGACGACATCGAGGAAGCGGCGTCCGGGGACGAGGCCGAGCAGGCGAGTCAGTCCGGGGGCGACGGAGCGGAATCATGACACGCAACGCGCCGCTGGTCGGGGTCTATCCGGGAACCTTCGACCCCATCACCCACGGCCATACGGACATCATCCACCGTGCGACGAAGGTGGTGGACCGCATGGTCGTCGGCGTGGCGGAAAACGCGGGCAAGTCGCCCCTTTTTTCGGTGCAGGAGCGGGTGGAGCTGGTCCAGCAGGAGCTCGACTCTCTGAACACCAACGGGGCCGAGGTCGAGGTCCGGGCCTTCGACAATCTCTTGATCCATTTCGTCCACGAGATGGGGGCGAGTGTGATCCTGCGCGGCCTGCGGGCGGTATCGGACTTCGAATACGAGTTCCAGATGGCGTGCATGAACACGCGCATGGACCCGAACGTCGAGACGGTTTTCCTCACCGCCTCGGAGCGGCAGCAGTTCATCTCCGCCCGCTTCGTGAAGGAAATCGCTGCCCTGCAAGGCGACATCTCCAGCTTCGTCAGTCCCAACGTGGCGCGGGCGGTCACCGACCGTTTCCGCAACTCGACCGCGCCGGGGGATTTCGCGGGGCGCACGGCGCGCGACTGACCGCAGCGTGGCAGGCGCGATCCGTGTTGACCCCGTTTCGCCGCAGCGCTTATTTTTCGCCTGCGGTGTGAGCCGGTAGCTCAGTTGGCAGAGCAAGTGACTTTTAATCACTGGGTCGGAGGTTCGAGTCCTCCCCGGCTCACCAGCGCGTCGTTCGATCGTCTCCAAAGAAGCCTGTCTCTATCCCGCCCTGTGCGGGCGCGGAATCGCCGATACCGGTAACGTCGCCGGCGTGTGGCCGTGAATGTGAGCGCGATACTGCACGGCGGCGTTGGTCACCGAGCCGGCATCCCGCGTCTTCCATCGGGTTTTTCCAACGGGTTAGATTGACCGGCTGAATCGTTGTGCTGCATTGCACAATGAAATGTGTGCCAGAACGGATTGACGCTTCTGGTGTACGTGGACAAGGCTTTGTCCAGATTAACGCGACTGCCCATCCGCGCGGGCCCCGCGCCCGGTGCAAGACCCGTTCAACAATCAGGGGGCGTAGGGAAGGGACGCTTTCGCGCCATGCAGATCATCTTTGACAGTCTTGTGCGCAGTTCCGAGATCGCCCTGCTGGCGGTCGGCCTCACGATGGTTTATTCGGTGCTGCGGTTTCCGAATTTTTCGCACGTAGAATTCGCTCCGCTGGGGGCGTATCTGGCGCTTTTCGGCACCGTGTCGATCGGTTTGCCGCTGTGGTTTTCGGCCATCCTGGCCGTGATCGTGGCGGGGCTGGCCGGAATCGCGACGGACCGCATCGTGTTTGCGAAACTGCGGGACCGCTCGCCCATCATGCTCATGATCGCGGCGTTCGCGGCGGGCTTGGTGATCCGCCAGATCCTGCGCATGTTCTGGGGACCCTCGCCGAAGTCCTATCCGACGGGACTCATGGAGCCGCTGCACATCCTGGGCGGGACGGTAACGCCCATCCAGGTGGTCATCATCCTCGCAGCGCTGGCCTGCCTGGCCATCTTCCACGGCCTGCTCACGTACACCAAGCTCGGCATCGCCATGCGCGCCGCGGCCGACAACGCCAACCTGGCACAAGCCAGCGGCATCCACACCGAGCGCGTCATTCGCTGGGTGTGGTTCATCGGCAGCGCCTTCGCGGGGCTGGGCGGCATCTTCCTGGGCCTGGACACCCAGATCGCGCCGATGATGGGCTTCGGCATCATCATCCCGGTGTTCTGCGCGGCCATCCTGGGCGGGATCGGCTCGCCCTACGGCGCGATCCTCGGCGCCGTCATCATCGGCTTCGCCGAGAACGTCGGCTTGGCGATCAATTTCAGTTGGCTGTACAGCGCACTCGGCGTGGCGAACGACGGCTTCGTCTTCATGCCGTCCAGCTATAAGCCCGCCATCCCGTTCGCGTTCCTGATCCTGATCCTCTTGTTGCGTCCCCAGGGCCTGGTGGGCAGGAGGTCCAAATGATCGATTATCTCGTCTACCTGCTCACGATCGTCGGGATCTGGGGCATCCTCAGCCTCAGCCTGAACCTGCAGTACGGGATCACCGGTTTGGTGAACCTGGGCCACATCGCCTTCTTCATGCTGGGCGCCTACATCTCGACCATCCTCGTGATGGTCGTGGGAACGGGCTACGTGGTCGGCTTCATCGGCGGCATGCTGGCCGCGGCGGCCTTCGGCGCGTTGATCGCGCTGCCCACAGCGCACCTGCAGCAGGACTACTGGGCGATCTCGACGCTCGCGGCGGCGGAGATCGTGCGCCTGATCTTCAAGAACGAGACGATCGGCGGCACCTACCAGGGCGGGCCGTACGGGTTCAGCGGCATTCCGCAGCCGCTCAAGGACTCGCTCAGTTCCGAGGCGTTCGGCTGGTTCTACCTGGGCCTCACGGCCGTGCTGGTGGCCGCGGCCTTGGTCGCGTTGATGTGGCTGCTGCGCATGCCCTTCGGCCGCGTCCTCAAGGCCATGCGCGAGGGCGACGAGGTGCCGCTGGCGCTGGGCAAGAACGTGGGCAATCTGCGCATCCGGGCCATGGCGCTGGGCGGCGCCGTGGCCGGCCTGGCGGGCGCGCTCTACGCCCACTTCAACGCCTTCATCGATCCGACGTACTTCCTCCCGCTGGAGACCTTCCTGGTCTGGGCGATGGTGATCCTGGGCGGCGCCGGGAACTACGTCGGCGCGCTCGTGGGCGCGCTGATCGTGCAGGCGATCTACAACTCCACGCGCTTCGTCGCGGGCGTGGTGCCACTGGATGCCGACACCGTCGGCTCGCTGCGCATGATCGTCATCGGGGTGCTCATCATCCTGGTCATCCACTACATGCCGCGCGGGCTCGTGCCCGAGCGCTCGCGGCGCTACGCGGGAACGGCCAAGAAAACGGAGGGCCGAGAGCATGTCCGAACAAGCCCTTCTCAGGGTTGACGACATCCACAAGCGGTTCGGCGGGCTGACGGCCCTCGACGGCGTGTCGATGGAGGTGCACGCCGGCCGGGTGTTCGGGCTGATCGGGCCGAACGGGTCCGGCAAGACCACGCTGTTCAACGTGATCACGGGCTTTGCGCAGCCCGACGACGGACAGGTGGTCTTCGACGGGGAACGCATCGACGGCCTGTCGCCCGACAAGGTCTCGCGCAAGGGGCTGTGCCGGACCTTCCAGGCGAGCCTGAATCCGCAGCACATGACGGTGATGGAAAACATGCTGCTCGCGCCGCAGAACCAAGTGGGCGAGAACATCCTCAGCACCGTCCTGCGGATCGGCCGCATCCGCGAACAGGAGGAAGAGAGTCTGGACCGCGCCTGGGACATCCTGAAACTGGTCAAGCTGGACCATCAGGTGGACACCCCGGCCGGGAGTCTCTCCGGTGGGCAAAAGAAGCTGCTCATGCTGGGGCAGGCGCTCATGCTCCGGCCCAAGCTGATCCTGCTGGACGAACCCGTAGCCGGCGTGAACCCGCGGCTGATCGAGGACATCGTCGAGGTCATCCGCAAGCTGCAGCGCCAGGGGCAGAACTTCCTCATTATCGAGCACAACATGCAGGTCGTCCGCCAGCTCTGCGACACCATCCACGTGCTCGATGCCGGGCGGGTGCTGGCTTCGGGGGCGACCAGGGAAACCCTGCAGCGCGAAGAGGTCCTGAAGGCCTACCTGGGCCGTCGGACGCGCGAAGAAGCCGGCGCGTGAGGGAGGAACCATGGCGCTTCTCGACGTCGATCACATTACGTGCGGGTACGGTGACACCCAGATCCTCCACGACGTGCAGATGCACGCGGACGAGCGGGAGGTCATCACCATCATCGGCCCCAACGGCGCCGGCAAATCGACGCTGCTCAAGGCCGTGATGGGGTATCTTCACCCCACCGCCGGTTCGATCCGGTTCAAGGGCAAGGACGTCTCGACGCTGCGCCCGGACCAGCGCGTGCTGGAAGGCATCGCCTACGTGCCGCAGCTGGACAACGTCTTTCCCTCGCTGACGGTGGAGGAAAACCTGCGCATGGGCGGCTACGTCCTGTCCAAGGGCGAGGTCGGCGCGCGCATGGAGCGCCAGTACGAGTCCTTCCCGCGGCTGGCGGAGCGGCGCAAGCAGCGCGTGCGCACGATGAGCGGCGGCGAGCGCCAGATGCTCGCCATGGCCCGCGCGCTGATGACCGAGCCCGAGCTGTTGATGCTGGACGAGCCCTCGGCGGCGCTGTCGCCGCAGATGGCGGACGAGGTCTTCGACACGGTCAAACGCATCAACGCGCAGGGCCGCACGATTGTCATCGTGGAGCAAGAAGCGGAGAATTCCCTGCGGATCTCGCACCGCGGCTACGTGCTCGTGGACGGCAAGAACGCGCTGGAGGATCGCGCCGACAGCATCCTGCACAACGAAAAGATCCGCGATGCGTACCTCGGTGGCGCGGCGGACGCGCAGCACGCCACCGAAGCGGAATGACGCGGCCGATCCGGCCTTCGGGTCATCGCGCCGCGCCGACCGCCGGCAAGACGGATGACCGGCGGCACGACCATAGGAAAGGGAGGCGTTCGATGAAGAACGGGAAGACGCTTACAGGCACGGCGATCGCCACGGTGATGGCCGCCGCCTTCGCCGCGACGCCGGCTTCGGCCGAGGGCGTGACGCTGGGCCAGATCACTTCGTTGACCGGCACCAACGCCGTGCAGGGCAAGGACATGAAGCGCGGCATGGAACTGGCCGTGAAGCGCGTCAACAACGGCTATGACGTGCCCATGGAGGACGGCGCGCGCGAGATCGGCCCCGGCCTGATGGGCGGCGACGTGAACGTGATCGTGGAAAACACGGAAAGCCGTCCCGCCTCCGCAATGGACGCCACGCGCAAGCTGGTGAACGTCGACGACGTTCCGGTCGTGGTCGGTGAGTTCTCCAGCGGCATCTCGGTGCCGACGGGGCAGTTCACCAATGCCAACGAGACCGTCCAGATCTCGGTCGGCTCGACCTCGCCGAAGCTCCGCGACATCGGCAAGTACATGTTCAACGCCATTGGCCTGGACGACCTGATGGGCGCGGCGCTGGCGCGCTTCGCCGTCGAGGACAGCGGGGCCAAGAAGTTCGGCTCGATCACGCCGAACAATCCCTTCGGCACCGGCCTGGAGATCAACGCCTGCAAGACGCTCAAGAACAAGTTCAAGGGCGACTGCGTCTCCACGGTCCGCTACGAGTTGAACAAGAACGACTATCGGCCCGAGATCAACCAGGTCTTCGCGCCCGGGCCGGAAGCCGGCTTCTTCACGGCCTACGGCACGGAGTCCAAGCTGATCCTTCGCCAGATGCACGAACTGGGCAAGGACATGCCCCAGGGGTGGTACGCGGACTATCCCACGATGTGGTCCACGGAGGTCAGCGACATCCCGGAGGTCGCCGAGGGCATCAAGGGCCTGAAGGTCGGCGTGTCGGGTGACTTCTACCAGGAACAGTACGCCGACGCGTACGAGGAAGCCTATGGCGAAGAGCCGCTGACTGCCTTCGGCGGCTATGCCTACGACGCCGCGATGCTGGCCATGCTGGCGATCGACGAGGCGGGCTCCACCAACCCGGATGAGATCGCCGAGGCCCTGCACAAGGTTTCGCAGGACTACCAGGGCGTTACCGGCGACAAGGCCGTGGACGAGAACGGCATGCAGAAGAAGGAAAGCTATCAGCGCGTGATCTACAAGGACGGCAAGCTGCAGTCCTACGAGATGGACGGCTCCTAACGCGCATGCGGCTTTCCGCGTGACGATGGGCCCCGGCGCTTGTCGCGCCGGGGCTTTCTTCTGGTGGGCCAACCCGCCCCGGCGCTTGTCGCGCCGGGGCTTTCTTCTGGTGGGCCAACCCGCCCCGGCGCTTGTCGCGCCGGCGCTTTCTTTCGCTCGACCAGTCCGCCCTCGCGTGCGCGCCGGGGCTTTTTTGTGCGCGGCGTACGTGGTGCGATCACGCCCATGCGGCGGCGAGCTTCACCCGACCGGATGGCCGACCAGCGCGGCATCGCGCTGGTGATCGTGTTGTGGATGGTCACGCTGCTGGCGCTGATGGCGGCCAGCTTCCTTTCGGAAACGCGCACGCAGGCGCTGGCGACGCAGAACCGCGTCGCCGCCGCCGAGGCCGAAACCGCCGCCAACGCCGCCGTGCACTGGGCGATTCACCAACTGCTCGACGGCCGGCAGGCGACGAACGACAGCTTGCCGCGAACGCGCCGTGCGGTGCCGGTGGACGGGCGCCCGTTCCGGTGGCGGTTTCAAGCAAACGGGCAGGGACAGCCGGTCGATGTGACGCTGCGCGTGCGCGACGAAACCGGCAAACTCGACCTGAACATTGTCGGCACGGACATCTTGGCCGGGCTGTTCCAGCAGCTCGGCGCCGAGCGGGAGCGGGCCCGGGTCCTCGCCGCGCGGCTAGCCGACTTCCGGGACTCGGACGACGACCCGCGCCCGGGCGGTGGCGAGGGGCGCGCCTACCGCCAGGCCGGCTTGCCCTACGGCCCCAAGAACAGCCCGTTCGAGAGCGTGGCCGAGATCGCGCAGGTGCTCGGCATCGATCACCGCATGGTTCGCCGACTGCGCCCGCACGTCACTGTCGTCAGCGGTGCGCCCACCGTCGATCCGCGCGTCGCCTCCGCAGCCACGCTGGCCGCGCTGCCGGGTGTGAAGCCGGACCGGGCCCGCGCCTACGTCGAAGCGCGCAGGCAGGCCCCGGCGACGGACCCGCCCACGCCGCCCAGCGGTCCCGCCTTCGCCGCGACGCCGGCAGATAGCTACGCGATCGTCGCCCGGGCACACGGGCCGGACGGCGCGGTGTTCGCGAGGGAAGCCGTGGTCGAGTTCCAGCGCCGCTCACGCGAGAACCCGTTCACGATCCGCATCTGGCGCCAGCGCATGGCCAGCGGGGGCGCGTGACGGGCTCCGTCAGCCGCCGGCGGTCAGCCGCGCGAAGCCGGCCTCCAGATCCGCGATCAGGTCCGCCGGGTCTTCCAGGCCGATGTGCAGGCGCAGCAGCGGCCCTGGCGCGTCCCAGGTCGTCGCGGTGCGGGCTTTTTCGGGGTAGCAGGCGATCATGAGGCTTTCGTAGCCGCCCCAGCTGGAGCCGATCCCGAACAGCGACATGCCATCGAGCATGGCCGCGATCGCGTCGCGGCTATACGGCTCGGCGAGCACCACACCGAACAGCCCGCTGGCGCCGGCGAAGTCGCGCTTCCACACCTCGTGGCCGGGCGCGTCAGGCAAGGCGGGGTAGAGAACCTGCGCCACCTCCGGGCGGTCCCGCAGCCATTCCGCCACGGTCAGCGCGTTGCGCCAGTGCTGGCGCAGGCGAACGCCGAGCGTGCGCAGCCCGCGCATGCCCAGATAGACGTCGTCCGGCCCGGCCGACATGCCGAGTTCGTACATCGTGCTGCGCAGCGTGCGCGCCCAGGCATCGCTCGCGCTCACGGCCCCCAGCATGGCATCCGCGTGGCCGACGATGTACTTCGTCGCCGCCTGGATGGACAGATCGACGCCGTGGGCGATCGGCTGAAAGAAGAGCGGCGTTGCCCAGGTGTTGTCCATGAGCACGCACAGCCCGGCGGCTTTGGCGCGCTGCGCCAGCGCCGGGACGTCCTGCACCTCGAAGGTCATCGACCCGGGCGCTTCCAGCACCATCGCCTTCGTTTCGGGCCGGATCAGCGCCGCCAGCCCCTCGGGATCGATCGTGGGATCGTAGAAGGTCGTGCTGACGCCCATGCGCTGCAGCAGGCCCGTGCAGAAACCGCGGGTGGGACCGTAGGCACTGTCCGTGACCAGCACGTGATCGCCGGTCCGCACCACGGCGAAGAGGGCGCAGGTGATCGCCGCCAGCCCGGACGGCAGGATCACGGTGTCGGCCGCCCCTTCAAGCTCGCTCAGCGCCGATTCCAGGGCGTGGTGCGTGGGCGTGCCGTAGCGCCCGTAGACCATCTCCCCGTGCTCGTAACGGCGCCGACCGCCGGCTTCGTAGGTGTCCAGGTCCGGCGCCAGGACCGTGGAGACGTGGTAGACGGGCGGGTTCACAGCGCCGTCGAAGCGCTGCGGCTCGCGGCCCAGATGGCCGAGTTTGGTGTCGGTGCCGCGGCGGCTGTCTGAAGACGTCGTCATGCTTCACTGCTGCTGAGATGGGATGCGCGATCAGGACGCGGGGATCAGGCCGACCACGCGCGGGTCGTGCATCGTCCACACCTCCTGGCTCACCGGCTCAAAGCCCATGCGCTGGTAGAGCGAGATGGCGCGATGGTGATCCAGGGTGTTGGTCGAGACGGTAAGCTTCGAGATCTCGTTCTGCCAGGCGAGGTCGATGACATTGCCCAACAGGTAGCGCCCGAAGCCCTGGCCGATGTATTCCGGCAGCAGCCCGATGTAGGCGAGGTTCACCATGGGCGGGCGCCAGTGCTCCAGCTCGGCGAACCCGGCGGGCGAACCGTCGACGTAGAGCACGTAGATCTCCGACCGCTCGTCCTGAATGATGCGGGCCAGCACGTCGTCGCTGAGCGTGCGGCGCTCCCACCACAGCCACTGCTCGCCCACGGTGTTGTAGAGAAAGCGATAGAAGGACACCGTCGGCCGCTCCGCCCGCATGAGCGCGACCCGCTTGCCGGCCGGCGCGTGCGGCGGCGGGTGCGTGGGCGGATGCCTCATCTCCAGATGGGTGATGGTCGCCTGCAGCAGCGCGTCGTCGGCGTCCGTGCCCTGGTTCGCGCCGGCCCGCGCGGTCAGCGAGCGCGCCATGAGCGCCGCGGCCTGCTGCCCGTAGCCGAGCGCGTGGGCGAACGGCATGGCCTCGGTGAAAGGCACATCCAGCACCGCGCGCGCTTCGCCGGCACCCTGCTCGGACAGCCAGATTTCCGCCGCCCGAACCAGTTGCCGGCCGTAGCCGCGCCGGCGTGAGCCGGGGTGAACGCAGACGTGCTCCAGCCAGCCGTGCGCGCCCGTAACCGAGACAACCGCGCTGGCCACGATCTCGCCCGCGCTCTCGCCGAGAAAGATGGCCGTCTGGCCGCCGGTTCGCGCAAGAACCGTTTCCGCCGGCTCCGACGGATCGGCGACACCGGCCAAGTCCCACAGGCGGTCGAGCGCGCCGGCGTCCGCTGGCGCCGCGTGCCGGATGGCGAGGTCCGTGCCCGTGTCCTGCGTCATGCGTTGGTGTCCTTCGCTGCATCCGCCGGCCCGACGGCCACCGGCGTGTCGTCGCGCGTGCCCCATTCGGCCCAGGAGCCGTCGTAGACGGCCACCTCGCGCCAGCCCGCGCGCACCAGCGCCGCCGCCAGGGTGGACGCGGTGATGCCCGAGCCGCAGGTGGTGATCGTGGGGCGCTCGGGGGCCAAGCCGGCCTGTTCGAACAGCGCCGCGAGCTGCGCCGCGGACTTCATGCGCCCGGTTTCGGGATCGCTCAGCTCGGTGACCGGCACGGTGCGGGCGCCGGGCATGTGGCCGCTGGCGCAATTCGGGCGCGGCTCGGCCGCCTCACCGCGGAACCTGGAGCCGGGCCGCGCATCGGCGATGGCCGGGTCGCCGCGCTCCACCGCCGCGCGGACGTCCGCCAGCCCGCGCACCCACTCGGGCTGGAAGCGCGCGGTGAAGGTCGTCGGGGCGGGCGTTTCGCCGGGCCCCGTTTCGCCGGGCCGCTTGTCCGCCCGCCAGGTGGGCAGGCCGCCGTCGAGGATCCACACCGCCTCGTGCCCGAAAGCGCGCAGCATCCACCAGACGCGCGCGGCCGTCTTGGTGCCCTGCTGGTCGTAGACGACGACGCGCGTGTCGTCGCCGATGCCGAGCGCGCCCACCTGCTCGGCGAACTGCGGCGCCTGCGGCAGCATGTGGGGCAGGTCGGTGTCGGGATCAGCAATTGCGTCCACGTCGAAGCGGACCGCACCGGGGATGTGCGCCGCTTCGAAGCCGGCCTGCGCCGAGGTGCCCTCGGTGGGCAGGTAGAAGCTGCCGTCGACCACGCGCAGGTCCGGCGCGCCGAGGCGCTCGTGCAGCCAGGCCGTGGTGACGAAGGGCTCGCCGGCAGTCACGCTCACTCCTCGGCCAGATGGATGTTGATGCGCCGGTTCTGTCGGCCCTTGCTCTCCACCTTGCCCACGCGCAGCGGCCCAATTTCGCCGGTCGAGGCCACGTGGGTGCCGCCGCAGGGCTGAAGGTCGACGCCCTCGATCTCGACCAGGCGTACCGTGCCGCCGCTGGTGGGCGGCTGGACCGACATCGTGCGCACCAGCTCCGACTGCGCTGCAAGCTCGTCCGCCGCAATGCTGCGAACCCGAACCGGATGGTCTTCCGCCACGAGCCGGTTGAGCGCCTCGCTCAACGCCTCCTTGTCTGGGTGTTGGCTGCCGATGTTGAAGTCCAGCCGGCTCTTGTCCGCACCGATCTGGCCGCCCGTCACGTCGCCGTCGATCACGCTGCACAGCAGGTGCAGCGCCGTGTGCATCCGCATCAGGCGGTGGCGGCGCGGCCAGTCGATGATGGCCGTGACCGCCGCGCCCTCGGGCGGCAGCGGCTGCTCTGCGTCCGGCACGTGCAGCACCGTGTCCGGGCCGTCGGCCTTCCTGGCGTCGCGGATGACCGTGGTGCCGCCGTCCCACGTCAGCCAGCCCGTGTCCCCCGGCTGCCCGCCGCCTTCGGGGTAGAAGACGGTGTCGCTCAAGCGGATGCCGTCTTCGCCGACGCTGACGACCTCGGCCGTGCAGCGGTCGGCGTGGGCATCCGCGCGGAAGGCCGGCTGCGCCGTCATGTCCCGGCCTGCTCCAGCCAGCGTGGGGCGGGCAGGCCCTTGTCGTGCAGGAAGGCGGGATTGAAGAGCTTGCTGGTGTAGCGCGTGCCCCAGTCGCAGAGGATGGTCACGATGGTGTGGCCGGGGCCCATCTCGCGCGCCATGCGCATCGCGCCCGCGACGTTCACGCCGCTGGACGCGCCCAGCAGCAGGCCGCCGTGCTCCAGCAGATCGTAGGTAACGGGCAGGCTCTCCTCGTCCGGGATCTGGAAGGGATGGTCGACCGTCAGCCCCTCCAGGTTGCCGGTGATGCGGCCCTGGCCGATGCCCTCGGAGATGGAACTGCCCTCGGCCTTCAGCTCGCCCGTCGTGTAGTAGCTGTACAGGGCCGCGCCCGGTGGGTCGGCGAGGCCGATCTTCACGTTCGGGTTCTTCTCGCGCAGGGCGTGCGCCACGCCCGCCAGCGTGCCGCCGGTGCCGACCGCGCAGATGAAGCCGTCCACGCCGCCGTCGGTCTGCTCCCAGATCTCCTGGCCGGTCGTTTCGTAGTGGCCCTGGCGGTTGGCGGTGTTGTCGAACTGCTGCGCCCAAATCGCGCCGTTCGGGTCGCTTGCCGCCAGTTCCTCGGCCAGCCGGCCGGAAACGTGCACGTAGTTGTTGGGATCGCGGTAGGGAACCGCCGGAACCTCCCGGAGTTCCGCGCCGCAGATGCGCAGCATGTCCTTCTTTTCCTGGCTCTGCGTCTCCGGGATGACGATCACGGTGCGGTAGCCGCGCGCGTTGCCGACGAGCGCCAGGCCGATGCCGGTGTTGCCGGCGGTGCCCTCGACCACGACGCCGCCGGGGCGCAGCTTGCCGCGCTCCTCCGCGTCCTTGATGATCGCCCAGGCCGCGCGGTCCTTCACGGACCCGCCCGGGTTGAGGAATTCCGCCTTGCCGTAGATCTCGCAGCCGGTCTCCTCGGAGACGCGGTTGAGGCGGATGAGCGGCGTGGTGCCGACCGTGCCGACGAAGCCGTCGCGGACCTGCATGATTGGCCCATGTCCCTGGTTGCCGATCGCGTTTGCGCTCTGAACCCTAGCCCCCGGTGTCCACCCGAACAAGCGGGCGCGCGATCACGTGATCCCGTGGCGCCGGCGCAGGCTTTCGCGGTTCAGGGCCAGCCACTGCAGGGCGATGATCGCCGGGGCGTTGTCGATCGTGCCGTCGGCCAGCATCGCCTGCGCTTGTTCGAACCCCACGGCGACGGCCTCGATGTCCTCGTGCTCGGCGGCGACGCCGTGGGTGCCGCCCGCGTGCGTGCTGTCCACGACGGCGGCGTAAAGCCGCACGGTCTCGGTCGTGCCACCGGGGCTGACGAGATAGTGATGGATAAGCCGGAGATCGCGGGCTTCCAGCCCGCATTCCTCCACCGTCTCGCGCCGGGCGACGGCTTCGGGATCTTCGCCCGCCTCGATGATGCCGGCGACCACCTCCGTCTGCCACGCGGCCTTGCCGGCGGCGAGGGCGGGCACGCGGAACTGGCGCAGCAGGACGACGCTCTCGCGCACGGGATCGTAGGGAAGCACGGCAACCGCGTGGCCGCGCTCGAAAACCTCGCGCGTCATCGTGCCGCTCCAGCCACCGTCGTGCAGGCGGTGGCGCAACTGGTAGCGGTCGATGCGGAAGTAGCCGTCATAGGGCGTTTCCGCCGAAACGATCTCCACGTCGGACGGCACGTCCGTCTGCGTAAGGCGCGGGCCGTTGGCCATGCTCGACTCCTCGCGCGCGTCAGGTGAGCCTGGATGCCGGGATGGATTGCGCCATCGCGGCCCGCGCGTCCACCGTCCCGGTTCCGGGCCGTGCGTTTTGAGGAGCAGCCACGATGACGATCGTCAGCGAGCGCATCACCTTCACGGGCGGGCAGGGCGAGCAGCTGGCCGCGCGGCTGGATCGACCCACGCAGACGCCGTGCGCCTACGCGCTCTTCGCGCATTGCTTCACTTGCGGCAAGGACATCCCGGCCGCCCAGCGCATCGCGCGCACGCTGGCGGAAACGGGAATCGCCGTGCTGCGCTTCGATTTCACTGGGCTGGGCCACAGCGAGGGCGAGTTCGCCAACACCAACTTCTCGGCCAACGTCGACGATCTGGTAGTGGCGGCGAACCATCTGGAATCAACGTACGATGCGCCGCAACTCCTGATCGGCCACAGCCTGGGTGGGGCCGCCGTGATTGCCGCCTCGCCCCGGATTCCCTCGGCGCGGGCCATCGCCACCATCGGCGCACCGGCCGATCCCGCCCACGTCCAGCATCTCCTGGGCGAAAAACGGGACGAGGTGAGCGAACACGGCGAGGCCACGGTGACGCTCGGCGGGCGCTCGTTCCGGGTGCGCAAGCACTTCCTGGACGACCTGGGCGATCACGGCCTGGAACGGATTCTCTCGGCCTCGCGCGCGGCGCTGATGGTGTTCCACAGTCCCATCGACAATGTGGTGGGGATCGAGAACGCCTCGACGATCTTCACCTCGGCGAAACACCCCAAGAGCTTCGTCTCGCTGGACGACGCGGATCATCTGCTCTCCGGCCGCGCGGACGCGCAGTACGTGGCACGCGTGCTCGGTGCCTGGGCGGACCGCCACATCGCCAGCGAAGCGCCCGCCGCAGAACCGGAAGCTGATCACGATGACGTGGTGGTCCGCGAGGCCGACGGCGGCGGGCTGGCCAACGTCATCTTCGCCGAGGGGCACCGGTTGCCCGCGGACGAGCCGAAGGCCGTGGGCGGCACCGAAACGGGGCCGTCGCCCTACGGCTATCTGCTGGGCGCGCTGGGCGCATGCACCTCGATGACGCTGCGCATGTACGCCGAGCGCAAAAGCCTGCCGCTGGAAAACGTCCAGGTGCGCCTCTCGCACAGCCGCATCCATGCCAAGGACTGCGCGGACTGCAAGAGCGAGACGGGTCACGTCGACGTCATCCGGCGCCGCATCGCGGTTTACGGCGATCTGTCGGATTCCCAGCGCGAGCGCCTGCTGACGATCGCGGACAAGTGTCCGGTCCACCGGACGCTGACCAGCGAAACCCGCGTCTACAGCGAACTCGACAGCTCCGACGCGGGCGCCCCGGATGCCTCGGGCGGCGCGGGCTGCTGATCGGGGCGGTTGCGCAGGTATTTCACCAGCGCCTCGATCTCGCCCATGGCCTCGGAATCGGGTGCATGGGCGCCCACCCACGCGCCGGCGTCGAAGGAGCTCATGTGCACGGCGCGTTGGCGCAGCACCGGGCCGACGGCTTCGCCGAGCTCGCGCAAGTGGCTGTCCAGCGCGCGTCCCACCGCCGTTCGGCGGTCCACGCGGTTGGGCACAAGAATGCAGTCGGGCCGGCTGCCGTCACGCGCCGCGCGGGCGCGGGCGATCATGGCGGTGGTGCGCCGCGTGGCCCGCATTTCGGCCCCGCCGGGTGTGACCGGCACAATCACCACCTCCGCCAGGGCGAAAGCCGCCGCGACCACGGCGCTCAAGCGTGGCGGCAGGTCGACGACGACGTAGTCCGCGGAATGGGCGGCCCCGCGCACCGCCTCGATCCAGCGGCGGCAGCCGGCGTCGCTCGCGCCGTCGCCGCCTTCGCCCCCGGACTCCATGACGTGCCGACGGGCGCGGACCCGGTTGTCGGCGCCGCGCGTCCAGGCGGTGGCGGCCTGCTGCGGATCGGCGTCGACCAGCACCACGTCGTGCCGCCGGGCGAGGGCGCCCGCCACGTTCACGGCCACGGTGGTCTTGCCGGTCCCGCCTTTCAGGTTCGCCACGGCCACGATCTTCCCCATACGGGGGAGTATACGCGTCAGAGACGGCAATGACAGGGCCAGCACAGCGCTCGCGCGACGCGTCGGGAACGCCGCCGGGGCCTGTCGCGACGCGGGCGTGCCAGCTAGACTATCGTGCACCGCAGAATCGCGGAACGGAAAGGGAGCTGGCACCCATGACGCTCAACCTGCCTAAAGTCGCGCAACCGGGTGGCGCGACCGTCACCCCGGTGCGGGGCGCGACGGCCGGCGCCGCGACCATCCGGCATCGTCCCGCTGATTCGGGCCGCCCTTCGGCGACGCGGCGAACCGAGACCACCACAACGCCCTACACGGTGTTTTGTGGATACAGTCCGGACATGCGCCGGTACGAATCCATGCGGACTGCGGAAATTGCCTGGTGCGAACGCGAGTGCGAGGGACTGTGGCGGCTCGTGCACGGGCCCTACATCCCCGGCCACGGGCACGAAGTGCGTTTTGCGTTTACGGAAAAAGCCGATGCCGAGGCGTTTCTGAATTTCCGGCAAATGCGCCGCGCACGGCAGGAGGAAATCTCCGCCAGCCGCGACACCTGATTCGCCGGCAAGGTAAGACGGGCGCGGCCGCGGTTTGGGTGCATACGCCCGTTGCGCAAACGAAAACGGCCCGCGCCGGCATGGGCGCGGGCCGTCGTGTGGCTCCCCGGGGCGGATTCGAACCACCGACCTAGCGGTTAACAGCCGCTCGCTCTACCACTGAGCTACCGGGGATCAGGTGTCCGGCGGGCTCGCCGCCGCTGATGTGCGGTCGTATAGCAAAGCGATCCGGGGCGTTCAAACCCTGTGTGGCCCGATTTTTCGCCAATAAGACGTTCATTCGGCGTATGCGGCCGGGGGATGGCGTGGCGGACCGGCACCGCAACCGAGTCGCACGTCGGGCTGGCCGCGAAAGCCTTGACGTGCGTTCGACCGCAAACCTACCAACATAAAGTTGTTGCGCGGTGACAGCGGGATTGGATGACGACGCATAGCGTCGACAGTTCGCGCGATCTGCTTCTGAGCGAGGTCAGCGCCCCCAAGGTCGCGGAGGCCATTGCGTACTGGCGCGCGAAAACCCCGGCCGGCGGCGCGTTTCCAGCGCGGACGGACATCGATCCGCTGGAGGTTCCGGGTCTCCTCGGCCATCTCGCGCTGATCGACGTGTTCCAGCAACCCGAGCTGCGGTTCCGCTTCCGCTTGTTCGGCACGGAACTTGTGGAGGTATTCCGGCTCGACCCCACCGGCAAATGGGTGGACCACGAAAGCCTGGGCGCGATAGCGGGGCACGCGCACGCCCGCTTTGAACAGGTGGTGACCCAACAGGCTCCGCTGGCGGCACAGAGCAATCTGTACCAACAGAGCCGCGAGCACGTGGGCTACGAGGTGGTCGACCTGCCGCTGGGCACCCCGGCGGACGGCGTGACGATGATCATGTCCTGCCTGCAGCGTGTGTGAGGGCACCTGTCCGCTTGCGCTCTTGAGCCGGACAAGTCGTCTTCCGCAGACTCGGAACTTTCGAAGGCGAAGTCAGCGCCCGCGGGCGCCGACCCGGCGGGTCCGGCCAGACGGCGGAGCGGAGGCATCCATGGCGACGCGCACGTTGCCCAGGGACGAATATGAACGCTTTTTCGACCGGGTATCCCGGACCCTGCACGGGCGCCGGGTCCAAATCGAGGTCGCCTCACTCGCTCTGGGCGACCAAATCGAAGCCAACTGGATCGAGTTGACCGGCATCACTTACGAGCCGGGGAGCGACACGCTCTACATCACCGGGCCGGATCTCGATCATATCATTCGCCAGCCGAAGACAGTGGATGTCGTTGAAGGCGCCGGCGGCCTCGAAACCGTCCACGTGCGCCGCAGCGACGACACGGACGAGATCATCCGGCTGAGTGAACCGCTGATGCTTCCCGAGCACTGAGGAACCGCGACGCGCGGTTATCGGGGAAAACGGGTGGAGGCCCGGGCCGGAATTGAACCGACGTAGGCGGATTTGCAGTCCGCTGCATAGCCACTCTGCCACCGGGCCTTACGTCCGCCAGCGTGACCCCGATGTAAGGGCCTTGGCCGCGAGGGTAAAGAGGGCTCGATTGTCTGTGCGCCCGCTGACCCCTATAACGCGAACAGTCGGCGGCGCGCCCCAGGACGGCTGCGCCCCGTTGGACCAGCGGCCCGGGCGAGGACAATCATGCCGGATTTCGAAACCGCGCGTCTGAACATGGTGGAAAGCCAGCTCCGCCCCAACCGGGTGAGCGACGAGCAGCTGCTCGACGCCTTCGAAACGGTCCCGCGCGAGCGCTTCGTCCCCGAGGCGCTGCGGTCGATCACCTACGTGGACGAGGACCTCAAGATCGCGCCGAGCCGCTACATGATGGAGCCGATGGTGCTGGCCCGCCTGCTGCAGACGGCGGCGATCGAGCCCGGGGACGTGGTGCTGGTCATCGGCGCCGGCACGGGGTACGCCTGCGCCATCGCCGCGCATCTGGCAGCCACGGTCGTGGGCCTGGAAAGCGACGCCGAGTTGGCCAGCCAAGCGGAAAGCGCGCTGGCGGCGTTGTCCATCGACAACAGCGTGATCGTGCGCGGGAGCCTGACGGAGGGCTACCCCAAACAGGCACCCTACAACGTCATCCTGATCAACGGCGCGGTTGAGGAGATTCCCGCCGGCATCACCGGGCAACTGGCCGACGGCGGCCGGCTCGTCACCGTGGAGCGCAGCGGCGCCGGGATGGGCAAGGCGGTCCTGGTCGAACGCTTCGCCGACGCCTTCGGCCGGCGCCATATCTTCGATGCCGCCACCCCGACTCTGCCGGGCTTCGAAAAGGCGCCGGGGTTCGTTTTCTAGCGTGGCTTGGCTCAAGGCGGTATCACCCTTCGGCCAAGCGGATCGCGCGGTGCTTGACGGCTGGTTAGATAGGTGCAGATTTGCATCCATCATGTCGAACACGCGCGATCGCACCGCATCGCTCCTGGTGTCCGCCGCCCTTGTCGCGGTTCTCGGCATCCCCGAAACCGGCTGGGCGACGAGCCTGAAGGAGGCGATGGAACAGACCTACCGCACCAACCCGAACCTCCAGGCGGCCCGCCGTCAGCTGGAAGCGACCAACGAGCAGGTGCCTCAGGCGCGCTCGGGCTGGCGGCCGGACGTGCGGGTAAACATCTCCGGCGGAGTCCAGCGTCGCGCCGCGACCAGCGCGTTCGAATCCACCTCCGAGACGACGAACCCGCGCACCGGGGAGCTCCGTGTGGAACAGCCCGTGTACCAGGGAGGTTCGACGGTCGCGGCCACCGAGCGGGCGAAGAACCAGGTGCGTGCCGAGCGCAACCGGCTTGCGAGCACGGCCCAGGACGTTCTGCTGCGCGCCGTCCAGGCCTACATGGACGTCTGGCGCGACCAGGCGGTCCTTCGGTTGAACAGGAACAACGTCGAGGTCCTGCGCGAACGCTTGAAGGCGACCCGTCAGCGCTTCGAGGTCGGCGAGGTGACGCGCACCGACGTGGCGCAGGCGGAATCGCGCTTGGCGCGCGCCATCGCGGACCGCACAGCGGCGCGCGGCGATCTGGAAGCCAGCCGCGCGACCTACGCCGAAGTTATCGGCAGCCAGCCCGAAGATCTGACGCTGCCCGACGCGCCGGAGAAGTTGCCGGCCACACGCACCGACATCGTCGCCAAGGCGCGCGCCGAGAACCCGACCGTGCAGGCCGCCGGTTTCGCCGAGCAGGCGGCGCGCAAGCAGGTGCGCGAGATCGTCGGCGAGCTGCTGCCGCAGGTCCAGCTGGTGGGAAGCGTGAGCCGCTCGCAGCGCCAAACCGGGGAAATGTCGGAAACGGACACTGCTGAGCTCCTGGCCCGGCTGACAGTGCCGCTCTACCAGCAGGGCGCGGTGTCCAGCCGGGTGCGGGAGGCCAAGCAGACCGCCAGCCAGCGACAGCTCGAACTGGCGTCGGAGCGCCGCACGGCCAAGCAGGAAGCCATTAGCGCATGGGAAGACCTTCAGGCCGCGCGCTCGCGCATCGATTCCCGGCAAAAGCAGGTGGAGACGGCGGAAATCGCGCTCGAAGGCGTGACCGAGGAGAACCGAGTGGGCGAACGCACAGTCCTCGACGTGCTGGACCAGGAGCAGGAGCTGCTGAACGCCCAGGTCGACCTTGTGCGGGCGCGCCGGGATCTGGTCGTCGCCAGCTACCGTGTGCTCGCGGCCGTTGGCGACCTCAATCCTGGCTTCGTCGGCCTCGATGTCGATCCGTATCCCGCCGAGGCGCGCTATCAGGCCGTGGATGACCGCATTTTCGGATTGAGCGTCCCGGGACGGGACGGCGACTCCTGAGCGAAGCTTGCAAAGCCAGCGTCTTTGCCCGCAGGGTTGCTCCGGACGTGACGGTCGATCCGGAACGAGTTGACACATGAGCGATCAGCGGCAGGGCGGCGGCGAACCTTCGATGGAGGAAATCCTTACCTCCATCCGCCAGATCATTTCCGAGGACGAGACATCGGACTCGAGCCGGAGTGCGCAGGACGACGGCGGGGGTCCCGGGGACGACGGCGACGACGATGTGCTGGAACTGACCGACGAGGTCGAACCCGGCGAAACGTCGGCCGACGCCGGTGGGCAAGAAGCCGCCGAGTCCCTCGAGAATGACCCGGAGGCGGCATCCGACGCCGATGCGGACTCTGCCGAGGGGACACCCGTGGCCGAGCCCGAACCGGAACAGGACGACGTGCCGAAGTCGCCGCAGGAGGCCCTGGCTGCGGCCGCTCAGGCGGCGATGGAAGACGACGAAGGCGAGGCGCCGGAGCTCGACGAGCCCGAAGCGCCCACGGATGCCGAGCCCCTCGAGGACGCGGATGACGACGCCGCCCAAGAGGCGCAACTCGGGGATGACGGGGACGACGCAACACGTGCGGACTCCATGGCGGCCGACGAGGTCGCGGCCGAGCCCGAGCCGTCGGAGGAAGCCGCCGAAGCGGATGCCGGCGACGAGATCGACGCCATGATGGCCGCGCCGACGGACGACACGCCGGACTCCCCGGCAACCCCCGAACCCGAGACGGATCACCCCTCTCCGGCATCGCAGCAGGAGGCGGCCATGCGCGAAAACGTCACGTCCGAGGCGGTGCAGGAGCAGGCCACGGCCGCGCTGACCGAGCTCGCCAAGGCCGCCCACAGCCGCGACTTCGACGACGACCGCCCGCAATCGGACGCGGACCGCATTCTGGAAAACCTCGTCCGCGACGCCCTGCGCCCGCAGCTCCAGGCGTGGCTGGACGAAAACCTGCCCAGCCTCGTCGAGCGCATCGTCCGCGAGGAAGTACGCCGCATGGCCGTGCGCGCCGAAGGGTTGGCCGAGGACGAGCGCAGCGGCGGCGAATCCGCCTGACGGCCTTGCCTTGATCGCCGTATTGGCTAGGTTGCGCCTGCCCAGGCGTTAGAGCAGATCGCCGTAAAGCGGAATCAGCTTATTCAGGGTGTCACGCCCTCATCACCGTGGCAGCCCCGGCGTGATTCCGCTTGCTCGTGCGTGAATCTGCTCGCACAGGAAAAACAGGAACCTAGCGTGAGGTTTCCAGCTTTTTCGGCTAACACAATTTGACGGACGATGCCCTAGCGAAAGGCGTGATCGAGGCATGTTGGACAAGACGTACCGGCCGTCGGACATCGAAGCGAAGTTTCAGCGCATCTGGCGCGAGGACGGGGCCTTCGCCTGTCACCCCGACAGTGACGAGACGCCCTACACGATTATGATGCCGCCGCCGAACGTGACGGGCAGCCTGCACATGGGCCATGCCCTGACGTTCACGCTTCAGGACACCCTGATCCGGCACAAGCGCATGCAGGGCTACGATGCCCTGTGGCAGCCCGGCACGGATCACGCCGGCATCGCCACGCAGTCGGTCGTCGAGCGCAAACTCGTGTCCGAAGGCATCCAGCCCGAGCCCCTGACGCGCCAGGAATTCCTGGATCACGTCTGGGCGTTCAAGGAGCAGTCCGGCGGCTTCATCACCAAGCAGCTCGCCAAGCTCGGCGCCTCCGCCGACTGGTCGCGCGAGCGCTTCACGATGGACGACGGTCTGGCCCACGCCGTGCGGCAGGCCTTCGTCACGCTCTACAAGGAAGGGCTGATCTACCGCGATCAGCGCCTCGTCAACTGGGACCCCAAGCTGCACACCGCCGTCTCCGACCTGGAGGTGAACCAGGAGGAGGTCGACGGCAAGCTGTGGCACTTCCGCTACCCGGTGGAAGGCGGGGACGGCGTCACGCTGACGGTCGCCACGACGCGCCCGGAAACGATGCTGGGTGACACGGGCGTGGCCGTGCACCCGGAAGACGAACGCTACCAGCACCTCGTCGGCAAGCACGTCATCCTGCCGCTGGTGGGTCGCCGCATTCCCATCGTCGCGGACACCTGGGCGGACCCGGAGACGGGCAGCGGCGCCGTGAAGATCACGCCCGCCCACGACTTCAACGACTTCGAGGTGGGCCGGCGCAACGACCTCGACGTCATCAACATCCTCGACGCCGACGCGTGCATCAACGCGAACGCGCCCGAGGTCTACCAGGGCCTCGACCGCTACGCGGCGCGTGAGCGCGTGGTCGCCGACCTGGAGGCCGAGGGGCTGGTCGCCCAGATCGAGGATCACCGGCACACCGTGCCGCACGGCGACCGCTCCAACGTGGCGATCGAGCCGTGGCTGACGGACCAGTGGTACGTCGACGCCCCCACGCTGGCGCAGCCCGCGATCGCGGCCGTGAAGGACGGCAGCACCCGCTTCGTGCCGGTGGAGTGGGAGAAGACCTACCTGCACTGGATGGAGAACATCCAGCCCTGGTGCATCTCCCGGCAGATCGCCTGGGGCCACCAGATCCCGGCCTGGTACGGGCGCGACGGCGACGTCTTCGTCGAGATGACCGATGACGAGGCGGCGGCCGCGGCGAAACGCCACTACGGCGTGCCGGCTGTGGCGCTCGGCATCGACGACACCCCGACGGACGATCAGCAGCGCCGGGCCGAGGCCGGCGAGTTGGTGCTCCTGCGCCGGGACGCGGACGTGCTGGACACCTGGTTCTCCAGCGGCCTGTGGCCCTTCTCGACGCTGGGCTGGCCGGAGGAGACGCCGGAGCTTCAGCGCTACTACCCGACCGACGTGCTGGTGACGGCCTTCGACATCATCTTCTTCTGGGTCGCCCGGATGATGATGATGGGCCTGCACTTCCGCCGGGACGTGCCGTTCAAGACGGTCTACATCCACGCGCTGGTGCGCGATGCCGCCGGGCAGAAGATGTCCAAGTCCAAGGGGAACATCATCGATCCCCTAGACCTGATCGAGCGCTTCGGCGCGGACGCGCTGCGCTTCACACTGATCGCGCTGTCCGCGCAGGGCCGCGACGTCAAGCTCTCCGAGGACCGCGTGGAGGGCTACCGCAACTTCGCCACCAAGCTGTGGAACGCCGCGCGCTTCTGCCAGATGTACGACGTGGCGCCGGACCCGGCCTTCGATCCGCAGCAGGCGAAGCTGCGCATCAACCGCTGGGTCATCGCCAAGACGGCGCGCACCGCGCAGGCCGTGGATGCGGGCCTTGAGGGCTACAAGTTCAACGAGGCCGCGGGCGCGGTCTATCAGTTCACCTGGCACCAGTTCTGCGACTGGTACGTGGAGTTCGCGAAGCCGGTCCTCAGCGGCGACGACGAGGCCGCGGCGGCGGAAACGCGCGCCACGGCCGCCTGGGTGATGCAGCAGCTCCTGCACCTCCTGCATCCCTTCATGCCCTTCATCACCGAGGAGCTCTGGGAGCACTTCGGCGGCGGCGAGGGCAATCGCCTCATCACCGGCGCGTGGCCGCGGCTGGGCGAGGCGCTGATCGACGCCGATGCCGAGGGCGAGGTCGACTGGCTCACCGAGGTCATCGGCGCCATCCGCACCGTGCGCGGCGAGATGAACGTGCCCAACAAGAGCGCCGTGACCGTGCGCGTGCAGGCGCCGGGCGCGGAGACGCGCGCGCGGCTGGAAACCCATGCCGAGCTGATCCGGCGCATGGCGCGGCTGGAGACGATCGAGGCCAGCGAGGCCGGGCCGCCCAAGGGCTCGGCACAGTTCCTCATCGACGGCCACACGGCCTACATGCCGCTGGAAGGCATCATCGACATCGACCGCGAGCACGCGCGCCTGACCAAGGAAATCGAGAAGATCGACACCGACCTCGAAAAGCTCGACAAGAAGCTGGCCAACGAGCAGTTCCTGCAGAAGGCGCCCGCCGAGGTCGTCGCGGAACAGCGTGAGCGCCGCGAGCAGGCCGCGACGGCCCGCGAGAAGCTGGCCACTGCGCTGGAGCGGCTGACCGGGTAGGGCATGATGAGGTCGGACCGGCCCGGTCCGGGCTCTGAATCATGCCCTCACATGAATGAGATAGAGCGCGATGAGGCTCGCCGGACGATCCCGCGTCGTCTCATCGCGCTCTGATCAGCTCGCCGCGAAGAACTGCCACAGGGCGTCCAGCGTCTCCTGTGGCCGTTCTTCGGCGGGGAAATGGCCGCAGGGCAGGGGCGTGGCGGCCACGTCCAGCGCCCAGCCCTTCCAGATGTCCAGCGGATCGGCGGTGCGCGCGGCGATCCCCTCGCTGCCCCAGATGACGTGGGTCGGGCAGGTGATGAGCTTGCCGGCGTCCCGGTCGGCGCGGTCGTGCGCCAGATCCAGCGTCAGCCCCGCCCGGTAGTCCTCGCACGCGGCCTGGATCACGTCGGGATCGCGGAAAGCGGCGCGGTACGCGTCCATGGCCGTTTCCTCGATCGCGTCCGGCTCCCCCAGCCAGCTGCCGATGGTCCAGTCGAGGAAGAAATCCGGCTTCGCGCCCAGGACCGTTTCTGGGAAGGGCGCCGCCTGGGCCAGGAAAAACCAGTGGTAGGCGGTGAGGGCGCTTTCGGCCGTCAGGCGTTCGCACATCTCCAGCGTCGGCAGGATGCTCAAGAGCGCCAACCGGTCCACGCGCTCGGGGTGGTCGAGCGCCAGGCGGTAGGCCACGCGCCCGCCGCGGTCGTGCCCGGCGATCTGCGCCGAGCCGTAGCCCAGCGCGTCCAGGATGCGCACGACGTCGGTGGCCATGGCGCGCTTGGCGTGCCCGCTGTGGGCGGGATCGGCCCCGGGGCCGCGGCTGTCGCCGTAGCCACGCAGGTCCGGCACGATCACGGTGTGCCGCTCGGCCAGGGCGGGCGCGAGCTTGCGCCAGTGCAGCCCGGTCTGCGGAAAGCCGTGCAGAAGCACCAGCGGGGGACCGCTGCCGGCGATGCGGCAGTTGATCTCCGCCGCGTCGGTGTGGATGCGCTGGACGGGCCAGTCGGGAAGCTGCATCGCGGTTCTCCGCTGCTCGCGTGGGGAGAAAGCGTTGGAGCCGGCCATGCTGGGCCGCTATGCTTGCACGCGGAAACCACAAACGACCGATGTGCGGGAGAGACAGGCCGTCATGTCGCAGGACACCAAATCGCGGTTCGACAAATCGAAGCTGCCCAGCCGCCACGTGACCGAGGGCCCCAACCGGGCGCCCGCCCGGGCGTTTTATCACGCGATGGGGCTCACCGACAGCGAGATCCAGCAGCCCTTCGTCGGGGTTGCGACCTGCTGGAACGAGGCGGCGCCCTGCAACATCTCGCTCTCGCGCCAGGCCAAGGCGGCCAAGACGGGCGTGAGCGAGGCCGGCGGCACGCCGCGCGAGTTCACCACGATCACGGTCACCGACGGCATCGCCATGGGCCACGAGGGCATGCGCTCCTCGCTGGTGAGCCGCGAGGCCATCGTGGACTCCATCGAGCTGACGATGCGCGGCCATTGCTACGACGCGCTGCTCGGCATCGCGGGCTGCGACAAGTCGCTGCCGGGCATGATGATGGCGATGCTGCGGCTCAACGTGCCTGCGGTCTTCATGTACGGCGGCACGATCCTGCCGGGCCGCTACAAGGGCAAGGACGTCACCATCCAGGAGGTCTTCGAGGCCGTGGGCTCGCACGCCGCCGGGCGCATGAGCGACAAGGAGCTGCACGACCTGGAATGCGTGGCGTGCCCGTCCGCCGGTTCCTGCGGCGGGCAGTTCACCGCGAACACCATGGCCTGCGTCTCCGAAGCGATCGGCCTGGCGCTTCCGGGCTCGGCCGGCGCCCCGGCCCCCTACGAGTCGCGTGACCAGTACGCCGACGCCTCCGGCCGCTTCATCATGAACCGGATCAGCGACCAACTGCGCCCGCGTGACATCGTCACGCGCGAGGCGCTGGAGAATGCGGCGCGGGTCGTCGCGGCCTCGGGCGGCTCCACCAACGCGGCGCTTCACCTGCCAGCCATGGCGAGCGAGGCCGGGATCGAGTTCGACCTCCACGACGTCGCGCGCATCTTCCGGGAAACGCCCTACATCGCCGACCTCAAGCCCGCCGGGCGCTACGTCGCCAAGGATCTGTTCGAGATCGGCGGCATCCCGGTGCTGATGAAGGCCCTGCACGAGGGGGGCTACCTGCACGGCGACTGCAAGACCGTCACCGGGCGTTCGATCGGCGACGACCTGGCCGACGTCACCTTTCCCGAGGACCAGGACGTGGTCCGCACCACCAGCAAGCCGCTCTCCAACACGGGCGGCGTCGCCGGGCTGCGCGGCAACCTGGCGCCCGAGGGCGCGATCCTGAAGGTCGCCGGGCTGGACCACCACCAGTTCCGCGGCACCGCCCGCTGCTTCGACAGCGAGGAAGAGGCCTTCGACGCGGTGAAGCGCGGCGCCTACCAGGAGGGCGACGTCATCGTCATCCGCTACGAAGGCCCGCGCGGCGGCCCCGGCATGCGCGAGATGCTGGCGACCACGGCGGCGATCTACGGCCAGGGCATGGGCAAGAAGGTCGCGCTCATCACCGATGGCCGCTTCTCCGGCGCCACGCGCGGGCTGTGCATCGGCCACGTCGGGCCGGAGGCCGCGGTCGGCGGGCCCATCGGGCTTTTGAAGGACGGCGACATCATCTCCATCGACGCCAGCTCGGGCGCCGAGCGCCTGGACGTCGAGCTGTCCGACGAGGAGCTGAAGCGCCGCTACGCGGAATGGTCGCCGCGGCGCACCAACTACCAGACCGGCGCGCTGTGGAAGTACGCCCAGACCGTGGGCAGCGCGGAGAAGGGCGCGATCACGCACCCCGGCGCTACGGCCGAAACGCACACCTACGCGGACATTTGACGGGTCCGCGCACCCCAGGGCGTCCGGGCCGGCGGGGTGCTCCCCCCGGCCCGGACACGGCCGTCCGTGACGGCCGGGAGGCGTGATGGCGCGCATCGCCGTCGGCGGTTTCGTGCACGAAACCAACACCTTCGTGCCGCAGCCAACGGATCTCGACGCCTTCACCACACCGGGGGCATGGCCCGGCATGGTGAGCGGCGCCGAGCTGGAACCGGCCGTGCGCGGCCGGAACCTTCCCGTCGCCGGGTTCCTGGCGGAAACAGAAGCCCAAGGCCACGAGGTTCTGCCGCTGACGTGGGCCGCCGCGCCGCCGGGCGGCCTGGTGACCGCGGACGCCTTCGCCACGATCCTGAACCACATCCTGGAAGGCTTGTCGGAGCAGGTCGGAATCGACGGCGTCTATCTCGACCTCCACGGCGCCATGGTCACCGAGCGGCACGGCGACGGCGAGGGACTCATCCTGCAGCAGGTGCGCGCCCTCATCGGCAACGATTTGCCGCTCGTCGCCAGCCTGGACCTGCACGCCAATGTTTCCGCCGCCATGGTGGAACACGCCGACGGCCTGATCGCCTACCGGACCTATCCCCACGTGGACATGGCGGACACGGGCGCGCGAACGGCGCGTTTCCTCGACCGGCTGTGGCGGGGCGAACGCCGCGAAACGGCGTTCACGCAGATTCCCTTCCTGATCCCGGTCCTCTCCGGCCACACGGGCGCCGAGCCGGCCAAGAGCGTCTACGAGCGTCTGGCCGCACTCGAAACGGCCGACGACGATCTGACGGCGCTGTCCTTCACCTGCGGCTTTCCGCTGGCCGACGTGCCCGACGCCGGCCCGGCGGTGGTTGCCCACGCCCACACCGCGGAGGCCGCGGAGCGCGCCGCAGGGCAGCTCGCGGCAGATGTCGGCGAGCGGGAATCCGCGTTCGCCCAGTCGGTGCTATCCGTGCGCGACGGCGTGGCCGCCGCGATCGACCGTGCGGACTCCGGTCAGGGTCCGGTCGTCCTGGCGGACACGCAGGACAATCCGGGCGCCGGGGGAAGCGGCGACACCACAGGCGTGCTGCGCGAACTGGTGGATCAGAACGCCGCCGACGCCATCGTCGCCGTCCTGATCGACCCCGATGCGGCCGCGACTGCGCACAACCATGGGTCCGGCGGGCGCTTCACTGTCGCGCTCGGCGGGCGGTCCGGCGTGGCCGGCGACACGCCCTTCGAGGCGGAGGTGATCGTCGAGGGGTTGGGCGACGGCCGCGTCACCGGCATCGGCCCATTCTACGCGGGTGCACGGATGGCCCTGGGGCCGATGGCCGTGGTGCGGATCGCCGGGTCGGGCGTGCGCGTGATCCTCGGCTCCAGCCGCATCCAGGCGGCGGACCGCGGGCTGTTCCAGCACCTGGGGCTCGACCCCGCCGCCTTCGGCATCGTTGCGCTCAAGTCGTCAGTACACTTCCGCGCCGATTTCGAGCCGCTCGCGGCCCATGTCCTCGTCATCGCCGCGCCGGGCCTCAACCCGGCGGACCCGGCGCGGCTCACCTACCGCCATCTGCGCTCGGGCGTCCGCCTCGGTCCCGACGGCCCGACGTATCTGGGCGCGCCCACGGCGCGCGACCGCGACGCCCGCCGCGGTCAGGCGTAGAGGGCCAGGGCGAGCCCGCCGATCCCCAGAATCATCACCGGCATGAAGCGCTTGCTGAAGGCGCTCATGCGCATGGCGCGTTCCTTACGGTCGCGCATGATGAAGACGTGTTCCGCCACCGTCATCGCGATGGCGTAGAGGAAGTAGAGATAGACGGCGTAGTAGATGTAGTCGATCGCAACCAGGTAACCGATGTCGGGCAGGTCGGACTGCGAGCGCTGGCTGTAGAACACCGTGGTCAGCAGCGCCGTCACGCCCACGGTCACGCGCGCGGCAAAGGGCGGGCCCTCGGGCCGGATGAACATCGTGCAGTAGCCCACGAGCACGAACAGCGTCAGCGGCACCATGTTCTTGAGCAGGTAGCTGTTGCTGTTCCGCGCGACCTCGGTCTGCACGTTGAAGCGCGAAAAGCTCAGGCTCTGGTTGCTGGCGGCGGCGATCGTGCGCGGGTTGCCGAGCGTCGATTCCGTTTTGCGCACGTTGGAGTAGACGAGCACGTCGCGCAGGTGCCACTCGCTGTCGCCCAGGCGCGGACCGCTGTTGACGGCCAGCCCCTCCGAACCGGGATTCTTTTCCGGGTTCATGCCGATCTCGTCCGCCACGAAGATCAGCTTTTCCAGCGGCTTATCCTGGTGGCGGATGCGGATTTTCAACTTCTGCTGGTCGAAAGGGTAAGCCTGGAACTCGAAGTCGTGCTCGAAGGTCGCCACCACACGGTAGGCCGAATAGTAGCCGCTCTCCGTCATGCCGGACATCAGCGGCTTCTCCCCCAGCTTCACGCTGTCCACCGCGTTGGGGAACACGATCTTGTCGTAGTCGAGCGGCGCCGTGTGGCGGAACCAGATGTAGAAATCGGCCTGGAACGTTCCGGTCTGCTGGTCGATGGCGGTGATGCTGTTGAGGTCCAGGCCCGTGTAGACCACGGCCGTCTCGTAAAGGAGCTGATCGCCGACGCGGACGATGTCGCCGCTCTTGATCTGATCCTGAAGGTTCAGGACCGCCTCGGGGTTGCCCACGGGCGTGAGTTGACCGGCCGCGGAAATCAGTTTGCCCTGGCGGTACACGCCGAAGGGCGCGGAGCGCACCGCGTTGCCCTGCTCGTCGAAGCGGATCGTGCCCGTAACGCCGTGGAAGGCCTCCGCAGGCCCGTCGAAACGCGCCAGACTTTCGCGCACGGCCGCGCGCCGGTCGGGCAAGTCGCCGCTGGGCTCGGCGCGCCGGTAGGCTTCCAGCGCGATGGCGGTGGCGTCGTAGTAGGTGGCCGCCAGCGCGTCGGGCTTGCGGCCGTAACGTTTTTCGAAGGTATCCACGAAGCGCCGCGCTGCGCGGTTCCCGACGTCCGGGATGAAGTAGGTCGTGGCGTGGATACCCTCGATGTAGTCGGCGGCGGCGTCCTCGCTCTCGGTCATCGCCGCCATCTCGTCGGGGAAGGTGCCGAGGCCGACGGAATCGCCGCCGAGGATCTTCACGCCGCTGCCCGCATCCCGCAGCGCCTTGACCAGCATGGCCGACTGCTTGTCCAGCAGGCCGAGGAAGATGGCCTCGTCGTCGCCCGCGTCGGCCAGCTTTTCGGCGATCGTGTCGACGCGGGCGCGCACGTCGTCGTGCTTGGAATCGATCCCCCAGCGCTTGCCGACCTCGATGCCGACCTTGGGCGCCATCTCGCGCAGCGAGGAATGGAGCGTGCGGCCGTAGGCGTCCTCTTCGTAGGCGATATGGACGGTGTCGACGTCCATGAAGCTGCGCAGGTACTGCGCGGTCAGCCGCCCCTTCATGGAGTTGTCCGCGATCACGCGGTAGTACCAGGGATTGTCGCGGGTCACGCCCGGGGCCGTGGCGCTGCCGGTGACGACCGGGATGCCGTGCTCGGCGTAGATGTCGCCGGCGGCGATGGAGTTGGAGCTGTAGTAGTGGCCGATCGCGGCGACGGCGTTGCTCTCGGTCGCGATCTGCCGCGCGCGCTGGCGGGCGAGGGAGGTGTCGTGCTGGTTGTCGAAGGTCTTGATGCGGACCTTGCGCCCATTGATGCCGCCGCGCGCATTGACCTGGCTGGCGTAGAGCTTCGCGGCGTCCCGGATGGCACGGCCGCTGGCGGCATCGTCGCCCGACATCGGCCCCACCACCGCCAGCACGATCGGCTCGCTCTCGGCACGAACCGGCAGCGTCGCACCCGCAGCCGCTGCCACCATGACCGCTAAGACCGTCAGCAGGCGTGCGCCCCAACGGCTCCCGACCATCTTCGCCCCCCTGCAAGCTCCGGCCCGGCTGGTTTTTGTGTGGTCCGTGCGGTGTCCACGACCGCCACGGTTGGCCGGAGCGGGCCTGTACAAGCCCAGGACGGTGCCTGAGCCGGCGGCATCAGACAATGCGGGCGTGGTATACCCATGCGACCGGCAGGGGAGGGAAGACATTACCGCGGCGGCCGGCGCATGCGGATGCCTTGGGGATAGGCCCCGCGCGAGAGCGGTAGGGTCCGTCGGCGGAAGGCGAAGACCAGCACGACCCCCGCCGCGAAACCGCCGACGTGCGCCCACCACGCCACGCCGCCGCCGGTCCCGCCGAGGGCGGAAACCACCTGGAAGGTGATCCAGATGCCCAGCAGCAGCCACGCCGGCAGCACCAGCGGCAGGAAGCCGAACAAGATCGTCACCGACGCGCGGGGGTGGAGGATGAGATAGGCGCCCAACACGCCCGACACGGCGCCGCTGGCCCCGATCATGGGTTCCGTCGAACCGGGCAGGACGGCCACGTGCGCCCCACCCGCAACCGCGCCGCAGAGCAGGTAGAAGATCACGAAGCGCGTGTGCCCCATGGCGTCTTCAACGTTGTCGCCGAAGATGCCGAGGAACAGCATGTTCATGATCAGGTGCATGACCCCGCCATGCAGGAACATCGACGTCGCGACGGTGGCCCACGACGGGATGGCCGCGATTTCGGGGGCGAGCGCGGCGTCCCCGGTCAGCGTGGCGGGGATCAGGCCGTATTGCAGGGCAAAAAGGTGGCCCTCGCGCGATCCCATGCCGGCGTGCAGGACGAACACCAGCACGCACGCGCCGATCAGGCCCCAGGTTACGTAGGGGTGCGCGATCGTGATGCGCGGGTTGCTGTCGCCGATGGGGATGAAGGGCATGGCGCGGCCCGGCCGTTTCTACCTACGCGGCCAGGGTGCAGACCACGGGCGTATGGTCCGAGGCGCGCTCCCATCCGCGCGGCGTGGTGTCAATCTCGCAGCTTTCCAGGCGGTCCGCCGCCTGCGGCGACAGCAGGAAATGGTCGATGCGCAGGCCGTCGTCGTTGTGGAAGGCCGCGCCGTAATCCCAGTAGCTGTAGACGTGCTTTTCGCCGTGCAGGGCGCGCCACGCCTCGGTCATGCCGCGATATTCCAGCGCGCGGAAGCGCCGCCGCGTCTCCAGGCGGCACAGCGCGTCGTCGGCGAAGCCTTCGGGATCGTAAACGTCGTCGTCGGTGGGCGCGCAGTTGTAGTCGCCGCCCAGGATCACCGGTTCTTCGCCCGCCAGCAGCTCGTCCGTGCGCGCGGCGAGGCGGTCCATCCAGCCGAGCTTGTAGCTGTACTTTGGGCTGTCGACCGGATTCCCGTTGGGCAGGTAGAGCGAGGCGACCCGCACACCGCAGGTGCGGACCTCAAGGTAGCGCGCCTGGCTGTCGTCCTCGTCTCCCGGCAGGGCGGTGAGCTGCGTCTCGATGGTGTCGCGCGAGAGAACGGCGACGCCGTTGTAGCTCTTCTGCCCCACGACGGCGGCGGTGTAGCCGGCCGCCTGCACGTCGAACTCGGGGAAGGAGTCGGCCGTGGCCTTGAGCTCCTGCAACAGCACGATGTCCGGCTGCGCCGTGCGCACCCAGGCGGTGAGGTGGCCGATCCGCTGCTTGATGGAGTTCACGTTCCACGTGGCGATGGCAAGCCGGTCGGCCATCGGCGTCGGAACCTCGCTGCTGGGGCAGGGCGCGCCGCCCGCCGGTCAGATGGAGAAGGACGAGCCACAGCCGCAGGAGCTGGACGCGTTCGGGTTGTTGATCTCGAAGTAGGAGCCGATCAGCTCCTGCTTGTAGTCGATCTGCGAACCCGCCAGCAGCTCCAGCGACACCTCGTCCACCACCACGGTCACATCGCCGTTGTGGAAGGTGCGGTCGTCGTCGTTGACCGTGCGGTCGAAGTCGAAGCTGTATTGGAAGCCGGAGCAGCCGCCGCCGCCGACGGAAACGCGCAGCATCAACGCCTGATCGCCTTCCTGCTCGCGCAGCTTGGCAATCTGCTTGGCGGCATTGTCGCTGATGAGCAGGCCGGTGGCGCCGGTTGCGGCGCCGTCCGCGGCGTCGATCTCGACCTGAGTGGAGTCAGCCACGGATCCCTCCGTTTGTCGCAATGTCCCAGGGTCGTATATGCGGTCGGGCGCGGGCCGTGTCAATTTGCCGGCTGCGTTGCGGCCGGGCGGGTCATGCCCTAGGCTCCGCGCCATGGCCGCCGGCGACCCCGCATCCCAACTCGCGCCCTACGCCAGCGATCCGGCGCGTTCGCGCGGGCGGCTGATCGCGGAGACACCCAGTGCCAGCCGCACCGCCTTCCAGCGCGACCGCGACCGCATCGTCCATGCGCGCGCCTTCCGGCGATTGCAGTACAAAACGCAGGTCTTCGTCTATCACGAAGGCGACTACTTCCGCACGCGGCTGACACACTCGCTGGAAGTCGCCCAGATCGCGCGCTCGATCAGCCGCTATCTGGGGCTCAACGAGGATCTCGCGGAAGCCGTGGCCCTGGCGCACGACCTGGGCCACACGCCCTTCGGGCACGCGGGCGAGGACGCGCTCAGCGAGGTGCTCACCGACCTCGGCGGCTTCGACCACAACGAGCAGACCTTCCGCATCGTGACGGAGCTGGAACACCGCTACCCCGGCTTCGACGGGCTCAACCTGAGCTGGGAAGCCCTGGAGGGTATCGTGAAGCACAACGGCCCGGTGGCCTCGCCGCCGGCGTCGATCGCGCGCTTCTGCGAGCTCTTCGATCTGGAGCTGGCGACGCAGCCCGGCCCAGAGGCACAGGTGGCGGCGCTGGCCGACGACATCGCCTACAACAACCACGACATCGACGACGGCCTGCGCGCCGGGCTGTTCACGATCGACGACCTGCGCGACCTGCCGCTCGTCGGCCCGGTGTTCGACGCGGTGCAGCGGGAGCACCCGACGGTGGAGACGAGTCGGCGCATCCACGAGGCCGTGCGCCGCCTGATCGACCAGATGGTGGGGGACGCGCTCGCCGAAACCTCGGCCCGCCTGGACCGGTTGGCGCCGCGCTCCGTGGAGGCGGTTCGCCACGCGGATGCGCCCGTGGTTGCGTTTTCCGACGGCATGCGCCAAAACGACCGCGCGCTGAAGAACTTCCTGTTCCAGCGCATGTACCGGCACTACAAAGTCAACCGCATGACGGCGAAGGTCCGCCGTGTGGTGAGCGAGCTCTTCGGCGCCTACCTGGAGCGGCCCGAATGCTTGCCCCCCGAATGGCGGCAGCGCGCCGAAGGCCTGGATGCGACCGGGCGCAAGCGCTTGGTGGCCGACTACATCGCGGGCATGACCGATCGGTACGCGCTGCAGGATTACCGCAAGCTCTTCGACATCGATGAACCGGCCTGAATGAACCTCTACACAACCTTCCGCGACCGGGTGTGTCAGGAGATCGCCGCGCTGGCCGAAGCGGGCGAGCTGCCGGCCGATCTCCCCACCGAGAACGTCAAGGTGGAGCCGCCGCGCGATCCCGCGCACGGCGACATCGCCACGAATGCCGCCCTCGTGCTCGCCAAGCCGGCCGGGATGAAGCCGCGCGACATCGGCGAGCTGCTGGCCGCGCGCCTGGGCGCCCTGGCCGAGGTGGCCGAGGCCGGGGTCGCCGGGCCGGGCTTCGTGAACATGCGCCTGGCCCACGGTTTCTGGCACGACATGCTCGCGCGCGTGCTGCGCGCCGGCGCCGGCTGGGGCACCAGCGACATGGGCTGGGGCCGGACGGTCAACGTCGAATACGTCTCGGCCAACCCGACCGGCCCCCTCACGGTCGGCCACGCTCGCGGCGCCGTGGTCGGGGACGCCACCGCGAGCCTGCTGGAAGCCGCCGGCTACACCGTCACGCGCGAGTATTACATCAACGACGGGGGCGCGCAGGTCGATACGCTGGCGCGCTCCGCCTATCTGCGCTACCGCGAAGCGCTGGGCGAGGCGATCGCGGAGATCCCCGCCGGCCTTTATCCGGGGCAGTACCTCTGCGCGGTCGGCGAGGCGTTGGCCGAGCGCGACGGCGACAAGTGGCTGAATGCGCCGGAGTCCGAGTGGCTGCCGGTCGTGCGGCAGTTCGCCATCGACCACCTCATGGCCTGGATCCGCGAGGATCTGGCCGCGCTGGGCGTGCGGCAGGATCGCTTCACCTCCGAGCGCGCGCTGGTCGAGAACGGCGCCGTGGATGCGGTGCTGGAAACGCTCGACCAACGCGGCTTGATCTACGAGGGCACGCTGCCCGCGCCCAAGGGCAAGACGCCGGAGGACTGGGAACCCACGCCGCAGACGCTGTTCCGCGCCAGCGACTACGGCGACGACCAGGACCGGCCGCTGAAGAAGAGCGACGGCTCCTGGACCTACTTCGCCGTCGACATCGCCTACCACCTGGACAAGTACCGGCGCGGCCACGGCACGCTGGTCGACGTGCTGGGCGAGGACCACGGCGGCCACGTCACCCGCATGAAGGCGGCCGTGCGCGCGGTCACCAACGACGAGGCGCGCTTCCACATCCTGCTGTGCCGCGTCGTCAAGCTGCTGCGCGGCGGCGAGCCGGTGAAGATGTCCAAGCGCGCCGGCACCTTCGTCACGCTGCGCGAGATCCTCGACGAGGTGGGCAAGGACGTGATCCGCTTCACGATGCTTACCCGCAAGAACGACGCGGCGCTGGACTTCGACCTGGAAAAGGTCGTGGAGCAGAGCAAGGACAACCCCGTCTTCTACGTGCAGTACGCCCACGCCCGCTGCCATTCCGTGCTGGGCCACGCCGAGCGTGAGCTGGCCGACGTCGCGCTCGACGGAGCCTCATTGGCGGAGGTGGAGCTGCACCGCCTGCGCCAGCCGGAAGAGATCGAGCTGATCCGCTTCCTGGCGGGCTGGCCGCGGCTCATCGAGGGGGCGGCGGAAACCTACGAGCCGCACCGCGTGGCCTTCTACCTGCACGATCTGGCGGCCGCCTTCCACGGCTTTTGGACCAAGGGCAAGGACGACGCCACGCTGCGCTTCCTGCAACCGGATGACATGGAGTTGACGCGCGCCCGGTTGGCGCTGGTGCGCGGCGTGCAGCAGGTCATCGCGTCCGGGCTCGAGATCATGGGCGTGACCCCGGTGACGGAGCTGCGGTAATGCCCGCGGACACGCCGCCGCCCGATCGGGACCGGCGCGATCTGCGTGTCATCGAGCCCGCGGCGGGCGAGCCCGCCGAACCCCACGCCGCGTTCGAGCACCGCGAGCGCGGCGCCCCGGTCCTCAAGGCGGCGGTGGTCGTCATTCTGGTCGGCGGCAGTGCCGGCGTGATCGGCTACGCCTATCTCAACAGCGGCGGGCCCGGCGGGCATCTGCAGCACGCCGGGGCGCCGGTCGTGCGCCCCCCGGACGGGCCGATCAAGGTGCGCCCGGAAGACCCCGGCGGCGCCACCGTTCCCTACCAGGACACCCTGCTGCTTAACCGGAACGGCGGCGAGGAAGTGCTGGAGGCAGCACCGGAGCCACAGCGACCGGCCGTCGACTGGGCGGCCGTGGCGGCGGACGCCGGGACGGCCCCAGCGGCGGACGATGCTGCGGAGGCGGCCGGCGCACCGCCGACGCCCGATCGCAAACCGGGCGGCCTTGGCCGCGACGCCCCCGAGGAATCCGCCGACACCGCGACGGCCGCGCAAACCCCGGAGACGGCAACGGACCGCACCGGCGGCGCCTTCGCCGTCCAGGTGGCGGCCTTGCGCGAGAAGGCGGAGGCCCGCGCCGTCTGGCAACGCGTGCGGGACGCGCACCCCGAGGTCCTGGGCGAGCTGCGGCTGCTGCTTCAGCGCGCCGACCTGGAAGACCGCGGCGTCTTCTGGCGCGTTCGCGGCGGCCCCTTCGCCAGCCGGGGCGCCGCCGAGTCGGTCTGTTCGCGATTGAAGGCCGACGGGCAGGGCTGCTTCGTCGTGGAGCGGCGCTGATGGCGCCCCGGGCCGCCATCGTCGGCTGCGCCGGGACCGCGCTCACGCCCGAGGAACGGGCGCTCTTCGCCGAAACCGACCCGGCCGGCTTCATCCTCTTCCGCCGCAACTGCGAGCACCCGGAGCAGGTCCGCGCGCTCGTGGACGCGCTGCGCGACAGCGTCGGCCGCGCCGACGCGCCGGTGCTGATCGACCAGGAGGGCGGCCGGGTCGCCCGCCTGACGCAGCCGCACTGGACCGTGCCGCCGGCCGCCGCGCGATTCGGCGCGCTGGCGGCTTTCGATCCGGCCGCGGCCCGCCGCGCGGCGTGGCTGAACGGCCGCGTGATCGGCGCGGATCTGATCGGCCTCGGGATCACGGTGAACACCCTGCCGGTGCTGGATTGCCCGGCGCCGGACGCCGATCCGGTCATCGGCGACCGCGCCTTCGCCCGCGAGCCCGAGGTCGTGACGGCCCTCGGCCGCGCCACGGCGGCGGGACTCCTGGCGGCCGGCGTCGCCCCGGTGATGAAGCACATCCCCGGCCACGGCCGGGCGCGGGTGGACAGCCACCACGCGCTCCCGCGGATTCCCGCGGACCTCGCCGCGCTGGCGGCCGCGGATTTCGAGCCGTTCCGCCGGCTCAACGAGCTGCCGTGGGCGATGACGGCGCACGCGGTCTTCGACGCCGTCGACCCGGAGCGGCCCACCACGACCTCCGCGGCCGCCATTGGCGGCGCGATCCGCGAGCGCATCGGGTTCGACGGCGTGCTCGTCTCCGACGACCTGGGCATGGCCGCGCTGGCCGGCGACCTGGGGGCGCGCGCCGGGGCGGCCCTGGCCGCGGGCTGCGATCTCGTGCTTCACTGTAGCGGTCATCCGGATGAGGTGCGGCAGGTGCTGGCCGCGTGCGACGGGATCAGCGGGCGGACGCAAACCCGTTTGCACGCCGCAGAATCGCACAGGCGCGCACAGGCGGACAGGGGCGCTTTCGATATCGAGGCTGCCCGGCGCGAACTGGACGCGCTTCTGACCACGATGTGACGGAACCACCGCGCAACGGAGCCCCATGGCCGACGGCGAGCTGTTCGAAGAGGATTCGCGCGACGGGGAGGCGGGTGACGGCCAGCTCGTCCTGGAGCTCGACGGCTTCGAAGGCCCGATCGACGTCCTGCTGCATCTCGCCCGCAAGCAGAAGGTCGACATCACCCGCATTTCCGTCCTGGCGCTGGCCAATCAGTATCTGGCCTTCGTGCAGGACGCGCGGCGCCGGCGCCTCGACCTGGCCGGCGACTACCTGGTCATGGCGGCGTGGCTCATCCTTCTGAAAGCGCGGCTTCTCGCGCCGCAGCGCGCGGCCGAGACGACGGAGGACGACGAGGGCGACGGCGAGGAGATGGCCGAAGCGCTGCGCTTCCAACTGCGGCGCCTACAGGCCATGCGGCAGGCGGGCGAAGCCCTGCTGGGCCGGCCGCAACTCGGTCAGCAGATGTTTCCGCGCGGCGAGCCCTCCACCGAAGAGCCGGACGTTTCAGTCACGTACAGCTGTTCGCTGACGGAATTGCTGCGCGCTTACGCCCGCCAGCTTCAGCGACGCGAAGCGGGGGCACCGCTGCGCGTAGACCCCACGAACCTCTATGCCGTGGAGACGGCGCGCCAGCATCTGGAAGCGGTGCTGGCCCGACTGCACACATGGCAGGCGCTGGAAACCATCCTGCCGCCGGCGGCCGAATCCCGCGTGGCGCAGCGCTCCGCCGTGGCGAGCACAATGGCGGCCAGCCTGGAACTGGCGCGCGAAGGGCGGCTGGACGTGCGACAGGATGCGCCCTTCGAACGGGTCTACGTGCGCCCGTTGACGCGTTCGGCGACGGGGGAGGCGGCATGAGCGAAGTTCGCGAGCGCGATCTGCGTGTGCTGGAAGCGCTGCTGTTCGCTTCGGCGGAGCCGCGCAGCGAGCGCGAGCTTGCCCACTACCTCCAGTCCAACGTGGCGGTGGCGACGCTGCTGGCGGAGCTGCAAAGCCGCTACGAGGGCCGGGGCGTTCAGCTTCAGCGCGTCGGCAAGGCGTGGGCGTTCCGCACGGCCGCCGACCTGGCGGACGTCCTGCGCGACGGCGGCGAACAGCAGCGCAAGCTCTCTCGCGCAGCCGTGGAGACGCTGGCGATCATCGCCTATCAACAACCCATCACGCGGGCGGAGGTCGAAACCGTGCGCGGCGTCAGCCTCAGCAAGGGAACGCTGGACGTGCTCGTGGAGGCGGGGTGGGTCCAACCGCGCGGCCGGCGCGAAGCCCCCGGCCGGCCCATGACCTGGGGCACGACGCGCGCCTTCCTCGACCATTTCGGGCTGGCGAGCCTGGCCGACCTGCCCAACGCTGCGGAGCTTCAGGACGCCGGTTTGCTGGACCGTCGCCCAGCTTCCGCGGTGCTGAGCGACCATGGCGAACTTGCGGAGGTGCCGGCGCACGGCGAGGGGGATCGCGACGCGGGCGCCGCCGGGGACTGACGCGCGGCCAGCAGGGCCCTGTGCGGTTGAACCCGTTATCCGCGCGACTCATCTAGGGCATGGCGGCGTCGGAGCCCATCCGGCGGCCGCGTGCCCTGAATGGTGCCAGCCCGCTTTACCGTTGCCATCGGTTCCATGGATATCCTGACCCTCGAGAACGTCACGCACGACTTCGGCAGCACCCGCGCGCTCGATAGCCTTTCGATCGGCGTGGAAGCGGGTGAGCTCGTCTGCCTGCTCGGCCCATCGGGATGTGGCAAAACCACCGCCCTTCGCATCGCGGCAGGCCTGGAACCGCTCCAGGCCGGACGGGTGCTGCTCGACGGCGAGGTGGTGGCCGACGCGGACCAAGACACACCGCCGGAAGCCCGCAGCGTGGGGCTGGTGTTCCAGGACTACGCGCTCTTCCCCCACCTGACCGTGGTGGACAACGTCGCGTTCGGGCTGCGGAAGCTGCCGCGCCGGCGCCGGCGTGAGCGCGCCATGGCCGTGCTGCGGCAGGTTGGTATGGCCGAGTTGGCGGACGCGCACCCGCACATGCTCTCTGGCGGGCAGCAGCAGCGGGTGGCGGTGGCACGGGCATTGGCGCCGCGCCCGCGGGTCATGCTGATGGACGAGCCGTTTTCGGGCCTGGACGTCACGCTGCGCCACCAAGTTCGTGACGAGACGCTGCACATCCTCAAGCAGACCGGGACGGCGACGCTCATGGTCACGCACGACCCCGAAGAGGCCATGTTCATGGCCGACCGGGTCGTCCTCATGCGCGGCGGGCGGATCGTGCAGATGGGCACGCCGGCGCAGCTCTACGCCGCCCCCGCGAACGAGTTCGTGGCCGCTTTTTTCGGGGACATCAACCGCTTGCACGGCGTCGTTCGCCAGGGCCGCGTGAGCACGCCGCTCGGCGAGCTGGACGCCGGGCGCCTGCCGGAGGGGGCGCCCGCCAACGTGCTGGTACGCCCGGAAGCCGTGCGGCTGCACCCGGTGGACGGCGACGCCGCATCCGGCGCCCGCACCGGGCGCGTTTTGGCATCCCGGCTGCTGGGGCGGAGTTCCGTCGTCCACCTGGTGCTGGACAACCCCGCTGACTCGGGATCGATTCAGGCCGATCGTGCGGGACCGCACGTCCATGCGCGTGTGCCGGGCCGATTCCTGCCGCCGGAGAACACCTGCGTGGAAATCGACATCGACCCCTATCAGGCATTCGTCTTCCCGGCCCACGAAGATGCGGCGTAAACGCCTGTCCAGCGGTGTTTTTGCTGCGTCTCCTATGGGCCGCGCGGCGGCCGCGGCGGGGCCGGCGGGCGTGACATCCGCGCGGACGGCCATGGCGCCGAAAAGCCGCACGATTTTGCCGGACGTTGCGGGCACCGGGCCTTTCTGCGATAGTCCCGGCCAGGAAAGAGATACACCGTTCGGTTTTAGGGAGAGCCCGAAATGGGTGCGTTCAGTCTGTGGCACTGGCTCATCATCCTCGCCGTGGTGCTGCTGCTGTTCGGCGGCGGTGGCAAGATTCCGAAGCTCATGCGCGACATGGGCAGCGGGATTACCGCGTTCCGCAAGGGCCTGAAGGACAGCGACAAGTCCGAAGAAGAAGAAGGCGAGGAATCGCCCAAGGCCATCGAGGACGGCGGTTCCGCCAAGGCGTCGTCGAGCAGCAAGGCCGACCAGGAAACCGGTGACCGCACGGCCGCCAACGGCTAACGGCCGCGCGCGGTTCCTTCATCCTGCTTAAGCTGGGTTCTACCCGACATGCTGGACCTCGGATGGTCCGAGATGGCGATGGTCGCCTTGTTGGCGCTCGTCGTCATCGGTCCCCGTGACTTGCCCAAGGTAATGCGGACTGTCGGGCGGTATGTCCGGCAGGCGCGCGGGATCATGCGCGATTTCCAGTCCAACCTCGAGAAGATGGTCGAGGAAGAGGGATTGGAGGACGTGAAGGAAACCGCCCAGCGCGCGCGAAAGTTCAACACCAACCAAGAGATCGAGAACCTGGTCGACCCCGACAAGTCGGTGCGGGGGACGGCGGAGGAGGTGGAGCGCTCGGCCCGCGGCGACGGCGAGGCGTCGGAAACCGGCTCCACCGGGCGCGGCGATGCCGCCGGCGCCGACACCGGGCCCGGTCCGACCTCGGGCAACGGGTCCAGCAGCGTAACCGCGGAACCGACGGGCCCGGCCACGGAGCACCAGGAGACACGCGGCGCCGACAGGTCGACAGGCAACAGCTAACAAGCGAACAACGAAGAGGCCCGACGGCGTGGCAGACGACACCTACGATCAGAAGCAGATGCCGCTGCTCGATCACCTGATCGAGTTGCGCCAGCGGTTGCTGTATTCCGTCGTCGCGCTCTTCGTGGCCTTCTTCGTGGCCTTCTATTTCTCGCAGGAGCTGTACCGCTTCCTGACCGCGCCGCTCGCCGACATCCTCCTGCAGAAAGGCATGATGGGCGAGGATCAGCGGCGCATGATCTTCACCGACCTGACGGAGGTATTCTTCACCTACGTCAAGGTTGCCTTCTTCTTCGCCGCCTTCGTCACCTGTCCCGTCTTCCTCACGCAGCTGTGGCTGTTCATGGCGCCCGGGCTGTATCGCAACGAACGCCGCGTGATGGCGCCCTTCCTGATCGCCTCGCCGGCACTCTTTCTGCTGGGCGCGTCCCTGGCGTACTTTGGCGTCTTCCCGCTGGCCTGGGAATTCTTCCTCTCCTTCGAGGTGCAGTCGGCGAGCTCGGGCAATCTGCCGATCGAGCTGGAAGCCAAGGTCAACGAATACCTTGGCCTGGTGATGAAGCTCATCTTCGCCTTCGGGCTGTGCTTCCAGCTGCCGGTGCTGATGACCCTCATGGCGCGCACCGGCATGGCGACGTCGAAGGGCATGGCGGAGAAGCGCAAGTACGCGATCGTCGGCGTCTTCATCGCCGCGGCCATTTTCACGCCGCCGGACCCGTTGAGCCAGATCGCACTCGCGCTGCCCATCATCGCGCTCTACGAGGTTTCGGTGTGGACGGCCCACCTCGTCGAGAAGCGCCGTGCCCAGGAAGAGGCTCAGATGCGGGCCGAGGCGACGGACGACGATGAGGGCGAGGGCTGACACGGCCCTCGCGCCTGACGCGGCGGCATGGACGCTCCGCCGGGCACCGCCTATAAGATCGGGTCAGCACACCGCGAGACCAAACGACGGGCCTGTCATGTTCGATCTGAAGTGGATCCGCGAAAACCCGGACGCGTTCGACCGCGCCATGCGCCGCCGGGGGCTGGAGCCGCAATCGGCCACGGTGCTGGATCTGGATGCCCGCCGGCGGGAGGCGCAGACCCAGCTTCAGGAGATGCAGAGCCGGCGCAACGCGGCCTCCAAAGAGATCGGGCAGAAGAAGCAGGCCGGCGACGACGCCGGGGCCGAGGCGCTCAAGCAGGAAGTCTCGCAGCTCAAGCAGTCGCTCTCGGAAACGGAGGAGCGCGAGCGCCAGCTCGCGCGTGAGCTGGAGGAAGTGCTCTCCGGCCTTCCCAACGCACCCGCCGACGACGTGCCGGACGGCGAGGACGAGAGCGCCAACGTCGTCGTGCGCAGCTGGGGCGACACGGACCGCTTCGGCTTCACGCCGCGCCAGCACTTCGAGCTGGGCGAGAGCCTAGCCATGATGGACTTCGAGGATGCGGCAAAGCTGGCGGGCTCGCGCTTCGTCGTCCTGCGCGGCGGGCTGGCGCGCCTGCACCGCGCCATCGCCCAGTTCATGATCGACGTGCACGTCACCGAGAACGGCTACGAGGAGGTGGTGCCGCCCTTCCTCGTCAACAGCAAGACGCTCTACGGCACTGGGCAGCTGCCCAAGTTCGGCGAGGATCTTTTCCAGACGACCGAGGGCTACTGGCTGATCCCGACGGCGGAGGTGCCGCTCGCCAACCTGGCCGCCGACAAGATCCTGCACGCGGAGGATCTGCCACAGCGCTACACCGCGCTGACGCCGTGCTTCCGCGCCGAGGCCGGTGCCGCCGGCAAGGACACGCGCGGCATGCTGCGCCAGCACCAGTTCGAAAAGGTGGAGCTGGTTTCCGTCACGCACCCCGACCGCTCCTGGGACGAGCTGGAGCGCATGACGGGCTGCGCCGAGGACATCCTCCAGCGGCTCGAGATCCCCTACCGCGTGGTCGCGCTTTCGGCCGGCGACATGGGCTTCGCCGCCCGCAAGACCTACGACATCGAGGTCTGGCTGCCCGGCCAGGAGCTGTACCGCGAGATTTCGAGCTGCTCGAACTGCGGCCCGTTCCAGGCGCTGCGCATGCAGGCGCGCTTCCGCGCGGCCGGGGAAAAGGCCACGGCGCCCGTGCACACGCTCAACGGCTCGGGCGTCGCCGTGGGCCGGGCGTTGATCGCGGTGGTGGAGAACCACCAGCAGGCCGACGGCAGCATCGCCGTGCCGGCCGCCCTCCGGCCCTACATGGGCGGCGCGGAGGTCATCTCGCCCGATGGCTGATCCACGCCCGCTCGATTTGTCGCACCCGCGCATCCTGGTCACGAACGACGACGGCATCAACGCGCCGGGGCTGCAGGTGCTGGAGCGCATCGCCGGCCAGCTCAGCAGCGACGTCTGGACCGTGGCGCCGGAGATGGAGCAGTCGGCGACGAGCCATTCGCTGACCGTCCGCCGGCCGCTGCGGCTGCGCCACCTGGACACGCGCCGTTATGCCGTTGACGGGACGCCGACCGACTGCGTCGTCGTCGCGGCGCGCAAGGTGCTCAAGGCGCATCCGCCCGACCTGGTGCTGTCCGGCGTGAACCAGGGCAGCAACCTGGGCGAGGACGTGACCTATTCAGGGACGGTCGCCGCCGCCATGGAGGCGGCGCTTCTCGGCCTTCCGGCGATCGCGCTCTCGCAGGCGCACAGCGGCGACCATCGCTTCCATTGGGAAACGGCGGAGCGCCACGCCGCCGAGGTTATCCGGCGTGTCGCCGAGACCGGTTTCCTCGCCGATTCGCTGGTCAACGTGAACTTCCCCGACCGGGCGGCGGGCGAAGTTGCGGGGGTGCGGGTCTGCCCGCAGGGGCGGCGCGACCTCGACGCCGGCGTCGTGGAGGGCTTCGACCCCGGCGGCCGGCCGTACGTCTGGATCGGGGATTATGCGGGCGACGCCTGCCGCATCGGCAACACCGACCTGACGGCCGTGGCCGACGGCTGGATCGCGGTCACTCCGCTGCACCTGGACCTGACGGAACGCGACCTCCTGGATCGGCTGCGCGAGGCCTTCGCGTGACTCCGCACGGGCGCAAGCTGCGCTTGGCGACGGTGGTGCGCGAGGCCGGGATTGCGGACAGCGGCGTTCTCTCGGCCATGGCACAGGTGCCTCGTGAAGCCTTCGTGCCCGAGGCGTTCCAGGACCAAGCCTACGAGAACCGGGCGCTGCCGATCGGCCACGGGCAGACCGTGAGCCGGCCGGACGTCGTCGCGACGATGACGGACGCGCTGGCGCCGACCAGGCGCATGAAGGTGCTCGAAGTCGGCACCGGCTCCGGCTACCAGACGGCCATCCTCGCCCACCTCACCCGTCGGGTGTACACCGTCGAGCAGGATCGCAGCCTGTTGCGTCTTGCTCGCGAGCGGCTGACGCGGCTCCGCTGCCACAATGTGACGAGCCGGATCGGGGATGGTTGGCAGGGCTGGCCGGAACAGGCACCGTTTCCGCGAATCCTGGTGACCGCGGCGGCCTCCGGCGTGCCGTCGCGTCTGGCCGATCAGCTCGATCCTGGCGGCGTCATGGTCACCCCGGTGACGACGCCGGAAGGCGGGCAGGAATTGGTGCGGCTGACGCGCGACACGGACACGGGCCGGTTCACGGAAGAGCGGCTGGGGCAGGTGCGGTTCGTGCCGCTGATCAGCACCACGGACGGGAGCGCGGACCGGGCCGACCACGAGCGGAGCTGACGGGCCGATCAAGGGCGGGGCTGATGCGCGAACGGCGCCTGGCAGAGGCCCATCCGGGCCGGACGGCAGCTTGTCTCCTCGCGGCCGGGCTGGCCGTGGCCGCATGCTCGCGCTCCGGCGGGCCGGCTCCCGTGGAGTACGGGCAGGGCGGGGAACCCCGGCGCAGCGCCGGTCAGGCCGGCAACGCGTCGGGGCAAACGGTCCGGGGCGGCACCGAAGCCGGCGAGCCGGGTGTGCATACGGTCCGGAAGGGCCAGACGGTCTACGGCATCGCGCGCCGCTACGGCGTTTCCATCCGCGCGGTCATCGACGCCAACGACCTCTCGCCGCCCTACGACCTGCGCATCGGCCAGGAACTTCGCATCCCGGTGCCCGAGCGCTATGTCGTTCAGCGCGGCGACACGCTGTACAGCATTTCCCGGCGGTTCGGCGTCGACATGAACGCGCTCGCCCGGCGCAACGACATCGGGCCGCCGTACCTCATTCATCCCGGTGACGTGCTCACCGTTCCCGATGGCGATGCGACCCGTGTGGCGGAGACGCGGCAACGCGAACGCGAGACGGTGCGTGGGGATGCGGACCGCAAGCCCGAAACCGGGACCGCGGACCGCGAAACCTCGGACTCGGGCGGTGGCGGCGACGTTGTCCGCGCCAGCGCCGAGCCGGAAGCACGCGTCACGGTTCCCATCCCCGATGAGAAACCGCGCGCGATCGCGCGCCGGCAACGCCGCGACGAGGGCCGCGAGGCCGAGACCCGGCAGGCGGCGGCGGATGCGGATCGCAGTGCCGCACCGGTCTCGGACCCGCCCGCGCGCTCGGCGGGCAGCTTCCTGTGGCCCGTCAAGGGCGAGGTGATCGCGGACTACGGCCCGCAGAACAACGGGTTGCACAACGACGGCGTCAACATTGCCGCGCCCAGCGGCACCGCCATTCGCGCCGCGGCCAACGGCGTCGTCGCCTACGTGGGCGACGACCTCAAAGGCTTCGGCAAGCTGGTGCTGGTCAAGCACGCGGACGGCTGGATCACCGCCTACGCTCATGCCGCCGCCATTATCGTGGACCGCGGAGACCGCGTCGAACGCGGCCAGCCGCTGGCCCGGGTGGGGAGCAGCGGCAACGTTTCCCGCCCGCAGCTGCACTTCGAGGTCCGCAAGGGAAGCCAGGCCATCGACCCGCAGGAAGTCATGGCGACCACCCGCGCCTCACGCAGCGGCACGAGCGCGGGCTGACGGGGGATGAGCCGGCAGACCTCGGCCGGCCTGATTTTGGTCGCACGGCTGGCCATCTTGCTGGGCGTGGCGTTTCAGACCGCGGTGCTACTCGACGTCGTGCTCCCGGCGGTCCCGCTACGGGCGAGCGCCGACGCCACGCTCGTCGCGGCTGTGGCGCTGGTGGTTTCCATGGCGGTGGCCTGGTTCGTCAGCGCCGTGCTGGATTGTTCCTTAGCCGGCGACGTCGTCCTCGGAACGGGCGCGCTGGTTCCACCCGCCATGGCGATGGCGCGGCCGGCGCTGCGCACGGCGTGCGGGCTGCCGCAAGACGGACTCTTGATCCGGACGGTGGAGGCGGAGTCCGCCCAGCAAGCCGCTTCAGGGCTATGGTGCGGGCTCTACGCCACGCCGCTCTATCCCGAGGCCGCATTGGTGCTGCTGCTCGCGGTGGTCGGGCTGGTCCTGCGCCTGGTGGAGGCCCGGTAGGGCGGAGCGTCGGCCGCCCCACGGCCGTCTGTCCACTACCCGAGCGACTGGCCCAGGCGCCCGGCGAGGTCCTGAATGAACTGCCAGGCCACGCGACCGTTGCGGGCGCCGCGTGTCAGCGCCCACTCCTTGGCTTCCTCGTGGAGCGTGTCGCGGTCGACCGGCAGGGCGAAGTGGTCGGCGTAGCCCTCGACCATGCGCAGGTAGGTGGCCTGATCGCAGCCGTGGAAGCCCAGCCACAGGCCGAAACGGTCGGACAGGCTGATGGTTTCGTCGCCGGTCTCGCCCGCGTTGATGCGGTCACCGCCATCCATGTCGCCGCGCTCGCGCGGCATGAGGTGCCGACGGTTCGAGGTGGCGTAGAAGAGCACGTTGGCGGGCCGGCCTTCCAGCCCACCTTCCAAGACCGTTTTGAGCGACTTGTAGCTGGTGTCGCCCGCCTCGAAGCTCAGGTCGTCGCAGAACAGGATGCAGGTGCGCCCGGCCTGTCGCAGCTCGCCCAGCAGTCGCGGCAAGCTGGGGATATCCTCGCGGTGGATCTCCACCAGGGCGGGCCGGTCGAACCCGTCGCGCCCGGCCTGCTCGACGACATGGCCATGCACGGCCTTGACCAGCGAGGACTTGCCCATCCCGCGCGCGCCCCAGAGCAGGGCGTTGTTGGCCGGCAGGCCGCGGGCGAAGCGTTCCGTGTTGGCGCGCAGCTGCTCGGCCTGGCGGTCGATCCCGGTGAGCAGCGCCATGTCCAGGCGGTTGACGCGCTCGACCGGCACCAGTCGCTGGTCATCGCCGTCCCAGACGAAGGCGTCGGCGTCGGCCAGGGACGGCTGCTGCCGCGGCGCGGGCGCGAGCCGCTCCAGGGCGTCGGCGATGCGGCGAAGGGCAGAGCCGGGGCTGTTCGGGCGCTCGGTCATGACGGCGCGAAATCTAGGCAGCACCCGGTGCGCGGTCAACGAAGTGGGCGGCACGCGGGCCCGCCCGGCGCTTGCAAAGCCGCGGCGCACCGTTATAGTCGCGCCGCCCCGCCCAGATGATCCACAGGCGCGCAGCGAGGATCCATGTTCATCAGCCCGGCGTACGCCCAGGCGGCAGGCGGGGGGCAAGGCGGCTTCGACATCATGGCCCTCTTGCCCCTGATCCTGATCTTTATCGTCTTCTACTTCCTGCTCATCCGCCCGCAGCAGAAGCGGATGAAGGAACACCGCCAGATGGTCGAGAACCTGCGCCGCGGCGACCGCGTCGTCACCGGCGGCGGCATCGTCGGCCAAGTGACCAAGATCGTCAGCGACACCGAGGCTCAGGTCGAGATCGCCGAGGGCGTTCGCGTGCGCGTTGTGAAGAGCAACGTCCAGCAGGTGCTCTCCAAGAGCCAGCCCGCCGAAGGCGAGCAGGGTGGCGGCGGCGACAAGCAGGCCGCCAACGATGCCGGCGACACGGGCAAGGGCGTTATGAGCAAGCTCCTCGGCGGCGGCCGCGGCGACGACAAATCCAGCTAGCGCAGCCGGCTATCTCCCGACCCGCCCACACGCGACCGCACCACGGACGCCCTCGACATGCTGCACATTCCCCGCTGGCAAACGGTGGTCATCGCCCTGGTGGTGCTTGCCGGGGCGCTGTTCGCCGCGCCCAACCTCGTCAGCGAAAAGCGCGCCCAGCAGCTCCCCGACTGGCTGCCGCACAAGCAGATCAACCTGGGCCTTGACCTTCAGGGCGGTTCGCACCTGCTGCTGGAGGTGAAGGCCAAGGAGTCGCTGGAACAGTACCTCCAGGGCGTCGTGGAAGAGGTGCGCCGCAGCCTGCGCCAGGAGCGCATCGGGTACCGCGCGCTCGGCGTCAGCGACGGCGCCGTGTCCTTCGAGCTGCGCGATCCCGGCAAGGCCGGGGCCGCGCGCGAGGCGCTGCAGGACATCGGCGATTCCCTGCGCCTGCAGCTCGAGGACGGCCAGGGCACGCTGGAGCTGACGGAGACCGCGCGCCGTGAACGCGTGAGCTCGACCGTCCAGCAGTCCATCGAGGTCATCCGGCGCCGCATCGACCAGACAGGCGTGCGCGAGCCCACGATCCAGCGTCAGGGCGAGCAGCGCATCATCGTGCAGTTGCCCGGGATCAACGATCCCGAGCGCATGAAGGACATCCTGGGTAAGACGGCGAAGCTGACGTTCCACCTGGTCCGCCAGGACATCAGCCCGAACGCCCAGGATATTCCGCCCAGCGTGCGGGTGCTGCCCTCGTCGGAAACCGGGCCGAACGACCAGCCCGTCCGCCGCTACGTGGTGGAAAAGCGGGCGATGGTCTCGGGTGAGAACCTGACCGACGCCCAGCCGAGCTTCCAGCAGGGTCAGCCCGTCGTCTCCTTCAGCTTCAACGCGGTCGGCGGCCGTCGCTTCGCCGAAGCGACGAAGGAGAATGTCGGCGAACCCTTCGCCATCGTGCTGGACGAAAAGGTGATCTCCGCGCCGGTCATCCGCGAGCCGATCCTGGGCGGACAGGGCGTGATCTCCGGCGATTTCACCACACAGGAAGCCCGCGACCTGGCGCTGCTGCTTCGTGCGGGCGCGCTGCCGGCGCCGTTGCGCATCCTGCAGGAGCGCACGGTCGGCCCGAGCATGGGCGCCGATTCCGTGCAGGCGGGCAAAATCGCCAGCGTGGTCGCCCTGGTGGCGGTGATGGCCTTCATGGCAGCTATCTACGGCTTTTTCGGCACGCTGACCTGCATCGGGCTGCTGGTGAACCTGATGCTGATCATGGGGGCGCTCTCGCTGTTACAGGCGACGCTGACGCTCCCCGGTATCGCGGGGATCGTGCTCACGCTGGGCATGGCGGTGGACGCGAACGTGCTGATCTTCGAGCGCATCCGCGAGGAAGCGCGCAACTACCGCGGCCCGGTGTCCGCCATCGACGCGGGCTATCGCCGCGCCATGACCACGATCCTGGATGCCAACATCACCACGCTGATCGCCGCGCTGCTGCTGTACTACTTCGGCTCGGGGCCGGTCCGGGGCTTCGCCGTGACGCTGTCCATCGGCGTCGTCACCTCGATGTTCACGGCCATCATGCTGACCCGGTCCATGGTCGCGTTCTGGCTGCGGCGCCGGCGTCCGCAGGCGCTGCCAATCTGAGGCCGCGAGAGGAACCGCAATGGCGCTGATCCGCAACGTTCCGGTCGCCCCGTCGCTGAACTTCGTGAGCCTGCGGCGCCTGACCCTGGCGCTCGCCGCGGCGCTCATCGTCGTCTCCGCCATCGCCTTCGGGGCGTTCGGCCTCAACCTCGGCGTGGACTTCCGCGGCGGCATCGTCATCCAGGCGCAGACGACGCCGGAAACGACCTTGGCCGGCATGCGCGACAGCCTGGCCGAACTCGACCTGGGCGACACCAACATTCAGCGCTTCGGTGAGGCGCACACCGTCCTGATCCGCATCCAGGAGCAGGCCGGCGGGGAAGAAGCCCAGAACGCCGCCATCGAACGAGTTAAAGAGCATCTCCAGCCCCAGGTCACGAGCTACGAGCGCACCGAGTTCGTCGGCCCCCAGGTGGGCGAAGAGCTGAAGCAGGCCGGCATGATGGCCACGGGGCTGGCGCTGCTGGCGATGGCGGCCTACATCTGGTTCCGCTTCGAGTGGCAGTTCGCCGTGGCGGGGCTGGCCGCGCTGATCCACGACGTGGTCACGACGATCGGCTTCTTCTCGATCACGCAGCTGCAGTTCAATCTGGGTACCGTGGCGGCGGTGCTGACGATCGCCGGGTATTCGATCAATGACACCGTCGTGGTCTTCGACCGCGTGCGCGAGACGGTGCGCCGCTACAAGCGCAAGCCCATGCCCGAGCTGCTCAACATCGCGGTGAACAGCACGGTCACGCGCACGGTGCTGACCTCCACCACCACGCTGGTCGCGCTGATCGCGCTGGCGATCTTCGGCGGTGCGGTGATCCGAAGCTTCACCTGGGCGCTGATCTGGGGCGTGCTGATCGGGACCTTCTCCTCCATCGGGGTGGCGGTGCCGCTGCTGTTGCAGATGCGGCTGTCCCCGAGCACGCTCGTGCAGGAGGAGGACGAGACGGCCAAGCAACAGGCGAAGGCCGCCGGCAGCTCCTCGTAACCCCAATGCGCGCGGCGCCCGCCGCTGGAGAGGGGACAGCATGGACGTGACGCCCTACGTGCCGGAGGGCCGGCAGATCATCGAGGGCTACGGCGACCGCCGCTTCCGCGTGGGCGGCGAGGTCTACGAGGGTTCCGTCATCGTTTTTCCGGAGCAGACGGTGGCGTGGCCGGTCACGGCCTTCGAGGAGATGACGCTGGAGCAGTTGCAGCCCGTCCGCGAGGCCGCCGGGAGCGTCGACCTGTTGCTGATCGGCTGCGGGGAGCGCACGGAACTGGTTACGCGCAAGCTGTACGAGCCCTTGCGGGCCGAGGGCATCGTCATCGAGGCCATGGCGACGGGCCCGGCGTGCCGAACCTATAACGTGCTGCTGGCGGAAGAGCGCAAGGTCGCCGCGGCGCTGATCGCCGTGTAAACCGGGCACACTGCCAGGGCGCGGCATCGTTGCGAAACAACAGTCCCGCAAAGAAAACGGGGCGGCCCATGGGCCGCCCCGCCTGGGAACCGCTCAGCCCTGCATCCGGCTGGCCACGTACTCCCAGTCGACCAGATGGTCGATGAAGGCGCGCACGTAGTCCGGACGGCGGTTGCGGTAGTCCAGGTAGTAGCTGTGCTCCCAGACGTCGCAGCCGAGCAGGGCGTGCTGGCCGTCGAAGCACAGCGGGTTCACGCCGTTGGGCGTGGAGGTGATGCGGAGCTGGCCGTGCTCCTGGACCAGCCAGGCCCAGCCGCTGCCGAATTGCCCGGCGGCGGTGGTCACGAAGGTCTCGCGGAACTGCTCCCAGCTGCCGAAGGCGCCCTCGATGGCCTGCTTCAACTCGCCCGGCACGCCCAGGTTCTCGGCGCCGCCATTCTGACGCATGCACGGCCAGAACAGCGTGTGGTTCCAGTGCTGCGAGGCCATGTTGAAGATCTTGGCACGGTTGCTGTCGGTGTAGGTCTGGCGGACAATATCCTCCAGCTCGGCGTTCTCCAGGTCCGTGCCCTCGATGAGGCTGTTCAGCGTCGTGACGTAACCGTTGTGGTGCTTATCGTGGTGGAACTGCAGCGTCTCGGCCGACATGTACGGCTCAAGCGCGTCGTAGTGGTACGGCAGGTCGGGAAGCGCGAAGGCCATGGCGATGCCCTCCTTCTTGGTGTTTCACACGCGTTCCGGTGTCCGCTCGGCTGTTGTGACAGCAGCCACCCCCAAAATAGGCAGTCATGGGCGGCTGTTAACCGGGGGGCACCATCCTCTGCTGTGGACAATTCGAAAGATCGATCGCGGGTGCAGGCCGTTCCAAGGGGCGTTTCTCCCAGGTGAAGCGAGCCCGGCGCCGACCCCCCTGAAACTGCGGCGCACGGGTTCACGCCCGGCCATCCCGACGCCATATACGGGTCGCCATGACCGCCAGTTCCGATCCCCGCCTGTCGTATTGCGGCGAGCAGGTCCGCCGCTTCGACCACGACCGCTACCTCACCTGCCTCTTCGCGCCGGCGGCCGCGCGCGAGGATCTGTTCGCGCTCTACGCCTTCAACCACGAGATCGCCAAGGTGGCGGAGATCGTCACCGAGCCCATGGCCGGACAGATCCGCATCCAGTGGTGGCGCGAGGGGCTGGACGACCTCTACGCGGGCGAGCCGCGGAAACACGAGGTCGCCGAAGCGCTGGCCGGCGCGGTGCAGCGCCACGGCCTGACGCGCCAAGCCTTCGAGCGGCTGCTGGACGCGCGCGAAACCGACCTGGACGACGATCCGCCGGAAACCCTGGACCACCTGACGCGCTACGCCGAGGAAACCTCCGCCACGCTCGTGCAGCTCGCGCTTGAGGTGCTGGGCGCGCACGACGACGCCAGCATGCGCGCGGGCCGGCACGTGGGCGTGGCCTGGGCGCTGACGGGGATCGCGCGCGCGGTGCCCTTCCACGCCGCACAGCGCCGCCTGATGCTGCCGGGGAACCTGACGTGGCAGGCCGGGCTGGACGTCCACGACCTCTTCGAGCTGCGCGAGCCGGCGGAAGTGCAGCCGGTCGTGCGCCAAGTGACCGAGCGGGCCGAAGATCACCTGCGCGAAGCGGAAGCCCTGCGCCGCCGCGTGCCGCGCGACGCGGTGCCGGCGCTGCTCCCGGCGACGCTGGCGCGGCGCTACCTGGCGCTGCTCAAGCGCCACGAGCACGATCCCTTCGCCCCCGAGGTCCAGCGCCCGCAGCCGGGCCGGCCCATGCGCCTCGCCTGGGCCGCGGCGCGCGGCCGGTTCTGACCCGGATCAGGCCGCCGCTTCGGGCGTCGGCTCTGTGTTCAGCCAGGCATCGATGTCGCGCAGGGCGCGGGCGGACTGAGCTGGTTTGCGCTCCTTGCGCTTCACCGGCTTGCCGTTGTCCTGCTTGATCGGCGGCAACAGCCCGAAGTTGATGTTCATGGGCTGGAAGGTGTCGTCGCTCGCCCCGCCCGTGATGTGGTTGAGCAGCGCGCCCAGGGTCGTGGTGTCGGGCGGCGGCGCGACAGCTTCGCCGCGACGCTCCGACGCCGCGAAGCGGCCGGTGAGCAGGCCGATGGCGGCGCTCTCCACGTAGCCCTCGACGCCCGTGATCTGCCCCGCGAAGCGCAGGCGCGGGCAGGCCTTCAGCCGCAGCAAGCCGTCGAGCAGCTTGGGCGAGTTGATGAAGGTGTTGCGGTGCAGGCCGCCCAGGCGCGCGAACTCCGCGTTCTCCAGGCCCGGGATCATGCGGAAGACCTCGACCTGCTGCTTCTTGCGGATCTTCGTCTGGAAACCGACCAGGTTGTAGAGCGTGCCCAGCGCGTTGTCCTGACGCAGCTGCACCACGGCATAGGGGCGTTCGCCCGTGCGCGGGTCCGTCAGCCCCACCGGCTTCATTGGCCCGAAGCGCAGGGTTTCGATGCCGCGCTCGGCCATGACCTCGGCGGGCAGGCAGCCCTCGAAGTAGGGCGTCTCGGTCTCCCAGGTCTTGAACTGGGTCTGCTCCGCTTCGAGCATCGCCGTGATGAAGGCTTCGTAAGTTTCCTGGTCCAGCGGGCAGTTGATGTAGTCCCCCGTGCCGCCGCCGGGACCCGGCTTGTCGTAGCGCGACTGGAACCAGGCGATGTCGAAGTTGATGCTGTCCTTGTAGACGATGGGCGCGATGGCATCGAAGAAGGACAGATAGCCCTCACCGGTCAGGTCCTGGATCGCTTCGGTCAGGCCGGGCGAGGTGAGGGGGCCCGTCGCGACGATGACGTTGTCCCAGTCCTCGGGTGGCATGCCGTCCACGGCCTCGCGCCGCACCTCGATCAGCGGCTCGTGGTCGATGGCTTCGGTGATCGCGCCGGCGAAGCGGTGCCGGTCGACGGCCAGCGCGCCGCCCGCGGGCAGCTTGGCGTCGTCCGCCGCGGCCATAACGAGGCTGCCGCAGCGCCGCATCTCCTCGTGCAGCACGCCCACGGCGTTGTTCGTGGCATCGTCCGAGCGCAGCGAGTTGGAGCACACCAGCTCGGCGAGCTGATCCGTTTCGTGCGCGTTCGTCGTGTGCTCGGGACGCATTTCGTGCAGCACGACGGGAACGCCGCGCCGGGCGAGCTGCCACGCCGCTTCGCTGCCGGCCAGGCCGCCGCCGATGATGTGGACCGGGTTCATGCTCATGGCCTCGCAGATAGCCGTGCGCCCGGGGGCGAACAAGGAGCGATTCAGGGCGCGATGAAACGTCGAAGAACAATCCTACGAGCCTCATCGCCCCCGATGGCATTCGTGTGCGGGCATGACTTAGAGCCCGGATTGATGCAGCCCTACCTCATCATGCCCTAGGCGCGCTTGCGGGCGGCGCCGTGGTGGCTGTGCAGATAGCTGGCGAGATAGCGGCCCGTGTGGCTCTCCGGCACGGCCGCGACGTCCTCCGGCGAGCCGGCGGCGACGATCCGGCCGCCCTTGTCGCCGCCCTCGGGGCCGAGGTCGAGCAGCCAGTCGGCGGTCTTGATGACCTCCAGGTTGTGCTCGATCACGACCACGGTGTTGCCCTGATCCACCAGCGCGTGAAGGACGTGCAGCAGCTTGCGCACGTCGTCGAAGTGCAGGCCGGTGGTGGGCTCGTCCAGGATGTAGAGCGTCCGCCCCGTGGCCCGCTTGGACAGCTCGCGCGCCAGCTTGACACGCTGGGCCTCGCCGCCGGACAGCGTCGTCGCCGGCTGACCGACCTTGATGTAGCCCAGACCCACCTGTTGCAGCGTTTGCAGCTTGTTGCGGATCGCCGGGACCGCCTGGAAGAACTCCACGCCCTCGTCCACCGTCATCTCCAGCACGTCGGCGATGGACTTGCCGCGGAAGGTGACCTCCAGGGTTTCGCGGTTGTAGCGCTTGCCCTTGCATTCGTCGCAGACGACGTGAACGTCGGGCAGGAAGTGCATCTCGATCTTGATGAGGCCGTCGCCCTGGCAGGCCTCGCAGCGCCCGCCCTTCACGTTGAAGGAGAAGCGTCCCGCCTTGTAGCCGCGCGCCTGAGCTTCCGGCAGGCCGGCGAACCACTCGCGGATGGGCGTGAAGGCGCCCGTGTAGGTGGCGGGGTTGGAGCGCGGCGTGCGGCCGATGGGCGACTGGTCGATGTCGATGACCTTGTCCAGCAGCTCCATGCCCTCGACGCGGTCGTGCTCGCCCGGGGCGGCGCGGGCGCCCATAACCTGCCGCGCCAGCGCGCGGTAGAGGGTGTCGTTGATCAGGGACGACTTGCCCGAGCCGGAGACACCCGTGACGGCCGTGAAGGTGCCCAGCGGAACGTCCGCCGTGACGTTGTGGAGGTTGTGCTCGCGCGCGCCCACGACCCGCAGCCGCTCGCCGCCCGGACGGCCCTTGCGCCGCTTGCCGGGCAGGGAAATCTGCTGGAACCCGGTGAGGTACTGCGCGGTCAGGCTCTCGGTGCTCTGCATGACCTGGGTGGGCGTGCCCTGGGCGACGACGTGACCGCCCTGCACGCCCGCGCCGGGGCCCATGTCCACGACGTGGTCGGCGGCGCGGATGAACTCCTCGTCGTGCTCCACGACGACCACGGTGTTCCCCAGATCGCGCAGACGTTCGAGCGTTCCCAGCAGCCGGTCGTTGTCGCGCTGGTGCAGGCCGATGCTCGGCTCGTCGAGGACGTAGAGCACGCCCGTCAGCCCGGACCCGATCTGCGAGGCGAGGCGGATGCGCTGGCTTTCGCCGCCCGACAGCGTCGCCGAGGCGCGCGAGAGCGTGAGGTATTCCAGGCCCACGTCGCTGAGGAAGGTCAGGCGCTCGCGGATCTCCTTCACGATGCGCCGGGCGATCTCGACGTCGCGCGGGCGCAGGTGATCCAGCACGCCGTCGAACCAGCCGCCAAGCTCGCCGATGGCGCGCTCGGCGACGTGGCCGATGTGCTCGCCCTTGATCTTCACGCACAGGGACTCGGGCTTGAGGCGGTGGCCGTGGCACGACTCGCACGGGGTGCTCGCCATGTAACGGCCGATGTCCTCGCGCACGGCGTCGCTGTCGGTTTCGCGGTAGCGCCGTTCCAGGTTCGGAACGATCCCCTCGAAGGCCCGCTTGGTCTCGTAGTTCCGCAGGCCGTCGTCGTAGCGCAGCGTGATCTGCTCCTCGCCCGAGCCGTAGAGGATGGCGATGCGCACCTGCTCCGGCAGGTCCTGCCACGGCGTCTTCACCGACACGCCGAAATGCCGTGCCAGGCTGTCCAACGTCTGCTTGTAGAAGGGCGAGGCGGAGCCCGCCCACGGCACGATCGCGCCGTCGCGCAGGGATTTGCGCTCGTCCACCACAAGCGCCGGATCGATGCTCAGCGTGGCGCCCAGGCCGTCGCAGCTCGGACACGCGCCGAAGGGGTTGTTGAAGGAGAACATGCGCGGCTCGATCTCCGGCAGCGTGAAGCCGGAAACCGGGCAGGCGAACTTGGCAGAGAAGGTGGTGCGCTCGCCGGTGTCCGCGTTCTCAGTGAAGGCAAGGTCGTCGCCGAGTTGCAGCGCGGTTTCGAAGGAGTCCGCGAGGCGCTTTTCCATGCCCTCGCGCACGACGACGCGGTCGACGACCACCTCGATGTCGTGCTTCTTTTTCTTGTCCAACGCCGGAACGTCGTCCAGCTCATGGACTTCGCCGTCGATCTTCACGCGCTGGAAGCCGCGCTTCTGCAGGTCGGCAAGCTCCTTCTTGTACTCGCCGAACCGGCCGCGAACGATCGGCGCCATGAGGTAGAGCCGCGTGCGCTCGGGCATCGCCATCACGCGGTCCACCATCTGGCTCACGGTCTGGCTCTCGATCGGTTCGCCCGTGTAGGGGGAATAGGGCGTGCCCACGCGCGCCCAGAGCAGGCGCATGTAGTCGTAGATTTCCGTGACCGTGCCCACGGTGGAGCGCGGGTTCTTCGACGCCGCCTTCTGCTCGATGGAGATCGCGGGCGACAGCCCTTCGATGGAATCCACGTCCGGCTTCTGCGTCAGCTCCAGGAACTGCCGCGCGTAGGCGGAGAGGGACTCCACGTAGCGCCGCTGGCCCTCCGCGTAGATCGTGTCGAAGGCCAGCGAGGACTTGCCCGAGCCGCTGACACCAGTGAACACGATCATCTTGTTCCGGGGCAGCACCACCTCGACGTTGCGGAGGTTGTGCTCGCGCGCACCGCGAACATGCAGCACGGGCGCGTCGGGCTGGGCGCCGGTGGCGTCGGCGCCCTCGGCAGTCGTTCCAGTGGATGCGGTCATTGCGTTCCGCTGTCCCGCGGGTGGGTGAGGCACGTGGACAAAGGATATGGCCCAAGCGGGCCGCCGCCGCTAGGCTTGCGCGGCATCGATTCACCGTCGCCAAGCGCCGAGAAGGACATCTGAGTTTATGGCCGGCACCGTCAACAAAGTCATCCTCGTCGGCAACCTGGGCCGCGATCCCGAGGTGCGCCAGACCGCCAACGGCCAGCGCCTCGCCAACATGTCCGTCGCCACGTCCGAGCAGTGGACCGACAAGCAGAGCGGGGAACGGCGCGAGCGCACCGAATGGCACCGCGTGGTGCTGTTCGACGACAAGCTCGTCGATCTGGCCGAACGTTACCTGCGCAAGGGCTCCAAGGTCTACGTCGAGGGCAAGCTGCAGACGCGCAAGTGGCAGGGTCAGGACGGCCAGGACCGCTACACCACCGAGGTCGTGCTGCAGCGCTTCCAGGGCGTGCTGACGATGCTGGACGGCCGCCAAGGCGGTGGTGGCGGCGGCGCCCCCGCACCGGGCGGCGAGCGCCAGGAGCGCGTGGGCGCCATGGACACCAGCGAGCCCGCGCCGGGGCCCGGCGGCGGCGACGACATGGACGACGACATCCCGTTTTAGAGCATCGTGCGTGACATCATATTTGCCGAGAAAGCTTGAACCCTCACGCTAGGTTCTTGTTTTCCAGCGCGAGCAGATTCACGCACGAGCAAGTGGAATCACGCGAGTGATTCCACTTTACGGCGATCTGCTCTAACTCCGCTGTTATCCGCACGCGGCCGTGTCACGTTGACGCGTGTTAATGCCGCTCCCGCGCCGATCCGCCGTCATGCGGTGACCGCATGGGGCCACGACGACGGTTCCGTGCCGGCCGGCGCGAGGATGGCGCGGCATGTCCGTGGGAGACGACTCGTGGGACGCCCCGGCGTGGGCAGCCGCTGGTGAAACCAGCAATTCCGGGGATCGCGGGGGCCACACCTCGGCTGGGGAGCGGGAGCCCGCGAGCGGCATCCCTGATCCGCTTCCCCCTGACGAACCTCAGCACCTGATTACTTTCGACCGCCTGACGCGGGCGATGCTTGGGCGGATGACGGGCGGCGTCTCCCCGGCGGCGCTGGCGCAGGCGTACGCCGACTGGTGGGCGCATCTCGCCACTGCGCCCGGCAAGCAGCTGCAACTGCTGCACAAAGCGCACCGCAAGAGCGTGCGCTACGCGGCGTGGCTGCCGCACGCGCCGGGCGGTCACGAATGCCCCCGCTGCATCGAACCGCTGTCCCAGGACAGGCGTTTCGAGGCAGATGCCTGGCAGGTCTTTCCCTTCAACGCGATCCACCAGGCGTTCCTGCTCACGCAGCAGTGGTGGCACAACGCCAGCACCGAGGTGCGCGGCGTACGCCAGCACCACGAGGACATCGTCGAGTTCGCCACGCGGCAGCTGCTGGACGTGGTGCAACCCGGCAACTTTCCGGCCACCAACCCGGAAGTGATCGAGAAGACCGTGCGGGACGGCGGCACGAACTTCGTCCACGGCCACCTGAACCTCCTGGAGGACGTGAACCGCTATCTCGCCGGCGAACCGCCGGTGGGGGCGGAGACGTACGAGATCGGCCGCGACCTCGCCGTCACGCCCGGCAAGGTCGTTTTCCGCAACGCATTGATGGAACTGATCCAGTACACGCCGCAAACGGACTCCGTGGCGACGGAGCCCGTGCTGATCGTCCCGGCCTGGATCATGAAGTACTACGTGCTCGACCTCTCGCCCCACAACTCGCTGATCCGGTGGCTCGTCGCCCAGGGATTCACCGTCTTTTGCATTTCCTGGAAGAACCCAACGAAAGACGACTGGAACATCGGCTTCGACGACTACCGCACGCTCGGCCTTCTCGAAGCCCTGAAGGCCATGCAGACGATCGTGCCGGAGCGGCAGATTCACGCCGTCGGCTATTGCATCGGCGGCACGCTGCTGGCCACGGCCGCCGCCCACATGGGCCGCGACGGCGAGGAGCCCTTCGCCTCGCTAACGCTCTTTGCCGCGCAGACGGACTTCACCAACCCTGGTGAACTCGGCCTCTTCGTCGACGAGAGCCAGGTGTCCTTCCTCGAGGACATGATGTGGGACCAGGGCTACCTGGACCCCAAGCAGATGAAGGGCGCGTTCCAGCTGCTGCGCTCCAACGACCTGGTCTGGTCGCATTTCGTCCGCGCGTACTTCATGGGCGAGCGCGAGCGCATGATCGACCTCATGGCCTGGAACGCCGACGGCACCCGGCTGCCGTACCGCATGCACTCGGAATATCTGCGCACGTTCTACCTGCAGAACGCCTTCGCGGAGGGCCGCTACACGATCGAGGGCGGGGCAGTGACGATGACCAACATCGACCCGCCCATCTTCGCGGTCGCCAGCGAAAAGGATCACATCGCCCCCTGGCGGTCCGTCTACAAGCTGCACCTGTTGGCAGACACGCCGGTCACCTTCGTCCTCAGCAGCGGCGGCCACAACGGCGCCATCGTCAGCGAACCCGGGCACCCGCGCCGGTCGTACAGCATCGCCACACGGCCCGCGCACGCGTCCTATCTGGAGCCGGACGGCTGGCGCGAGCAGGCCGAGCGCCACGACGGCTCCTGGTGGCCGGCTTGGCGGGACTGGCTGCTGGCGCGGTCCAGCGGCTGGAGCAAACCGCCGGCCATGGGCGCCCCGGCCGAAGGCTATCCGCCGATCGCCGACGCACCCGGCACCTACGTCCACGAACCCTGAGCGTTCGGGCCAGGCACCGCGCTCGCCGGTCCGCCTCATCGCAACGCCGATGTGCTGCGCCAGCCTCTTGCAATTCGGGCCGCGAGCGTGCGGGCTTCCGCCCGACGCGAACCACACGGCTGCCCGAAGGCGAGGGGAGACCCATGACCGCTGACGCTGAGCTCAAGCCCGTCTGGCAGAACCACATCGCCGGTGAATGGCGTGACGGCCCGGACGGCGCCCGCATTCCCGTGGAAAATCCCGCCACCGGTGAGCGCCTGGCGGACATCGCGCGCGCCACGCCCGAGGTCGTCGACCAGGCCGTGCAGGCGGCTCGTGCGTGCACCGACAGCCGCGTGCTTCAGGACATGCACCCGGCCGAGCGTGCCCGCGTGGTCACGGACATCGGCCGCGTCCTGCGCCGCCGGCGCGAGGAAATTGCCCGCGTCGTCTGCCTGGACAGCGGCAAGAGCCTCTCGCTCGCACGCGGCGAGGTCGACGGCGCCGCCCGCTACTTCGAGTATTACGGCGGACTCGCCGACAAGATCGAGGGCCGCTACATCCCGCTGGGCAACGGCTATGTGGACTACACCATCCCGGTGCCCTACGGCGTTTCCGCCCACATCGTGCCCTGGAACTTCCCGCTGGAGATGGCGGCGCGCTCGCTGGCGCCCGCGCTGGCGGCCGGCAATGCCTGCGTCATCAAGTCCCCGGAACAGGATCCGCTCGCGGTCACCTTCATCGCCGAGGCGTGCGCGGAGCTGGGCGTGCCCACGGGCGCGGTGAACATCGTCTGCGGCTACGGCGAGGACGCGGGCGCCGCGCTGTCCGCGCACCCGGACGTCAACCAGATCGTGTTCACGGGCTCCGTCGAGACGGGGCAGGCCATCATGCGCGCGGCGGCCGACACCGTCGTGCCCACCGTCATGGAGCTGGGCGGCAAGTCCGCCGGCATCGTCTTCCCGGACGCCGACCTGGACAACCTGACCACCAGCACGAGCTGGGGCATCACGATGAACTCGGGCCAGGTCTGCAACGCCATGTCGCGCCTGCTCGTGCCGCGGCAGATCCGCGACGAGGTTATCGACCGCATCAAGGCCATGAGCGAGGGGCTGAGCATCGGTCCCGGCATCGAGGACAACGGCGTGACCCCGCTGATTTCCGGCGAGCATCTGGCCGAGGTCGAGGGCCACTGCCTGTCCGCGGCGCAGCAGGGCGCGCGCGAGGTCACGGGCGGCCGCCGCCTGGCGGACCGGGCGGGCCACTTCATGCCGCCCACGGTCTACGCCGACGTCGACCCGGAGATGCGCATCGCGCAGGAGGAGGTGTTCGGGCCGGTTCTGTCGGTGATGACCTACAACGAGCCGGATGAGGCCATCCGCATCGCCAACGGCACGAAATACGGCCTCGCCGCCGGCGTGTTCACCGGCGACCTCGACCGCGCCACCTGGGCGGCCGAGCGCCTCGTGGCCGGGCAGGTCTACGTCAACGACTGGTACGTGGGCGGGGTGGAAACGCCCTTCGGCGGCATGGGCAAGTCCGGCTTCGGCCGCGAGAAGGGCCAGGAGGCGCTCGCCAACTACTACCAGTCCAAGAACGTTGGGATGCGCCGACTCGCCTCCTGACGGCGCCACGCCGCCGGAAGATCGGAGCGGCTTTTCCTGGCCCAGCCCCCTTGGAGCGTACCGGCCCGGGCTTAGTTTTGATGCAAATCAATGCCCGCGGCGGACGGAGCTCATTTACTGTCAGCGTGGACGGGTGTTCCGCGGCGAGCCAGCGAGGTGACACGATGGCGCAACACGATCCGCAAGCACATTTGAGCGACGCCAGCACAATCGAAACCGATGTCGCGTCCTCCGTGCAGAAGGCGCTGGAAACCAACGGCCGAATCGGCGCCGCGTGGCTGGACGGCGTGTCGCGAATCAGCCGCGAATTGACGGACTTCACGGGCGATCGCTGGCGCACCGATCTGGAAACGTTCGACCAGATCTGTTCGTGCCGGAACCCCATGAACCTCTTTTACATCCAGCTCGACTTCACGCAGCGGTTCCTCCAGGCCTATCTGGACGAGGCCGCCAAGCTGACGAAGCTGGCCGTTGAATCGGGCCTCGAATGCACCGAACCCGCTGGCGGCCCAGCGTCGGGCGAGCAAACCGCCCGGCCCGACACGAAAACCTCAGGTGCCGCCCAAGCTGACGCATCCTGAAGCAAGCGTCGCGCGATCACAGCTTGACCTCGATTATGTTATTGCAGTGCAGCATTCACACGGGCTCTCTTCCGTGGTATTGGGTGCGCTGCAAAAAGTGCTGTCGAACCAGGGAATACCGTCCGCGTGTTCCTGCGATGGCACCAGAAGGGGTCGAGCAGGCGCACGATGGGTTGGACGCGGTGCACAACGGACCGGCCGGAACGAGCGGGCTGGGCGCAGCTCGCCGATCCGGGACGTGCCGGCGTGCCGCGGCGGACACGCACCCGGGCCGGTGGAACAGCCGGCTCTCGCTTCGCACGTGGTGAACCGCGTCCCGTCGCCCGTCTCTCTCGTCGCAGATCCCCCAAGACGACCACAGGGTTGAACACGGCCACGGCCGCCGCGGCGGCGCGGTGGGTCGTGCGCTTTTAACGGCATGCGGTGGTTTGGCTGCGCCGGACCGCGGCGGTGTGCCGTGTCGATCGCCAGAGAGGCTTGCGGGCCGCAACCGGATGCGCGGCCGGGAACCGCGCGCGTCCTGCTGCGGGGAGGCATCGCACCACAGGCTCAATGACGGGACCGCGCGCGGCCGTGTGGCTCGCGGTGGTCGCCAGCGAGAGGAGGATTCATGGCACGGGTTCAGGACAAGGTCGCCATCGTCACCGGCGGCGGCACCGGGATCGGCGAGGCGACCGCGGAGCTGCTCGCCAGCGAAGGCGCGACCGTCGTCATCACCGACATCAAGGCCGACAAGGGTCAGGAGGTGGCCCAGCGCATCGGCCGCGGCACCACGTTCGTCGAGGCCGACGTGTCCAGCGAGTCGGACTGGCAAGCGCTGATGGACAAGGTGCTCACCGATCACGGACGGCTGGACATCCTGGTGAACAACGCCGGCGTCGGCATTCCCAAGAACGTCGAGGAGACGACGCTCGAGGACTGGCGCTTCGTCATGAACGCCAACCTGGACGGCGTTTTCCTGGGCACGCGCTACGCCATCCAGGCCATGAAGGAGAGCGGCGGCGGCTCGATCGTCAACATGTCCTCGATCGAGGGCCTCGTGGGCGACTCGCGCCTGACCGCCTACAACGCCAGCAAGTCGGGTGTGATCGGGCTGTCCAAGTCGTCGGCCCTGCACTGCGCGCAACAGGGCCTGGGCATCCGCGTGAACACCGTCCATCCGGGCTTCATCTGGACGAAGATGGTGCGGGGCTTCGTCAAGTCGCAGGACGATCCGGACGAGGCCAAGAAGGACCTGGAGTCCAAGCACGCGCTGGGCCACTTGGGCGAGCCGTACGACATCGCCTACGGCGTGCTCTACCTCGCCTCGGACGAATCGAAGTTCGTCACCGGCACCGAGCTGGTGATCGACGGCGGCTACACCGCCCAATAGCTTCGGATTTCCGCACTCGGCGGTGCTGCCGGCGGCGTTCCGGGCACCGCCGGGATGCGAGTTTCACATCGGTGTGTCGGGCGCATGGCCCGCAAGCCAGGTGGCGAACGCACCCGCCGCGTAGTCGCCGTCGGCGACGGCCCGCAGGCGCTCTCCGATGAGCGGGCCGAACTTGAAACCGTGCCCGGAAAACCCGGCCAACACGAGGCCTCTGGCCGCAGGCTCGGCGATGAAGCGCGAGTCGGGCGCCACGGTGTAGAAGCAGGTACGCCCCTCCCGAACGCCGCAATCGGCGACACCCGGCACGCGGGCACGGACGTGCTCGATCAGCGCGGTCAGCTCGGCCCGCGTGGGCTCGCGGTCGCGGTCCGGCTCGCCTTCCAGCGTGAAGCTGTGGTCGCCCACCTTCAGCGGCTCGCCGAGGACCGGCGGCACCGCGTACGTCCCCGATTCCGGCCCGATGTCCAGCACGATGGGCATGCCGTCCCAGGCGGGGCGTTGATCCGCCGGCAGATCCAGGGTGCAGACGAGCTGGCGAGAGGGCGTGACGCGATCGGCCAGCTCGGGCGCCAGTCGGCCCGTCCAGGGGCCGGCCGCCACCAGCACCCAGTCGGCTTCGTGCCGCGTGCCGTCGGCCAGGATCACCGTGCCGGCTTCGGGGTCCGCGCGGGCGACAGGCGTTTCCGCGCGCACCGTTCCGCCAAGCCGCGCCACGTGATGGCCCAGATCGCGGACGATGCGTTCCGCGTGCAGCACGCCGCCGGTATCGGCGAGATACGCCTCGCCGACTCCGTCGAGCGACAGGGGAGGGTAGCGCGCCGCCGCCTTGTCCAGCGAGAGCGGCATCGCGGGGCGGTTGAGCCACGCGAGCGTTTCGGCGCAGTCCGTCGCCCAGCTCGAGCCGGGCCGGGCCAACAGCAGCGTCCCCATCTCCACGTGGTGGCGCACGCCCAAATCGGCCCAAAGCCGCTCCCAGGCCGCGTAGGCATCGTCCACCATCGCCGCGTAGCCGGGGAGGTCCGCGTAGGCGTGGCGGATCAGGCGGCTGCGGTCGACGGAGGAGGCGAGGGGATTGGGCACCGGCCCCTGCTCGAACACCGTCACGCTGTGACCGGCCGCGGCAAGAGTGCGCGCCGCCGACAGCCCGACGATGCCCGCGCCGACCACGGCCACGCGCATGGCTCAGCCCTCGCCGGCGCGCTCGTAGGCGAGCACGGCGGCAGCAAGGTCCTCGAGCGCCGTCCCGACGGACTTGAACAGCGTGATCTCCTCGCCGCTGCGCCGGCCGGGGTGCTGCCCGCGCGTCAGCATGTAGAGGTCGGCGAGCACGTCGTGGCGCGTGATGACACCGTCCTGTAGCGGCTGAACCAGGTCGCCGCCCTCGCTCAGCGCGCCGTCGTAGGTGTCGCAGAAGACGCGCGCCCGCTGCACCGCACGGTCGTCGGTTTCCCGCATCGTGGGCTTGAACGCGCCGACGAGATCGACGTGCTGACCGGGGCGCAGCCACTCGCCGTGCAGCGGCGGCTCGACGGCCATCGTGGCGCAACTGACCACGTCCGCCCAGCCGACGGTCTCGGCGTCCAGGGTTTCCACGGCCTCCGCCGCATAGCCCCGCGCGCTCAGCTCCGCGGCGAGGCGCCGGGATTTTTCCGGGGTGCGGCCCCAGACGCGCACCTCGCGGATGGGACGGACGCTGGCGTGGGCGTCGACCAGCTCCGGCGCCATGGCCCCTGTGCCCACCATGAGCAGCCGCGAAGCATCGTCGCGGGCGAGGTAGTCGGCGGCCAGCGCCGATGCGCCCGCGGTGCGCCGGTTGGTCATGGGCTGGCCCGCAAGCTGGCACACGGGCGTGCCCGTGGCGCCGTCGTGCAACAGGTAGGTCGCCTGGACGGAGGGCAGGTTCCGGCCGGGGTTGTCGGGGAAGACCGTGGCCACCTTCACGCCCACGTACGTGCCCTGCTCCCACGCGGGCATCAGCAAAAGCGTCGCCTCCGTCCCACCGGGCACCGGGATGCCGTGATGATGGCGCGGCGGCGCGCTGGCGTCGCCCTGGAAGGCGTTCCGCAGCGCGGGCACGAGGGCGTCGTAGGTGAGCGCCGCGTCCACCACGGCGGCGGAAAGAACCTGCATGGCGTGCTCCCGTCTCCTTGGCCGGGCGGAAGGATCACGCGCGGGCGCGCAGGGCGTCAACGCAGGCAAACGCCGGGCGCGCCCTACGGCTGCTGGGTGCTGCTCGCGCCGGATTGGCTCGCGGCGTCGGACGGCGTCCCCTGGTTCGGGGCTTTTTTCCTGAACATCTTCACGCCCTCCAGACGCCGCCGGAGTTCGCGCGTAACTTGGTCGGCTTCCTGCTGATCGTGGACGACCCGCGGCGTCAGCAGCACCAGCAGCTCGGTTCGGCTCTTCGTCACCGTGACATTCTTGAAGGCGTTGCCGACGTACGGGATGTCCTTGAGCAGCGGCACGCCGACTTCGCTGCGGTCCCGGCTGTCCTCGATCAGGCCGCCGAGCGCGATCGTCTGACCGCTCTGCACCGCGACGTTGCTGGTGATCTCGCGCTGCTGGATGGTCGGCGAGTTCAGGCCGGACGTGGTTGTCTGCGTGACATCCGACACCTCCTGCCGGATATCCAGCGTCACCAGCCCGCTTTCGTTCACATGCGGGCTGACTTCCAGGATGGTGCCGGTATTGCGGAACTCGATCTGATTGACCACGGGCGCGTCCGGGTCGGTCGTGGACTGGGCGCTGCGCGTGGCGACGGGCACCTCGTCGCCGACCTGGATGCGGGCCGACTGGTTGTTCAGCACCATCAGGTGCGGCGAGGAGATGACGTTGACATCGCTCACGTCGCTCAAGGCGTTGAGAACGCTGCGCGTGTCCCCGCTCTCGAGCAGGAAGGAGAAGCCCGGGAAGCTCTGCGCGACCCCGCCGCTGCTCAGGTCGCTGAAGGTGACGTTGCCGGTGGTGCTGCCGGAGTCGTCCTCGAAGAAGAAGCGCAGTCCGTACTGCAGCTCGTCTTCGAGCCGAACCTCGGCGATCGTCGCTTCGATCACCACCTGCAACGGTACCTGATCCAGTCGGTCCAGCGTGGAGCGGATCATCTGGTACTGCTCGCCCGTGGCCAGAACGAGCAGGGCGTTGTTGCGCGTGTCCGCGATGATCCGGGGCTGTCGCCCATTGCCGAGCTGGACGGGCGGGCCGCCCTGGGCGGTGACCTGACCGCCGCGCTGCCGGCCGCCGAATGCACTGCCCCCGCCGCCATCGGCGCCGCCGAGCGAGCTGTCGCCGGTCCCGCTGGTGCCCGTGCCGGTCGTGGAACCGCTGTCCGAACCGTTCGTGTTCGCGGTGCTGGAATTGTTGCCTCTGGTGCCGGCGCCGCTTCCCGAACCGGTGGTGCCGGTTCCGGTTCCGCTCTGATTGCCGCGGCTGGACAGCGAGACGGACTGCCGGCCCGGCGCGACGGTTCCCTGCTGCTGCCGCGAGCCGCTGGACACCTGCACGCTGAACATCTGCCCGAGCACGCGGGCGAGATCCTGGGCGCGGGCATTGTCCACGTCGTAGACGAAGAGCTTGCGTTCCTGCTGGGCCACGCCCCGGTCCAGCCGCTCGACCCAGGTGCGCGCGCGCTCCAGGTAGCCGCGCTGTTTGGTGATGACGAGCACCGCGTTCATGCGCTGGATCGGCATGAAGCGGATCACGTCCTGCAGCACATCCGTGCCGTCGCTGCCCTGCTGCCGGCCGAAGACCGAGCGCAGCTCGGTGACGACGCGCTTGGGCGCGGCGCTGTCCAGCGGCAGCAGCGCGAAGGACTTGCCCTTCATCCAGTCCACGTCGAAAAGATCGACCATCTCCGCGAGATCGCCGGCTTCGCTGCCGGGCCCCACGAAGAGCAGCAGGTTGCGCGCGCGGTCCACGCGCAGCGTCCGGCCAGGGGTGACGAATTCGTCGAGATTGTCCTTCAGCGCGGCGGCGGAGACGTAGTTCACGGGGATGATGTGCGTGCCGTAGCTGGACGCACCCGTGTCGCCCGGCCCGATGGGCGGAGGTACCCGCGCGTCTTCCAGCGGCACGATGTGATACATGCCGCCTTTCTCGACGACCGCGGCGCCGTTCATCGCCAGCACGTCCTCGAGCGCCGGGACGACCTGCTCGCGAGTCAGCGGGCGTGTGGTGCGCGCCGTCACGGCGCCGCCGACATCGCTGTGAATGCTGTAATTCACACCAAGCGCTTCGCCGAGCACGGCGTCGACGACCTCACGCAGGTCCGCCCCGACGAAGTTGAGCGTGTAGCCGCCAGCCGTCTGCCCGGCTTCGGCACGCGTGCGCGTCTCGCCCACGAACTCGCCGGAGCCGGTATAGACTTCCGGCTCCTCCAGGGTTTCGGTTTCCGTGTCGTCGCCGAGGTCCTCGCCCTCGGCGGCCTGACCGGCATCCGCGGCCTTGTCGGCGGTGTCCGTCGCAATGGCGTCCGCCGGCAAGGTGCGGCGCTCTTCGGCGTCTTCCGGCACCGTGCAGCCGGCGAGCCCGGCCAAAAAGGCAACCAGCACCGCCGTGCCGGGTCCGATCCGAGGAGTCGTCCTGAAGCGCGCCACCCACACCCCCTTGGTCACGCGATTGGGGGATGAAACGCCACGACGGGATGCTCGATCAAGGGTGGTACGGGTCACATTCCCTGGCGCTTCGCGGGGGTGCGGCGCGTGGAAGCATGCGCGCGCCGCCCGCGAGGGATCGCGAAAGCCGCGACGGTCTGGCACAAACCGGCTCACAAGCGCGACGAGGAGGACAGGTCGGGCATGCTGGACCCGCGCGGCATCGGGGCGTTGGTGGCGTTGCTGTTCTATGCCGCCACCGGCTTGGCGTTTCACCTGATCGCCTACGGCGACGTCGCCTGGAACGAGGCATTCGTCTACGTCGTCATGGCATTCTGGCCCGTGCTGCTCGGGTGGGAGATCCTGAAGATCCTTGCCGTGATTGCCCTGGTCGTACTCGCCGGACTCGCGGTCTACGCCGTCGTGCGCTTCGTGGCCGGGCGCTTCGGCCGCTCGCTTTAAAGCCACGTGCGCAGCATCAGCGGAATGGGGTAGGGCGCCAGATAGGTCTGCTGAGCGATGTAGACCATTCCCGTGGTCGCCGCCGCCCCTCGAATCCGCGCCAGGGGGTCGGTCAGGGGTGCCAGGCCGGCGCGGAAGTCGGCGATGGCGGCGTGCATGCGCGCCCGTGCCGGCTCGGGCAGGCCGCGTTTGAAGTAGCCCGCCATGTGCTCCAGCGCGCTTGCGTGCCGGCCGCGGCGCGCCGGGACCAGGAGACCCCCCCAGACGGCCTGGCAGTACCGCTCCGCCAGCGCCGACAACGGGGCTTCGGCCGGGCCGGCGATCAGCTTGCCGACGCGGCGATAGGTTTCCGGCGCGTGCGCCATGATCAGGTACTTCTCGCGCGCGTGCAGCGCCTGAAGGTCGGCTTGGCGCTCGATCCGGGCAGCGCGCAGGCGCCGGTTGGCGAACACGGCCGACAGGAAAGCGTCGCGCGTAGGCGGATGCGCGAGCGCCGCCAGGGAAATCGCCGGCGCGTCCGGCGGAGGGTCAACACCGTTCGTGATTCGGCCGTCAGGCGCCGGATCGTCCGGCGGAACCCGGCGCAGATACGGCGCCAGCACGTCGTGCCACAGCCAGTGCTGCGCCACCGCCCTGGGCACGGCCACAGCGGGAATCGGGTGGCCGCTTGCGCACCCGGAATCGGTCACGCGGCCCGCCCCACGCGCTTACGAATCGCGCTGATCGGGACGCACCGGGCCGCCCTGCTCGCGATGATAGGCGTCCACCTCGGCGTCGTGGCCGCTGCGATTCGAATAGAAAGACAGGGCCATGAGGCCGATTCCTAGGCCGAGCGTCAGCAGAATCCCGACGATCATCGCCACGATCCCGGTCCACCCCATGCTGACGCCTCCCATGGCGAGCCAGGAATCGGCCACCAGGGCGGAAACGGCGCCGAGCACGACCACGAAGGCGAGGGCAATGATGCCCGTGCGCATGACAACTCCAAGGGTTTGTGTGTCGCCCCCGGACGGAAGCACGGCGAACCGCGCACGGCAAGCGCCCACGCCCCCTTGATCCCCGGCGCGCGGTGCGATACATGCCCGTCTCGGCAGGGGGCGGAAGGCCCTTGCACAAAACGACGCCTTTCCTTACATCGCCCGGTGCACGGCGAGAGGTGAAATGGCGGCACGGCCGACCTTCACCGTTGTGCCGAATACCGGTGCGGCTGTGGCGGAACTGGTAGACGCGCAGCGTTGAGGGCGCTGTGGGGGTAACCCCGTGCAGGTTCAAGTCCTGCCAGCCGCACCACTCGCCGGGTGACGAAGGAAAGAGCGACGACATACCGCCCGTGCGGCTGTGGCGGAATTGGTAGACGCGCATGCTTCAGGTGCATGTGGGCGTAAGCCCGTGGGAGTTCGAGTCTCCCCAGCCGCACCACTTTCCTTCCCTGTTCCCGTTATCCTTCCCCGTTACCGCTGTAACGCGTTCTCTTCGACACGGATGCGCCAACCGAGCACGGCGAGATTGGCAATCCCGAACGGGATAGCGATTTCCCAGGCATTGAAGGCGGCCGGCAGCACCGCGATTTCCGCCGCCACGACCGCGTAGTTCGGGTGCCGCAGCCAGCGGTACGCGCCGCGGCTGACCAGCTTTTCCCCCGGCACGACAAGCACACGAGTCGTCCAGCGCGCCCCCAGGCTGGCGATGATCCACACGCGCGCGCCCTGGAGCGCTACGAACACCGCCAGCAGTGGAATCGAGACGGGCGCGTCCGGTGGGACCGTGACCGCGATCGCCGCCAGCCACGCCGCGTGCAGCCCCACCAGCAGCGGATAGTGGCCGGCGCCGTGCTCGCGCCCGCCCTGGTGGCGGAGACGACGTTCGTTGGCGCGGCTGTACGCCAGCTCGGCGAGGCGCTGGACCGCGACGAGCCCGGCCACCGCCTGCGCCAGCCCGATCACGCCGCGCTCTCCGGGTGGAGCAGGGCGAACCCAGCGGTGAAACCGGGGCCGAGGGCGCTGGCGAGGATGGGTCCGTCGGGTGGTCCGTGGGTGATGAGGTCACGCAGCACGAAAAGGGCCGTTGGCGCGGACATGTTGCCGTGCTGGCGCAACACCTCGCGCGCCGCCGTCATTCCGCCCGGCGTCACGCCGAGCACCGCTTCCAGGGCCTCGATCACCTTCCGGCCACCGGGATGGCACGCCAGCCCGGCCAGGTCGCCCCGCGCCAAGCCGTTCCGCGCCAGGAAAGCATCGAGCACCGGGCCGAAATCGCTGCGAACGAAGGACGGGATGGCGCGGTCGAAGACCACGGCCAGCCCGTCGTCCGCCACGCGCCAGCCCATGACGTCCAGGCTGTCCGGCCAGGTGTGCTCGCCCCAGCCGGTGATCGCGGGCCCGGCATCGTCCGGGTGCGTGCTCACCACCGCGCCCGCCGCGCCGTCGCCGAACAGCGCCGCCGCCACGAGGTTGCTCTTGCTGGCGTCGTCGGGGCGGAAGGTGTGCGTGCACAGCTCCACCACCAGCAGCAGCACGCGCCGGGCCGGCACCGCCCGGGCGAGCGCCGCGGCGCGGCCGAGTCCCAGCACGCCGCCGGCGCACCCCAGCCCGAAGACGGGTAGACACTCGACATCGGGCCGGAACGCCAGGCGGTTCATCAGCCGCGCGTCCAGGCTGGGGGTGGCGATGCCCGTGGTGGACACGACGGCGATGGCGTCGATCTCGCCCGCCCCAAGGCCGGCGTCCGCCAGGGCCCGCTTCGCCGCCGTCTCGATCAGCGCCAGCGCCGCTGCTTCGTAGTGCGCACTGCGCTCGCGCCAGCCGCTCGGTTGGCGCAGGACATTCAGCGGGCGCGTGGCGAAACGGCGCTCGATCCCCGCGCTGTCGAAAACCGTGAGCAAGCGGTCCGTATCGGCCGCGCCGCCGGCAAGCATCTCGGCAGCCGCCGCGCGCACGGCCGCCTGGTCGAGCACGTGCGGCGGAACGGTCGTGGCAAGCCCCGTCAGCCGGGCAGGGAGATCATCCGGCATGGCACCGCCATGGCAGCATCGCCCGCGCCGCCGGCCAAGGCGTTTACGACGCGGCTACGCCTTCCGTGGAGCCCGTGCGACCGACGTCGAAGAGGTTGTGGAGGACCTTGGGCTCCTGCGCGCCGGACAGCGCGTATTCGCCATTGAGGATGAAGGTGGGGATGCCCTGGATACCGGCCGAGCGCGCTTCCTGGTCCTCGGCCTGCACGATCTCGAGCGCGTTTTCCCGATCCAACGCGTCCCGAACCACATCCTCGTCCATGCCAGCCCGCCGCGCCGCGGCCAGCAACACGTCCTGCTCGCCGACGTCCTCGCCGCGCATGAAGTAGGCCTGGAAGAGATCCTCCACGACCGTGTCCTGCACGCCTCGCTCCCCGGCGAGGTGGATCAGCTGGTGCGCGGGCAGCGTGTTGGGCGTGCGCTGAATGCGGTCGAGCGCGAGCGGAATGCCCTCCTCGGCGGCCGCAGCCTTTACGGCGTCGTAGACACGATTGGCGTTGTCCATGCTGCCGAACTTGCGGACCACGTAGTCCGTGCGGTCCATGCCCGCGCGCGGCATGTCCGGGTTGAGCTGGAAGGCTCGCCAACGGATCGTCAACTCGGGCTCCGGGCGCTCCGCCAGCGCGCGTTCGAGGCGCCGCTTGCCGATCAGGCACCAGGGGCAGATCGGGTCGGAAAAGATGTCCAGGTGCATGCTGCCTCCGTGCGTTGGCCGGGCCGCGCGATGGTGCGTCCCCGATTTTTGGACTGTCCGGTCCATTACAAAGATGTTTGCACGAAGGCCCGCGGTATCGCAACGTTTGCGGCTACTTCGGCGAAACCGGTAAGATTCCGTAAAGAGGCCGTGCAAGGGGAGGACGAGCGGATGAGCGAGCGTGTGCTGCGGGACATTCTGGGCGGCAACCGGCCCGTCAGCGTCGACGGCGGCAGCAATGTCGTCGAGGCCACGCGCATCATGATGCGCACCGACGCGGGCGCCGTCCTGGTGATGAACGGAAGCAAGCTGGAAGGCATCTTCACCGAGCGCGATCTGGTGAAGCGCGTTGTCGGCGCCGGGCTGGACCCGAAGTCGACCTCCGTCGCCGATGTCATGACCGCGCAGATCGAGACGGCCGATCCGGACATGAAGGCCGTGGACGCCCTGAAGACGATGCAGGACAAGGGCTTCCGCCACCTCCCGGTGAAGGAAAACAACAAGGTCGTCGGCATCGTCAGCCTGCGCGACTTCATCGGCAAGGAGTTGACGGAAATCCAGGACCAGCAAGCGGTGGAACGCTCCTGGGCCGATTCCTCGCGCTGACACGGCGGCCGGTCGCGGCGCATGTCGCGCGGGATTGGCCGACGGTCTGTGCTACTTCACCCGCCACGGCTTGAAGCCGATCAGGGCGAGATCGAAGGCCAGAAAGCCCACCGCGAACCCGCCGAGGTGCGCCGCCCACGCCACGCGGGCGTCGCCGGCGCCGGGCATGCCGCCGATCCCGGTGAACACGGCGATCCCCACCCAGATCAGCGCCACGGGCCAGATCCGCGACAGCCCACCGCCGTGCGGATGCCGGGCCAGTAGGCGCAGCACCATCCCGAACAGGCCGCTGATCGCGCCCGATGCGCCCACGACCGGCGCGCTGTCCATCGGGTAGACGAACCAGTGCGCCAGGGCGCCGGCCAGGCCCGAAATCAGGTACATCACCAGCATGCGGCGGCTGCCCAGGGTGCGCGCCACGCCGCTCCCGAACGCGGCGAGCATCACCATGTTCACCAGGATGTGGACCACGCCGCCGTGCAGGAATTGGTGGGTGATGGGGCCGACGTAGGCCCAGAGGTCCCATTCGGCCGGCCCGCCGGCGTAGCGCATGGGCACGAAGCCGAGGTGCGTGACGATCCAGTTCGCCCAGCGCCAGGGCACGACGTTCTGCAGCGCAAACACTGCGGCGTTGATGGCGATCAGATAGCCCACCGCGCGCGGCAGGTTCACGGGCGGCTGCGACGGGCGCGGATTGCGGGGCGGGGCGTGGCCGGAAAACGTCACACGTCACCTGCCTGATTGGTTCTTGTTCGGTGGGCGCGTCTCGGCTGCACCATGAGCCTGCGGGCACCGGCCGCAGCCTGCAATACGCGCAGACCTGGATCGGGGTGTCCCACACGTCCATCTTGCCTGCGGCAACCGGGCACGGGGAGGGCGCATGACGGCAACGGACATCCTGGTGATCGGCGGCGGCATCACAGGGCTGGCGGCCACGGCGGCGCTGGCCGGCGCGGGCTTCGAGGTGGGCTGCGTCGATCCGGCGCCCGCGGACATGGCGGCGGCGCCGAGGTTGGACGGCCGCACCACCGCGCTCTTCCCCGACGCCGTGCGCACGCTGAGCGCGGTTGGAGCTTGGGACGCCTGCACGGATGTCTCGGCCGGACTGTGGACCATGCGGATCGTGGACGACGGCCCCGGCGGCCCGAAGCACGCCGCCACGTTCGAGTCCCGCGACCTGCCGGGCGGCGGCCCCTTCGGCTGGAACGTCCCGAACGCCACGCTGCGCCAGGCCCTGATCGCGCGCCTCGCGGAATTGCCGAACGCCGAGCACCTCAGCGGCCGCACGGTCGAAGAGCTGCGCTTCGCCGGCCCGCACGCCGAGGCCACGCTTTCGGATGGGCGGGAAATCCACGCCACGCTCGTCATCGGCGCCGACGGCAAGAAATCCATGACGCGCGACGCCGCCGGGATCGCGGCGCGCGCCTGGGCCTACGGGCAGACGGCGATGGCCTTTTCCGTCGCCCACAGCCGCGCGCACGAGGGCATTTCCACGGAATTTCACCGCCCACAGGGGCCGCTGGTGCTGGTGCCCATGCGCGGCAACGCTTCGAGCGTCGTCTGGGTGGAGCGCGAGCGCGCCGCCGAAACCTTCTCGCAGCTCGATCGCGCCAGCTTCCGCCGCATCTTTGCCGAGCGCCTCCACGGCACGCTGGGCAGGATCGAGGACATCGGCCGGGTCGGAACCTACCCGGTGACGACCCTGCTGGCCGATGCCTACGCCGGGCACCGCGTCGCGCTGATCGGGGAGGCGGCGCACGGCCTGCCGCCCATCGGCGCGCAGGGCCTTAACCTGGGGCTGACCGACGTGGCCGTGCTGACGGAAGCGCTTGCCGAAGCGCGCCGCAACGGCCAGGACATCGGGGCGCACGCGATTCTGCGCGGCTACGAGCGGCGCCGCCGGCCCGATGTCGTCGCGCGCGTCGCGGGGGTGGACGCACTGAACCGCGCGGTGATGACGCGCAACCCGGCCCTGCGGGCGGCGCGGCACTTGGGCGTGCGGGCGCTGGCGGGCTGCGCGCCGGTCCGCCGTGCGCTCATGCAAACCGCGATGTCGCCTCTGGGCAGGCGTCCGGCGATGAGCGGCGGCACCCTCGTGCGGCCTGTCGCCAGCCATACCGGCACATAACGAAAGCCACGACGCAGGATTGGAGAGCCAGATGGTCGAAACCGTCAGCCGGCAACGCTGCTTCGAGGGAATGCAGGGCTTTTACCGCCACTGGTCCGAGGCGACGCAGTGCACGATGAGCTTCGCCGTCTATGAGCCGCCGCAGGCGCTCGACGGCGTGAAAACGCCGATGCTCACCTATCTGGCGGGCCTGACGTGCACGCCCGAGACCTTCACGATCAAGGCGGGCGCGCAGCGTGTGGCCGCGAAGCTCGGCATCACCCTGGTCATGCCGGACACCAGCCCGCGCGGTTGCGGCCTGCCGGGCGAGGACGACGCCTACGACTTCGGCACGGGCGCCGGCTTCTACCTGGACGCCACGCAGACGCCGTGGTCGTCCCACTACAACATGGCGACCTACATCACGCGGGACCTTCAGCATGTTATCGCCGAGAATTTCAGCGTCGACACGGGCCGCCAGGGCATCTTCGGCCACTCCATGGGCGGCCACGGCGCGCTGACGCTGCATCTGCGCAATCCTGGGCTGTTCCGCACGGTTTCCGCCTTCGCTCCGGTCTCTGCGCCCATGCAGGTGCCGTGGGGCGAAAAGGCGTTCAGCAACTACCTGGGCGCGGACCGGGACGTTTGGCGCGCGTACGACGCCACGGAGCTGGTCAAGCAGCAGCCCTCGGGCGCAAACATCCTGATCGATCAGGGGGATGACGACCAGTTCCTGAGCCGCGAGCTGCGCCCGGAGATCTTCAGCAAGGCCTGCCAGGAAGCCGGCCAGCCGGCGCAAACGCGCATGCAGCCCGGCTACGACCACTCATACTACTTCATTCAGACGTTCGTTGAAGACCACCTCAACCATCATTATCGCGGCCTGACGGGCTGAGCCGCGGGGGAGACCACGGCCCACCATCGCCGTTTGCTGCATCAGGGAGCTTTGTCATGGACGTACGCGCAGCCGTTGCCTTCGAGCCCAATAAGCCGCTGTCGATCGAGACGGTGCATCTGGAGGGCCCGAAGGAGGGTGAGGTGCTGGTCGAGAACAAGGCGACCGGCATCTGCCACACCGATGCCTTCGTGCTCTCGGGCCGCGATCCCGAGGGCAAGTTCCCGGCGATCTTCGGCCACGAAGGCGCCGGCGTGGTTCAGGACGTCGGGCCGGGCGTGAAGGACGTGAAGCCGGGCGACCACGTCATCCCGCTCTACGTGCCCGAGTGCCGGGAGTGCGAGTACTGCCTCAACCCCAAGACGAACCTGTGCCAGGCCATCCGCGAGACGCAGGGGCAGGGCGTGATGCCCGACGGCACCTCGCGCTTCTCGCTCAAGGACGGCTCGATGGTGCACCACTTCATGGGCACCTCGACCTTCTCGAACTACACCGTGCTGCCCGAGATCGCGGTGGCGAAGATCCGCGAGGACGCGCCCTTCGACAAGGTCTGCTACGTGGGCTGCGGCGTCACCACGGGTATCGGCGCGGTGGTGAACACCGCGAAGATGGAGCCGGGCGCGCGCGTGATCGTCTTCGGCCTCGGCGGGATCGGCCTGAACGTCATCCAGGGCGCCCGCATGGTTGGCGCGCGCCAGATCGTCGGCGTGGACATCAACAACGACAAGAAGGCCTGGGGCGAGAAGTTCGGGATGACCGACTTCGTCAACCCCAACGAGATCGACGGCGATCTGACCAAGTACCTGGTCGAGCTGACCAAGGGCGGCGGCGACTACACTTTCGAATGCGTCGGCTCCACGGCGCTGATGCGCCAGGCGCTGGAGTCCGCCCACAAGGGCTGGGGCATGTCCGTGATCGTCGGCGTTGCCGGCGCGGGCGAAGAGGTCTCTACCCGCCCGGTTCAGATGGTTACCGGCCGGCACTGGACGGGCACCGCCTTCGGCGGCGCCAGGGGCCGCACCGACGTGCCCAAGATCGTCGACTGGTACATGGAAGGCCTGATCGACATCGACACGATGATCACGAAGGTCATGCCCTTCGAGAACATCAACGAAGGCTTCGAGATGATGGAGCGCGGCGAGGGTATCCGCACGGTGCTGACGTACTGATCGCGGTGTTTCGTACGGCGGTTTCGCGGCCCCAGGGTCGCAAACCGCCGCTGTTTGGCACGCGACGCATTGCCCGCTGGCGAACGCGTCGCGCCTACATCAGCTGCACGATTCAACGCGTCAGGTGTCGCTCTTCACGGGAAGCGGTGGCGAAAAGACCCGATGAAAGGCGCCAGCGTTTCTGGCGGAGGGGGTGGGATTCGAACCCACGGAGGGTGCAACCCTCTCCGGTTTTCAAGACCGGTGCATTCGACCGCTCTGCCACCCCTCCGCGCGAGAACGATCCGACCTTTAGCAAGGCCGGGCACGGGCCGTCCATCCCTCACGTCCTGCGGCGGAGGACACGAAAACGGGCTGGCGCCCCGAAGGTGCAATGCTAGGCTCCCGCGATCGACGGAGCAGCAGCGACGAGGCAAAACGCGCATGCGCGGAATGCGAACGCTGGCGAGTGTCCTTGGACTCGCCGCGACCGTGGCGGCCACGCCGGCCACCGCTCAGCAGGACAATTTCAAGGCCTGGCTCGACGGGGTGCGTGCGGAAGCACGCGAGCAGGGCATCGCCAAGGCCACGCTGGATAAGACGCTTTCGGGCCTGAGCCCGATTGAGCGCGTGATCGAGCTGGACCGCAGCCAGCCCGAGTTCATCCGCACCTTCTGGTCCTACATGGACGACCGCGTCACGCCGGGACGCGTGGAAAAGGGCCGGAAGCTGCTCGACAAGCACCGCGAGCTGCTGAACGCGGTCCAGCGCGAGCACGGCGTTCAGCCGCGCTTCCTCGTCGCCTTCTGGGGCATGGAAACCGGATTCGGCAGCTATCTGGGCGACTTCCCGGTGATCGGCTCCGTTGCCACGCTGGCGCACGACGACCGGCGCAGCGCCTTCTTCCGCACGCAGCTTTTCCACGCGCTGGAGATGGTGGACGAAGGCCACGTCGAGCCCGGCTCGTTCACGGGCTCCTGGGCCGGGGCGACCGGCCACCTGCAGTTTCTGCCCTCCACCTTCACACGCCATGCTGTCGATGCCGACGGCGACGGCCGCAAGGATATCTGGGGCGACCTGCACGACGTCTTCGCCTCGGGGGCCAACTACCTCAGCGACATGGGCTGGGAAGGCGACGAGCGCTGGGGTCGCGAGGTGCGGCTGCCGGGAGATTTCCCCTGGAAGCAGGCGCAGCTGGACGTGAAAAAGCCGCTCGACACCTGGGCGGAGATGGGCGTGCGCAAAGCGAACGGCGATCCGCTGCCCACACCCGACGGCTGGCAGGGGTCGATCGTGCTGCCGCAGGGCCACGAGGGCCCGGCCTTCCTGGTCTACGAGAACTTCCGCCACATCCTCTCGTGGAACCGCTCGATCAAGTACGGCGTCGCGGTGGGGCATCTGGCCGACCGCATCGCCGGGATGCCGAAGCTGCAAACGGGCCGGGACGCCGACTCGGGTGCGGTTTCCTTCGATGAGGTCGAGCGCATCCAGACCCTGCTGAACAAGCTGGGGCACGAGGCGGGGCCGGTTGACGGCGTACCGGGTGAAAGCACCCGCGCGGCCATCCGCCGCTTCCAGGCCGCGAACGGCTATCCCGCCGACGGCTATGCCTCGCCGGCGTTGTTGAAGCAGCTCGAAGCGCGCATCGCCGACCGGAAGGGGTAATCCCGATTGCGCGCCGCCGCCACCCCGGCTTATCGTTCCGGATGAGGATCGCGACCGTTTCGGAGCGGCTGATGCGGCCAGGACCGCGCACTCTCGTCGGCATGCTGGGCGCCGGGATCGTGCTGGCCGCCTGCGCCGGGCCCGAGCGGCCGGCGGAGACGCGCGTCGAAGGCAACGTGCCGGGCGGAAGCGCCGAAACCGTGACCGGCGGCACCTACAAGGTGGGTGTGCCGTACAAGATCAACGGCAAGTGGTACGAACCGCACGTCGACTACGACCACACCGAGACGGGCATCGCCTCCTGGTACGGTCGCAAGTTCGACGGCCGGCGCACGGCCAACGGCGAAATCTTCGACAGCACCAAGCTGACGGCGGCGCACCGCACGCTGCCGCTGCCCAGCATGGTGCGGGTCACCAACCTGGAGAACGGCCGGGTGGTGAAGCTGCGCGTGAACGACCGCGGCCCCTTCGCCCGCGACCGCATTCTCGACGTGACACGCCGCGCCGCGCGGCTGCTCGGCTTCAAGGACGAGGGCACCACCCGCGTTCGCGTGGAGGTGCTGGAAGACGAAAGCCGGCGCATGGCCGCTGCCGCGAAACAACGCGAGGGCGGCACGCGCGTCGCCGCGGCGGAGCCCGGCGTCGTCTCGGGCGGCGACGGCGGCGGCTCCACGGAAGGCGGCGGCGCGACAAATGGAACGACGGACGGCTCGACCGGGAGCGGGGCGGCCGCGAACACCGATCTCGACGTGCAGCGGGCCTCCACGGCGCCGGATGCCGTCCGGACCGGCGCAGCCGGAGATCAGGGCCGCACGCTCTCGGTCAAGGCCTGGAGCGACGGCACCGAGCGCCCCGACAACCTGGCGGCGGCCGATCTGTTCGTGCAGGCGGGCGCGTTCGTGCGGGAAGCCAACGCGGAACGGATTCGCGGCCGCCTGGAGCGCCTCGGCGAGCCCTTCATTGCGGAGGCCGTGATCGACGGGCAGCGCTTTTACCGGGTGCGCTTCGGCCCGCTCGGTGGCGTGTCGGCCGTTAACCGCTTGCTGGACCAACTGGCTGGGGCCGGGGTGCCCACGGCCGAGGTCGTGATCCGCTAGGGTGAATTCTGTCAAGGTGGTACGCCTTGGGCGGAAAATTTACCCGAACATGAATGAGATGGGCCTCTTTCCGCTTGGTTCGCACCCAAACCTTCGTGGAAAGAGTCCCTGGTGCCGTCATATTCTTGGCGTGCTCGCGTGCCACGGAAAGCGAGCGCGCCGTGACGTGATGGCCGTGACGTGATGATGGAGTCCAGCCGAGATGATGCTACGCCGTTCCTGGCTTGCGCTGACCGTTCTCGCCGCCGCGCTCACCCTCGGCCAGCCGGCCGCGCGTGCGCTGGAGACGAAGGCCGAGGAAGCGATCGTCCTCGACCACACGACGGGTGAGGTGCTCTACGCCAAGCATCCGGACCGGCGCATCCCGCCGGCGTCCATGAGCAAGATGATGACGGCCTATGTGGTCTTCGACCGCATCCGCAACGGCGACCTGAGCCTGGACGACACCTTCACCATCTCGGAGAAGGCCTGGCGCAAGGGCGGCTCCAAGATGTTCGTCGAGGTGGGCAACGAGGTCTCGGTCGAGAACCTCCTCAAGGGCATGATCGTCCAGTCCGGCAACGACGCCTCGATCGCGCTGGCCGAGGGTGTCGCGGGCACGGAGGAGGCCTTTGCCCAGCTGATGACGCGCAAGGCGCGTGAAATTGGCGTCGACAAGTCCACTTTTCAGAACGCCACCGGTTGGCCCGACCCGGATCACCGCGTCACCGTTCGCGGCTTGGCCCAGATCGCACGGCACATCATCGAGGACTTCCCGAAGCTGTACGAGTTCTTCAGCCAGCGGGAGTTCTCCTGGAACGGCATCCGGCAGTTCAACCGCAATCCGCTGCTGGGCCGCGGCATGGGTGTGGACGGCCTCAAGACGGGCCACACGCAGAACGCTGGCTACGGCCTGACGGCCTCGGCCGAGCGCGACGGGCGTCGGCTGATTGTCGTCGTCGCGGGGTTGGACCGGCCATCGGGCCGCGAGAATGAGGCCGCCCGTCTGCTGAAGTGGGGCTTCCGCGAGTTCGGCACCTACACGCTTTTCGCCAAGGGCGAAACGGTGGAAAAGGCGCGCCTCTGGCTCGGCACCGAAGGCAGCGTGCCGCTGGTCACGCGGAAGGACGTGAAGATGACGCTGCCGCGTGACAAGCGCGAGGAGTTGACCGCCACGGTGATCTACGACAGCCCCGTCCCCGCGCCGGTCGAGAAGGGCGAGCGGCTGGCCACGCTGCGCCTGGAGGCGCCGGATAAGGACACCACGACGATCCCGCTGGTGGCCGCGCGCAGCGTCGACCAACTCGGGCCCGTGGGACGCCTGGCGGGCGGCCTCCAGTTCCTGCTCTTCGGGCCGCCGACACCGGAGACCAAGTAACGCGGCATGACAGCCGGCGCGTTCATCACATTCGAAGGCGGCGAGGGCGCGGGCAAGAGTCTCCAAGTGCGGCGCCTCGCCGAGTGGCTGCGCGCGCGCGGCATGGACGTGCTGGCCACCCGCGAACCGGGCGGCTGTCCCGCCTCGGAAGCGGTGCGCGGGCTGCTCGTGGACGGCACGCACACGTGGTCGCCGGCGGGGGAGGCCTTCCTGCACTGCGCCGCGCGGGCGGAGCACGTGCGCACCGCGATCGCGCCCGCGCTCGCGGCCGGAACCTGGGTTGTAAGCGACCGCTTCGCGGACTCCACGGTCGCCTACCAGGGGTACGGGCACGCGCTGGACACGTCCTTTCTCCGGCAGGCGAGCGGTCATGCCACGGGCGGAACCGGCCCGCACCTCACGCTCGTGCTGGACGTGCCGCCCGACGTGGGCCTGACGCGCACGCGGGCGCGCGGTGAGGAAAATCCCTACGAAACGCTGCCAATGGCCTTCCACGAACGCGTGCGCGCGGGCTTTCTGGAAATCGCCGCGGCGGAGCCGGACCGCTGCCGCGTCATCGACGCTCGGGCGGACGCAGAAACGGTGCACCGCCACGTGGTCGCGGCGGTGAACGATCGGTTCGGCCTGTCGCACTGAGGACCGCATGGTCGCGCATCCCCGCGAAACCGAGGCCCTGATCGGCCACGACGCCGCGTTCGAAGACGCCCTGACGGCGTGGAACCGCGGCCGCTTTCCGCACGCGCGGCTGGTGAGCGGGCCGGACGGTGTCGGCAAGGCCACCTTCGTCTACCGGCTGGCGCGCCACATTCTCGCGGCCGGAGACCCCGCCGGTTCGGACGGCGCGGTCCAGATCGCGCATGGCGAACACCCGGACCTGCTGGCGCTGGAGCCGCCGGAGGCGGGGCAGGGCACGCAGGCCGTCATCAAGGTGGACGAGGCCCGGCGCGCCAGCCGCTTCTGCGCCATGCAGAGCGCGCGCTCGCCCTGGCGCATCGTCGTGGTGGACCCGGCCGACGCGCTCAACGCCAGCGCCGCCAACGCGCTGCTCAAGGACCTGGAAGAACCGCCGGGGCGGGTGCTTTTCTTCCTGATCAGCCATCAGCCCGCGCGCCTGCACGACACCATCCGCTCCCGCTGCACGCCCATCCGGCTGGCGCCATTGTCGGCAGCGCAGACGGCGGACATCGTGCGCGGGCATCTGCCCGAGCTCTCGGCGCCCGAAGCCGAGCTGGTCGCGCGGCTGAGCGACGGCGCGCCCGGCCGGGCCCAGACCCTGGCGGAGATGCACGCGGGCCGCATCTACCGCGAGATCGTGGCCACGCTGGGCACGCTGCCGAACGGCGAGCCGGGCGCGCTGCCGGATCTGGCCGACCGGTTGGCCGCCGACCACGCGACCTTCGCGGTGGCCGCGGGCTTGTTGCGGCAGTGGCTGGGCCGGGTCATCCGCACGGGCGCGACCGGCACCGCCGGGGACGAGCTGGTGACGGGCGAGGGGGCGGCCTTGCAGGCATTGGCCGGGCGCGCCCACCTTGAAGACTGGCTGGATGTGTGGGACAAGGCCGCCCGCTTGTTCGACCGTGCCGAGACCAGCAACCTCGACAAGCGCCAGGTATTCCTGAGCGCGCTGTTGGAGGTGGAAGCGGCATCGCGCGGCTCGGGCGGTCAGTCGGCCGACAAGAGGACAGCTTGATGACGGATGGGGCCGAGTTCGAGAAGCCGGCATACTTCATCACCACGCCCATCTATTACGTGAACGACAATCCCCACATCGGTCACGTCTACACGACGCTGGCCTGCGATGTGCTGGCGCGCTTCATGCGGCTCGACGGGCGGCGGGTGATCTTCCTGACCGGCACGGACGAACACGGCCAGAAGGTCGAGCGTTCGGCGCAGGCCCAGGGCATGGCGCCGCAGGCCTTCACCGACCGCATGTCGCAGAACTTCCGCGAGCTGTCCGCGAGCTGGCAGTTCTCCAACGACGACTTCATCCGCACCACGGAAGCGCGCCACGTGCGCTCCGCGCAGGCGCTGTGGCAGCGGCTGAAGGACAACGGGCAGATCTACCTTGGCGCCTACGCCGGCTGGTACGCCGTGCGCGACGAGGCGTTCTACAGCGAGGACGAGCTGACCCGCGGCGAGGACGGGCAGATGTACGCCCCCTCCGGCGCGGTCGCGGACTGGGTGGAGGAACCCAGCTACTTCTTCCGCCTGTCCGAGTGGCAGGACCGCCTGCTGGACCTGTACCAGCGCAACCCGGACTTCATCGGCCCGGAGGCGCGGCGCAACGAGGTCATCAGCTTCGTCAAGAGCGGGCTGCGCGACCTTTCGATCTCGCGCACGACCTTCTCCTGGGGCATCCCGGTGCCGGACGACCCGGACCACATCATGTACGTCTGGCTGGATGCGCTGACGAACTACATCACGGCCGTCGGCTATCCGGAGACGGAAAGCGAGCTGTTCCGGGCGTTCTGGCCCGCCGACCTGCACATGGTGGGCAAGGACATCCTGCGCTTCCACGCCATCTACTGGCCGGCCTTCCTCATGGCCGCGGGCGTGGAGCCGCCCAAGCGCGTCTACGCCCACGGCTGGTGGACGAACGAGGGCCAGAAGATCTCGAAGTCGCTGGGCAACGTCATCGATCCCTACGACATCATCGAGCAGTACGGCCTGGATCAGGTCCGCTACTTCATGCTGCGCGAGGTGCCGTTCGGCAACGACGGCGACTTCTCGCACCGCGCCATCGTGGGCCGCATCAACAACGACCTGGCCAACGACTTCGGCAATCTGGGCCAGCGCGTGCTGTCCATGATCCACAAGAACTGCGAGGGCGCCGTGCCGGAGCCCGGCCGGCTCATGGCCGCCGACGAGGCGCTGCTCAATTCGTCCGCGGCCCTGCTGGACCGCGTGCGGGCGAGCCTTTCGACGCAGTCCTTCCACACCGCGCTTGAGGCGATCTGGGAGGTCGTCGGCGAAGCGAACCGCTACATGGAGCACACCGCACCGTGGATCCTGCGCAAGACGGACCGCGCGCGCATGCGGACAGTGCTCTACGTCGCTGCCGAGGTGATCCGCCGGCTGGCGATCCTGACGCAGCCCTTCATGCCGAACGGGCCGGCGCAGCTTCTGGACCAGATGGACCAGCCGCGCGACGAGCGCACCTTTGCGGACTTGGAGCAGCGCCTGCAGCCGGGGCGCGCCATTCCGAAACCGAAGGGCGTGTTCCCGCGCTACGTGGAGGCCGAGGAACAGAAGGCCTGACGGGCCCCGATCACGCGGACGGACACGGACGCCATGTTGATCGATTCCCACTGCCACCTGGACATGGTGGCGAACAACACGGATCTCGACGACGCGATGACGCGCGCCAAAAGCGCGGGCATCGCGGGCATGGTGACGATCGCCACGACCCCGGCGCGCTATGACACCGTGCGCCCCATCGCCGAGCGCTATCCGAACGTCTGGTGCGGCGTGGGCGTGCATCCCCACGATGCCGGGGAGGCGGGGCTGACCGATCCCGAGAGCCTGATCGAGCTGGCGGCCAACGACCCGCTGGTCGTCGGCATCGGGGAGAGCGGCCTGGACTACTACTACGACGCCTCGCCGCGCGAGGCGCAGCAGACCAGCTTCCGCCAACACATCCGCGCGGCGCAGCGCACGGGCCTGCCGCTGATCGTCCACGCCCGCGACGCGGATGATGACGTGGCCCACATCCTGCGCGACGAGTACGAGCGCGGCGGCCCGTACGGCTGCGTCATGCACTGCTTTTCCTCGGGGCGCGGTTTGGCGGAAGCCGCGCTCGACCTCGGCTTCTACCTTTCCTTCTCGGGCATCGTGACCTTCAAGAAGTCCCAGGAGCTGCGGGCGATCGCGCAGGACGTGCCGCGCGATAAGCTGCTGGTGGAGACGGACGCGCCCTTCCTCGCGCCCGTGCCCAAGCGCGGCAAGCCCAACGAGCCGGCCTACACGCGCCACACGGCCGACTATCTGGCCGAGCACCTGGGCTACGAGATCGCGGACTTCGAGGCCCTGACCACCGAGAACTTCTTCCGGCTGTTCAGCGCGGCGCGCCTGGACCGGGCGGCATGAAGCTGCGCGTGCTCGGGTGCGGTGGCTCCGGCGGGGTGCCGCTCGTCGGCGGCATCTGGGGCGCGTGCGATCCGGGCGACCCGCGCAATCGGCGCCGGCGGCCGTCCATCCTGATCGAGCACGAGGGGGTCACGATCCTCGTGGACACCTCGCCGGACCTGCGCGAGCAACTGCTCGACGCGCGGGTCACGAAGGTGGACGCCGTGCTGTTCACGCACAGCCACGCCGATCACTGCCACGGTCTCGACGATCTGCGGCCGCTGGTCTACACGCGCGATCATCCCATCCCCGCCTACGGCGACGGCGAAACCCTGGCCAACCTGCGCCAGCGCTTCGGTTACGCCTTCGAGGCCGCCCACACCACCGGGGCGCTGTATTCCGCCCTGCTGGACGCGCGGGAGATCCCGCTGGACACGCCATTCGAGGTGGCGGGCTTGTCGTGCGTGGCGTTCGAGCAGCAGCACGGCCCGATCACGACCCTGGGGTACCGCATCGGGCCCATCGGCTATTCCCCGGACGCCCACACGGTCCCGGAAAACGGCTTCGCGGCCCTGGACGGCATTTCCGTCTGGGTCGTGGATTGTCTGCGCTACGCCGCGCATCCCAGCCACGCCCACTTCGACCGCACGCTGAGCTGGGTCCGGCGCGTGCAACCGCAGCAGGCCATCCTGACCCACATGAACCACACGCTCGACTATGCCGATCTCGCGGCCAACTGCCCGCCGGGCGTGGAACCGGGCGTGGATGGCCTCGAATTTGAGGTGCCGGCGGATGGCGGTCCGATTTCCCGACTGGACTGAAAACCGATGACGGCGAGCGGCACGCCCACACCGGCCGTGCTGGCGGTCGTCTGGCGGGCGGGCCGTGTGCTGCTGGCCCGCCGCGCCAAGCCGCCACAGGCGCATCTCTGGGGTTTTCCGGGCGGCAAGATCGAATTCGGTGAACCGATGATGGACGCGGCTGTGCGCGAGCTGCGCGAAGAAACCGGCGTCACCGCCGATCCGGTCGCGGTGATCGACGCCGTCGACGTCATCGACCCGCAGACAGCCGCCCACCATTACGTCCTCATTGCGGTCCTGACGCGTTGGACGGCCGGCGAGGGCCGGGCGGCCAGTGACGTCGACGAGACGGCATGGTTTGCGGCCGACCAGCTTCCCGCGGCCCGCTCCCCGGGTGTCGACCGTGTCGCCAGTGCAGCAGCGCGGCGAATGACCGGCACCAGCTGAGCGAGATGCGCGCCGGTCAGCGGCCGATCGCCCGACCGGGTCTGTGCCTCCATGGACAGGATACCCCGGAACGCCGAGCCGGCTGACCGTTCGAAGCATGGACTTCTGTCGCCACGCCCGAACAATGAACGGCGCGGGCATCCTGTTCTATTGCGCGAAATCAACGGGAATGTCCCCGACCTCGGAGTTCGGTGAAGCCGGACGGGCCGCGGCCACACGGCGATGCCAGCCACAGCGGAACGGGTGCCAGGATGACGACGGTCAGCATCATCATCGTCAACTACTTCACCCGGGATTACGTGCGCAAATGCGTTCGCAGCATTGCCGACACGATCGGACCGATCGAGCACGAGATCCTCGTTGTGGACAACTCGCACACCGACGGGGTCGGCGAGGTGGTCGACCCGTCCACCACGGTGCTGACACCGTCCCGCAATCTTGGCTTCGGCGCCGCCTGCAACCTTGCAGCTGAACGGGCGAGCGGTCGTCATCTGCTGCTGATCAACCCCGACGTCGTGGTTCTGCCGGGGGCCATCCAGGGCGCGCTGGCGTGCGCCGGCCGTCATCCGGGCGCCGGGATCGTGGGGGCGCGCACCGTCCAGCCCGACGGCTCCCTGAATCCAGGCTCGTGCTGGCGGATGATGACGACGTGGTCGCTCCTCTGCCGCGTCGCGGCGCTGGACCGGCTGTTTCACAACAATCCCCTGCTCAATCGGGAAGGCTATGGGGGCTGGTCGCGCGGTGACGAGCGGCCCGTGGAGGTGGTCACGGGGTGCTTTCTGCTCATCGGCCGCGATCTCTGGGACCACCTGGGCGGCTTCGACGAGCGCTTCTTCGTCTACGGCGAGGATGCGGACCTCTGCTTGCGCGCGGCGCAGCTCGGCTACCATCCCCGGCTCACGCCGGATGCGACCGTCATCCACACGGGCGGCAGTTCCGAGCCAGTGAAGGCCGGCAAGATGAGCCGCCTGCTGACGGCCAAGGTGCAGCTCGTGCGCAAACACGCGCCGCCGCGCGCCGCGGCGCGCCAGGAACGCTTGCTGCTGGCGTGGCCCTACAGCCGCTACTTGGCATCGCGAACGGCGCGGGCGCTGGGCGTTACCCGCGCACAGGCCGCGCAAGCCTGCTGGCGGGAGGTGTGGGGAAGCGTCCGCCACACGCGGAATCGTTCGATCGCTGCCGGAGCCGGATCGAGTTGATGAGCCTGCGGGTTAGCGCCATCACGCTGCTGCTGCTTTGCACGCTGCTGATCCCGGAAGACATCTCCATCTACCTGGGCGGCCTGCGTCTGACGCCGTACCGCTTGATCCTGATCGCGCTGCTGCCGCTGGTGTTGATGCGCCTGTTGCGGTGGCGTCCGGCCCTGCCGGACACGCTTGTCGTGATCTACGCCCTGTGGATCCCGGCCAGCGTCATCGCCAACCAGGGGCTCAAGAATGGGCTGGAATCCGGCGGCGTTATGGCGATGGAAACACTGGTGCCGTATTTCTGTGCGCGCACCCTGATGTTGCGGCCGCACCACTTCAAGCGCGCGTTCAGCTGGATCGTCGTGGTGGCGGCGGCGTTGTGGGTGCTGGCCCTTCCGGAGGCCGTGCTCGGCCATTTATTCATACGCGAAACGCTCGGCGCCATATTCGGAAACCCGGAAAGCCTGCCCTATGAGCAGCGCCTGGGCTTCACGCGCGCGCTGACCACCTTCGACCACCCCATCCTGTACGGCATGTTCTGTTCCAGCGCGATCGGGCTGACCTGGTACCTCTACGCGCCAACGCCCAACAAGCGCCTGTTTCTGATGGGAAGCGTCGCGTTTTCGGCCATGCTCTCGCTGTCCAGCGCGCCGTATCTGGCGATTGTGGTTCAGCTGCTGCTCATTTTCTGGCGCCAGCTCAGCATGGGAATGACGCGCAAGTTCACCGGCCTGATCGTCGGGGGCGGCGCCGTGTTTGGCGCTGTCTGGGGGATGATCGGGAAGAACCCGCTTTTGTATATCATTCAGGGGTTTACGATCGAACCGCAGACGGGCATGAACCGGCTGTGGCAGTGGGAAATCGGGCTCGACAACATGGCCGCTCGTCCGCTTTTGGGCGTCGGCCTCTTGCCACACGACAAGCCGCAATACTTCACCGACAGCATCGACAGCCTTTGGCTCTATGTGGGGATCGAGTTCGGGGTGATCGCGCTGGCCGTGCTGCTGCTTGCGTTCATCCTGGTCATTGCCGATCTGGAACGGCTGGATCGCTTGCAGCTTCCCCCGGAGCACCAGCAGCTCGTTCGTGGGCTGGTGGTGACCCTGCTGGCGACGGGGGTCGTCGCGACAACCGTGCACTTCTGGCACAACATTTACGTATACTGGTTCTTCCTGCTCGGATGCGGTGTGCAAATGGTCCGACTGCCCGAAATGGCGTCGGCGCGCGCACGCCAACAAAGGTACGCCCAAGCGCCGCGAATGGAACCTCGCCTGACCGCGCCCTGGAGTGCGAGCACGGCTGAGGGCACAGCAGCCCCCTCTCACGCGAACAGAAAGTGAGCATGGTTGTTCACGACAGGCCGTCGCGGACTGCGATCAGCGATTTCGTGAGCAGGGCAAAGGTTTCCGTTTCAATTCGAGCATCGGGGAATAGCGTGGCCATCTGTGCCTTGTCCAAGAGGCACACGCCGTGGACCCGGCACATGGCTTCATCCATGTCGGCCTGTTTCTGGTCCGCAAACCCGAGGTGGATGTGTTGCAGGGCTCGCGCGCGAAGCTGCTCCGGCAACCAGTGGAACAGCGGGGCCCGAAAGTGGGGTTCGACGGGGAACCAGAAGTTGGGCGTCTGCACGAAATAACGAGGCGCCAACCGTCTCACTTCCCGGGCAAAGCTGCGCATGTCCTGCCAGCCGCCAACGTGTTCGATGACCGAGTTGGAATGAACGACGTCGAATGCCTGATCGGGCAGGTGCCGCAGATCCCGAGCGTCACGGCGCTCCAGGCGGAAGTTGGGATGCGCCGGTACCTCTGTCAAATCGGGATTCACCAAGTGTACATGGCAATTGTAATCGGTGAGCGTGCTGCCAGCGATCCGCCAATACGTTCCGGTTCCGCCCATGTCCAGAATGTTTACCTGTCCACGTTCATCGTAGACTTGCTCCAGAAGACGGCGAAACTGGGCGAACCGCCTTTGCCGAAGCCGAAAGCCGAGGGTGTTGCGCTCATAGTAGTCCACATTCGCCGCTGATACCATCGTGATACTGAGCCCCCTTTTCCATTTTGAATATCCAGAATAAAACCAAAACCAATTGGATAGCGTCTTTCACGAACTCATTATTCTTTTCCAACAACATTTCCGTTCCGGATTACATCATCACATCGACCATATGAGATTGAACCAAAATTTCATATTACCCGGATACATAAACATGTATCACCCGGACAGAGGAAAAACAGGCGGCGAAACCTGACCCGAGCGTTCCCAGCAACGCGTTGCCGATGCGCGCCGTCCGTGAACACGACTTCAGGCAGAAGCAAGTTTTCCCATGATTTGAGGGGCGCGATAACGGCACCCGGCCGACGCGGATGGTCACGCTGTCCGGCCCGCGCCGAGGCAGCGTCGATCCCAAGGCGGGTGCACCGGCTGCCGACGCGTACACGCGTTTACGAGGGGGGAGACAACGTTTCGGCTCGGTCCGGGGCTTGGACCGATCAGCCCCGGTTTCGCGACGCCCGTGCGAGAGGGGACACCGCGCTCGGCTCAAACCAGTCCATGCGGACGACGATACGCCCGGCGAGCTGCGGTTCCTTTTTTGAACGAAACGGGTGCGCGACCGATGGATTGGTCGCGCACCCGACGGCTGCGGCAGCGTGCGTGAACTGCCGCGTGCAGTGGAAAGGGCGCTAGACGCGACTGCGATCACCTGTGATCAGGCGGCGGTCATAGCCCACGGAGTCAGCGTAGTCGTACTGGCCGTATTTGCGCAGATCGACCATGTTGAGCACGATTCCGGCGATGTCGCCGCCCGTCTCCGCCAACCGCACCAGGTTGTTGCGGATGACCTCGCGCCGTGTCTCGCCCCACTTGGCCACCAGCACCGTTTTGTCGGCCAGGGCACTGACCACGCGGGTGTCGCACAGCCCGGAAACGGGCGGGCAGTCCAGGATCACGATCTCGTAATGCTCCTTGAACAGCTCCATCAGGGGCTGCGTGCGCTTCATTGTGAACAGCCCGGGCTCGCGCTCCGCGGTCGCGCCGGCGGTGATGACGTCCAGCCCCGACGCCTCCTCGGTCTGAACGCACGCCGCCGGGCTCACGTCGCCGCGCAGGAGTTCCGTCAGGCCGGGGCGCGAGTGGAAGCCGAAGACACCGTGTTGGCGCGGCTTGCGCAGGTCCGCGTCCACCAGCAGCACCTTGTAGCCGTAGCTTGCGAGCAACCGGGCCACGCTGGCAGAGAGGGTGCTCTTCCCGTCCCCCGGTGCGCACGAGGTAAACACCAGCGTGCGCGGCGGGTTCTCGCGGTCGAGCAGCACCGCCGCCGCGTAGATGTTGCGGACGGCCTCGCTGAACGTCGATCTTGGATATCTCGTGCAATAGAACACCGGGTCCAGCGACATCCGCGCCAACCGGGGCAGCTTCGGCACCAGCGACAGGGTCGTGACACCCATGGCGTTCTCGACCTGCTCGGGACTGCGAACGGTCGTGTCGAACTGCTCGGCGAGCAGGACGAACGCGCAGGCAAACGCGAACGTAAGGCCCGAGGCCCCGACAACGAGGAGCTTACCGCTCGGCCCGGAGGGATCGGAGGGCTCATCGGCGCGAGAAATCACCCGCGCGTCGGGCTGTTGCAGGGACTGGCGCGCGGACGTCTCCTTCAGGCGCGAGAGGAAGGTCTTGAAGATCGTGCGGTTCGCCTCCGCCTCGCGTTCGAGCGCGCGCAGTTCAACCTGCTTGCTGTTCAGGCCGGCCGTATCGCCCTCGACGGTTTGAAGCTGCTCAGTCAGCGAGCGTTCGCGTGCCTTGAGCACATTCACGTCGTTGCGCAAGGCCGCCAGCCGGTTCTTGACCTCTTCGTGAATGCGTTCCTGCGTGTCCTTCAGTTCGGCCCGCAGGTTGACCATCTTCGGATGCTTGGAGCCGTACTCGGTCGAAAGTTCCGCCAGCCGCCGCTTGAGACTCGCTTCCTGGCTGCGCAACTCACCGATCAGGTCGGACGAAATAACCTCGATGGCGCCATCCAGCCCGCGGTTGCCATAACGCTGCTCGATTTCCTGAAGCTCGGCCTGTTTTTCCGCGATCTGCGTGCGCACCTCGGCGAGCTTGTTGTTGAGCTGGCCAAGGTGTTCGCCCGTGACCGTGCGCTCGTCGGCTTCGATCAGCCCGGCCTCCCGCCGGTATTCCGCCACCTCACGCTCGGCTTTTTCCACCTTCTTGCGGTATTCCTCCACCCGCTGCTGTAGCCAGTCCTGGGCCCTGGTGGCAGCCTCACGCTTCGACGCAAGCTGTTCCTCGAGGTAGATTTCGGTCGTGGTGTTCGCGATCCGTTTAGCCAACTCAGGCGAGGTGGCCTCCGCCGACACGCGGATAACCCGCGAGTGTCCTTCCGAGAACGAGCTGCCCGCGACCTGAGACACCTCGAGCGATTTGATCAGGCTGTCGACAAGGTCACTGTGGGTGGGCTTTTCCGTCTCATCGGCTGCGGGCGCCTCCTGGGCCGCGTTCGCGATGGCCAAGCCGTGGCCTTCCCCGACCAGCTCGTTCCACGCCGTTACCCCCGCGGTGAACACCTCCTTCAGGCCGGTGGAATTGACGAGGTTCTGGCTAAACGACTTGCCGCTGAAGTTCGGATTTTCGGCGAGATTCAGCTGGTCGACGACCTGGTGCCCGAGTTTGCGCGACGTAATGACCGCCATTTCCGTCGTGATCGTCGCCGCATCGCCGCTCATCTCGCCGACGACGTCCTCGAAGCTCACGACCTGCTTCTCGCGTGGGTCGATGAGAATATCAGCGAACGCCTTGTAAGTGGGCTGCATCTGGCTCGCCACATAGGCCGAAAGGCCCGCGGCGATGATAACCGGAATCAGGATGTAGAATTTGCGGCGCCACAACGTCTGGAAGATCGCACGAAGGTCGATGTCTCCCGTCTCGGTTTCCGGTTGGGACGGTCCTTGCAGGCGCGTCGACGGGTAGCCGCGCCGGTCGGGGCTGGGCAACGGAAGGTCGCGGTCGTCGTTCATCGCAGGGTCCTTACCACCTGAAACCGCCCGGACATGATGCGGTCCGTCTTCGCGCCGGGGCGCGCATCATGCCCGCGCACCAAAAAAACGGGAGCGGATCCGGCAGGCGGCGGCGCCACCCGCTCGCATCCGGTTCTAGAAAAAGCGCTCGGGCACATGGATTTTGTCGCCAGGCATGATGCGGGCGTCCTGGCTCACCTCGCGTTCCTTGTTTTTGGGATCGTCGGCGCGCACGACCGTTACGTCGTCCTTGTCGGCGCGGTAGGTGTAGCCACCCGCAAGGGCCACGGCTTCGACCACCGTCAGCCCGCTGACATAATCGTAGCTTCCCGGTTTCCGCACTTCGCCAAGAATGTAGAACGGCCGGTAGTTGAGGATCTCCATGCTGATGCTCGGATCAACCAGATAATCCGGCTGCAGGGCATCTTTGACGGCCTTTTCCGCTGCACTTACGGTCATGTTCTTAACGTTGACCTTACCGGCAAGCGGGACAGATATCGCGCCCGATCCGTCGACCTGATATTCCCCGGATATATCGTCGTGGCCGAACACCCGCAAATCGATCCGATCACCGGGGCCGAGGGTGTAGGCGTTACTCTCGGGTGCCGCTTGACCATTTCCGGATCCCGCCGCCACAGGACTCTGCGCCGTCGCAAGCAGGGCCGCGGCGACGAGCGCAATCACCAGACGCATCGATACCTCCGTTGCGCAAGTCGGTGTCGTATTCGAAGGGTCCCGTTTGGCGGATGATGCCTTTGGAGGCGGACACTGCGATCTCGACGGCAGCCGTCTGCTTGCCGTCGACTTCAAGCGTCATCCCACTCTCGCCAACGCGGACCGCTCGACGACTGCCCTGATTATAAGGTGAAAGAAATCCGGATTGGTATTGTGCGTTCAGGTTAGCGCCCTATCCAAAGCGTCTACCAAAACCCCTTTAACCACATGCCGGCCACCTTCCTCATAATGAAAATGTAGTTTTCAAATTTTGCGGAACATGAAAAAAGATATAGATGACGGGTTGTTGTATTTATTATCTATACCTCCTTTTTCGTTTTTATGACGATTGTGCAAATGCCCTTTCCCTTTCAGATTGCCGCCAATGCTCCAATTGCCGGTTCCGCGCTAAATGCGCAGGCTCAGACCAGAGCAGAAATGACGCTCGATCAGAAGCGTCCGGACTCAGCCCGGTCGACTGGATGCAGCCCGGGTGGCGGGGAAACGATGGCCACGACGCACCGCGAGGATTGCGACTCTCTTGCCACAAGGCCTGCGCCCCCCTGGGCACGGCGAGATCTGCAGGCGCGGACGAGGCAAACGGACCGGATTCTTGCCGTCGCGTCGGGCGGCGGGCACTGGGCCCAACTTCGGGCGATCACCACCAATCTGGACGTGCCTGTTGTCTATGCCACGACACTCGCGCCGAGTGACGTGACGGACGACCCTGTTCACCGCATTCCAGACGCCAATGCATCCCGTCCCGTCGACCTGGCGCGATGCGCATGGGTGTTGTGGCGCATCGTGCGCCGCGAACGTCCCGATTACCTCGTCACCACGGGAGCAGCTCCCGGCGCCGCGGCGGTCGGGATCGCGCGATTGCACGGAATTCCGGCCATTTTCATCGACAGCATTGCCAATGCGGAGGCGTTGTCGCGCTCTGGCCGGATCGCGGTTCGCCTCGGCGCCAGAACCTTCACGCAGTGGCCGCATCTCAGCGACATCGACGGGATCGAGTACGCCGGAACGGTCTTCGGAGAACAGGCATGATCTTCGTCACCGTCGGCACGCAGCTCCCATTCGACCGGCTGGTATCGGCGGTCGCGGCATGGCATCGCAAGCATGCGGACCACGAAATCTTCGCCCAGGTCGGGGCGTCCACGGCCGCGCCCCCGTTTCCCTCAGTGCCGTTTCTCGACGGCCCTGCATTCGCCCGTACATTCGACAAAGCCGACCTGGTGGTCAGTCACGCCGGCATCGGGACAGTCCTGGCGTGCTGGGCACGGGAAAAGCCCCTGGTGGTGATGCCACGAGCCCATGCCCTGGGCGAACACCGGACGGATCATCAGATCGCGACGGTGAACCGGCTCGGCGAGGAGTTGTCGCTGGCTGCCGCCCGGGACAGTGAGCAACTGGCCCGTCTCCTCAACACGGCCTGGTCGCAGCTCATCCCGAGACGGACGTTACCCCCGGTTAGCGGCGAGCGGATCTCCGACCGGATCAACGACTGGTTGAAGGCGCCCCAGCCATGAACGATCGAAAGCCGATCTGTAGTGTCATCGTGCCCGCCTACAACGAGACGGCGGTCATCGGGCGGCTCCTGACTGCGCTGACGGACCATGATGCACCAATCGAGGTGATTGTCGTCTGCAACGGCTGCGCCGATGACACGGCGGACCGGGCCAGGGCAACGCACCCGGGCGTTCGGGTCGTCGAGATCCCGACACCGAGCAAGACAGCAGCCATCAACCGGGGGCTGCGGGAAGCGGAGGCGGACATCACGATCATCGCCGATGCCGATGTCGTGCTCACCGGTTCCGGCGCCATCGCGCTGGCCAGCGAAGCATCGAAGCCCGGCGTCACGGTTGTTCAGCCACGGGTGATCTACGCGACGGATCATGCGCAAAGCCTCGTCCGGGCCCACCTCCGGGCGTGGCGGCGCAATCCCTACAATGAAACCCGCGTCTCCTACGCCTACGCGCTCAGTCCCGCCGGTCGCGCTGACCTGGGCACGTTTCCAGACGTGATCGCCGACGATGAATACGTGCGCCGGCAGCTGTTTGACGGCGCCGTCTGGACCGACGCGGCGTCGGTGCGCGTCTTCCCGCCGGCAACCCTCAGGGCGCTGGTGCGCACCCGGAGCCGGGCTCTCCGAGGGGCCCGGCTGATGACCCGCGAAGGCCGTCTGCCGCCACCGGCGCCCGTCGCATCGTTCTGGCCGAGGTGGACGCGCATGCTGGCAAGCCCTGCCGCCGTAGACGCCCTGGTCTATGCCGCGGTCACTGTTGCGGCCCGCTGGCGCGCGCGCCGCTACGCACTGGTCGAGCGCTGGGCGCGGGACGAAACCACCCGCGAAGCCCGTTTGTAGCTGCACCAGGAGGAAACTCGCCATGGTTGGTAAGGACACACCGCACGCCGGCGTCAGCGCGCGCATCAAGGGCCTTTCCAGCGCGGACTCCATGGAGCGCTCGGCCGTCTTCCGTCCCTGGGGGAGCTTTCGCAGCGTCCACTGGGGTGACGGCTTTCAGGTCAAACACATCCGGGTCGAAGCGGGGCAGGTCCTCTCGCTCCAGCGACACCGGCACCGCGCCGAACACTGGGTCGTGGTGCGCGGCGTGGCCGAAGTGACCTGCGACGATGCGGTTTTCCACCTGGACACGAACCAGACGACCTCCATCCCGCTGGGCGCCGTGCATCGGCTTGCCAACCCCGGGGAGGAGCCACTGGACCTGATCGAGGTTCAGATCGGGGCCTATCTCGGCGAGGACGACATCGAACGCTTCGCCGACATCTACGGTCGCTCGGATCGGCTCAACTCGGCAACCTAGCCAAGATTACCATAACGCGGAAACAGCGCCTCCCCGAACGGTGCACCCACACGTTCGCGCCTCCGGCGCCACCATCGCCACGCATGGCAGGTACGGCCGTCCGCTCATCCTGTCTAGCCTCTCCAACCCCCAGCCCGTTCCCCTGATTCGGCCGGCTCAGGCGCGAAGCCGCTTTCCGTTAAAAGTGACCGTTTGCGCGGAAGGCACACACCCTTTCGCGGGGGGCATCTATCCCAGCCCGATGCTTCCGACAGCTCTCCGAATCCCCCATTCACCGTTCCGGTTCACCGGCCCGTTGCCGGCGCCCGGGCGATCCGCTGTCCCGTGCGCGTCGACATCGCTCAGCACGGTAATCCTGACCGATTCACCATTACCCGCCCAACTGAACACTCAGCCGGGCACGAACCGGGCCGATTCGTCTGCCACGCGCCTCGGGAAGGGGGGTGGCGTAACCGGATTTTCAAAATCGCATTATTATTTTTAACGTCAAAATAGCCAATAACCATATTGTCGCCAAGCATACGGAAAACGAAATCTTAAAGATTCACCTGTCTCTTGGTTCCCGAGAAACCGAATACCGACAAACGATATTCGCGTGTCACACGATCGCCACACCTCTTTCGATACACCTTGGCTCGAAGGCATTACCCCGAAAGATGAACGCCCGACCGAAAGACGCAGACGTGCCGCACGCGGATCGGACGGGCAGCGGGGCTGAGCAGAGATCGAGGGAACCTCGGGATGACAGGCATCGGCGCAGCATAACCGTCCCTCAGTGAAACGGTGAGGACCACCGGCACGCGCTCTGCACAGAAACACGTGCAGGTTGCACCGACGGCCCTCCGGCAATTTCGGCACCAACCCCGGCGGCCGCGACCGCCCCGCACGCCGTCGTCTTCAAGCACGGCGCCAAAGGGGGTGTGCGTCTTTAGCGCCGAGCCTTCCCCGATACGGGAGGAACGTCAATGGCGATCACAGTTTCCAACGGCAGTGAGCTCCGGTCGGCGCTCAACAGCACAAGCGGCGGCGAGACCATCGAGCTCGCTTCGGGGAACTACGGAAGTGTGGATCTCAGCGGTTTCAACTTCTCCGAGAAGGTAACGATTACCTCGCAGGAGCAGCTGGGCGCCACGTTCAACCACATCGACATGTCGGGCTCCAGCGGCATGACGCTGTCGGACGTCACGGTTCATGTCCCGAACGGCAACCAGGACCGTGCCGTCTGGATCCGCAACAGCGACGACATCGACATCGTCAACTCCGAACTCAAAGGTTCGGTTGATGGCAACTTCACGAACGACGAACTCGGCATGAAGGTCGAGAATTCAAGCTCGATCAACGTGTCAAACAATGAGATGCACAACTTTTTCAAGGGTGCCAAGTTCCGTGAGACCACGGATCTGACGGTGCGTGAGAACAACGTCCACGACATGCAGAAAGACGGGTTGAACTTCGTCGGCGTCCAAGACGTCCTGGTCGAAAACAATCTCGTCCGCGACATGCACCCTGTGGAGGAATCCGCGCACACGGACTTCATCCAGTTCTGGAACATCCAGACGGACATGAAATCGTCGGACGTTACCATTCGCGGAAACGCCCTTCTTCAGGGCAATGAATTCCAGACACAGGGCATGTTCATCGGCGACCCGCCGTCTGGTGGTTATCAGAACTTCACGATCGAAGATAACCTCATCTACACAAGCCACGTCCACGGCATTACTGGGGCAAACCTGCAAAACAGCAGTGTCAGCAACAACACTGTGTTGACGGCCCCGGGTGTAGATTGGGACGCGACAATTCGCCCGAGTGGCGACAACATCGAACTCAAAAACAACGTGACAACCGGTTTTCGAAACAAGTCGGGCGCGGACGACGCGAGTGGAAATCTCGTTGTCCAATATACAGACCCGAACGGCGAAAACTATTACGGCGACCTTTTCCAGAACGCCTTCGACAATTCGGGCATCTCGGTCGAAGACCTGATGCCGGTCGCAGGCAGCAAGGTCGACTTCGGCTCCGGCATGGGCGCCGAGGAACGGCTGCAGGAGATCGCAAACGGGGCGAACGTCGGCGGGCGCGTCGAGGATGGCAGCGCGACCGACGGCAACGCGGACGACACAACCTCGAGCGACGATACGACCACGGACGACAGCTCCAGCGACGGCGGCTCGACCGACGGGAGCGATTCCGGTTCCACGGACGGCGGCAGCACTGGCGGCGATGAGACGACCGACGGTGGGCAGACGGGCGACGGCGTGGCCTACGAGCTGGGCGAGCGTACCTTTGACGGCTCCACCGGCTCTGCCGTGGTCGTGCCGCACGATCCCGCGTTCGCGACCGAGGAAGGCACCCTGGCGATGACCTTCACGCCGGACAGCGCGTCCGGGGCTCAGGGGCTATTCTCCAAGGACTCGACCGGCTTCGACAATGGCGGGCACCTGACGGTGCGCTTGGTTGATGGGTCGATCGAGGTCCGCCTGCAGAGCGATAGTGCGTCCCACGAAGTCGTGGCCTCCAAGGCCGTGTCCGCCGGCGAGACGAACACCATGGCGCTGACCTTCGGCAACGACGGCATGCAGCTCTACGTTAATGGCGAGTTGGCCGACAGCGCGGGCTACGGCGGCGGCATGGCGAACAACGCCGAGCCCATGGTGATCGGCGCCAATCAGTGGGCGAGCGGCAACGAAAGCGCCGACGTCATTCAAGAGGGCTTCGACGGCACCATTGCCAGCACGAAGCTGTTCACCCGCGCGCTCACCCAAGACGAGGTGAGCAACCTCGGCAACAGCGACGGCGGGTCCCAGGACGACACCGCCGAGACCGGGGACGGGGGCACCAGCGATGATGGCGGCACCCAGGACGGCGCCGACGGCGAGTCGTCCGCCCCGGATGACGATGCGCCCGCCGATCCCGGCGAAGCCGAAGGCCCGTCGAACGTCCTGATGCTGGGCGGCGAAGATCAGACGGTCGAGGTGCCGTTCGATGCCCAAGTGCGGGGTACCAGCGCGCCCGAAACCGTGAACGTCGGCGAGGGCGCACACGTGCAGTTCGGCGCCAACGACGGCGATAGCATCGAGCTGGCCGGCGACTTTGCCGACTACGACTTGACCTCCGGCGGCAACACGCTGTCGTTCGTCAACGGCGACACGCGGGCCGACGTGTCGCTGAACGCCGAAACCGAGATCGTTTTCGGCGACGGCATGGCGAACGCCGACATCGGCCTGACCGACAACGGCGTCGAACTGACGCTGGGTGGCCAGGCCGTCGGATCCGACTTCGACCGCTCCGAGGTCAACCTCGACGGCAGTGAGGTCTCCGGCGACGACGCCATGCCGGCGATGCCCTCCCAGGGCGGCCCGGCGCCGGTGCAAACTGGGACCTCGGCCGGCGAGAACATCGACGGCAACCAGGACGGGACGATCGCCGGGAACGGCGGTGACGACCGCTTCGTCTTCGGCCAGCAGCAAACCGACGTTGAGATCACCGATTTCTCGGCTGACGATCAGCTGCTCTTCACGGACGGGGTCACGGAAGACGACGTCGTGGTCAGTAACGCGGATGGTGGCGACGGCTCTGTCAGCCTTGCCGTCGGCGAAGTGGGTGTCACCGTCACGGGCATCAGTGCTGAGGCCGACGGCGGCATCGCCGACACGAGCACCTTCGAAGGTGCCTTCGGCGTGGACAGCCTCGCGTTCGCGTAACCGAACCAGGCCGTAAAGCCGAGCATCTTGCGGGCCCACAGGCGAGTTGTGGGCCCGCTTTTCGTTGGTTCACGACCGCTCATCGGCAAAAGAACCGACCGGCCACCCTTCTTCCGGGCATCTCCGCATGCGCATTTGCCGTCAACGACCGCTCTCACGATGGTCAAAGCGGGCGGTCGAAATCTGAAAGGCAGATTGTCGTGAAGCCGAGGCCGAGCCATGGTCGGCCCCAAAAATGACGATGAGCGTGTGCATGTCCAGTCCCTTGATCTCCGTCATTGTTCCGTGCTTCAATCAGGCTGACTACCTTCCCGAAGCAATCCAGAGCATCCTCGATCAGTCCTATGCACCGATCGAAATGATCGTTGTCGACGACGGATCGACGGATGACAGCGCACACTTGGCCGAACAAATCGACGGCGTGCGCGTAATCCGACAGACCAACCGCGGGTCAGCAGCAGCGCGCAATACCGGCTTCGCGGCGAGCCACGGGGATTACATCGTCTTTCTGGACGGTGACGACCGGCTCTTACCCGACGCCATCCAAACGGCGATTGAGCATGCTGTGGCCGCGGCATGGGGATCGGCCCAACATGCACCATTTGTTTTTGGCCGCTTCCGACGAATCACCGTGGATGGCAAGGCCATCAGACTTCAACCGCCCCGGTCACCAAGCCTCACATATCGCACGTTGTTGCGTGGTGCCTCTGTTGGTCCTCCCGGCGTTGCGCTTTTTCCACGGGAGCTTGTTACAGCAGTCGGCGGCTTTGACCCCAAAATCAGGTATGCCGAAGACTTGGATTTTTATTTCCGCATATGCCGGTTGACCGACGGGTATTGCCACAATGCTGTGACGATGGAGTATCGGCAACATAGGGGTCAGAGCAGTTACGGCGTCAGCAGAATACTTAAAGCCACGCTGGATGTTATCGACAGCCAGCGCGACGTCATCGGCGACGATCCTATACGTATCGCCGATCAATCGATTGGGCGAAAAACATGGTCACGGCTTTTCGGGCAGTGGATACCAATCGAAATCGTCCGTCACGCCAAAGACCTGCGCATTGCCAATGCCTGCAGTGCAACTTGGCAGTTCTGCCGGCACAGCCCGCCGGCCCTGATGGGGGCAGTCGACTTCGCGCGTGCACGCCTCATGAACGGCGGGGTGCGAGGCCTGTAGCCCGTCGCGCGGGACATCGCGTTTGCCGACCGAGCCGGACGCGTCGGGACAAGCGTCGGTTTCGCTGGTGTCAGCCGCTTGACGCACGCAAGGGCGCAATCAACCGGCACGGCCCCGGCGGCTTGGCGCTCCCCTGATCGATGGGGCCGGGCGCCGGGCTTGCGTCCGGGCGGTCCACGCAACTCACGCGAATTCGATCAATCTTAACGACGTGTTGGCGTTTCGCGGCCATCCTCTCATCCGTGGTAGATATGGTGGGATTCCCCACGCACGCGGTTGTTGGACGGCCCTATGAACGAGTTCCTGCGGGAAGACACGACCCAATCCGACGACAGCACCCAGAGCACCACCGCCCCGGCGGCGGGAACTTCGCAGCGTACGGTGAAGCTTGGGGAACGGCTGATTCAGGAGGGCGTGATCGCGCCGGACCAGCTCGAGGTGGCGCTGCGCGAGCAGAAGCGCACCGGCACGATGCTGGGCGAGGCGCTGGTCAATCTGGGCTTCATCACGGACGTCACGCTTGCGGCGACGTTGGCGGAAAGCTCCGGCTTTTCGCGCTTCTCCCTTAAGAACACCGTCCTCGACACCGAGATCGTCAAAAAAATCCCCAAGTCTGTCGCGCACAAGTATGCCGTTCTGCCGGTGGCGATGGACGAGGATTCCGTCCAGGTCGCCATGGCGGACATCTACGACGTCGTCGCCATCGACCAGCTGCGCCGCTATTTCCCGCGCGATCGTGAAATCGTGCCGATGGTTGCGTCGCGCTCCGAGATCTCGGAGGCGATCGACGCTTACTTCGGCTACGAGATGACGATCGACAGCGTGTTGCAGGAGATCGAGGAGGCGGGCGCGGAACAGGCCTCCGTCCAAACGGGCGAGGAAGGCTTCATCAACCCGACGGTCCGTCTGGCCAACGCGATCATCCTGGACGCGGTGAAACGCGGCGCCTCCGACATCCACCTGGAGCCGGAAAACCTCTTCGTGCGCCTGCGCTACCGCATCGACGGCGTGATGACGCCGGGCAAGGCGTTCCACAAGCAGTTCTGGTCGGCGCTCAGCGTCCGGCTGAAGATTATGTCGGGGATGAACATCGCGGAATCGCGCCAGCCGCAGGACGGCCGCTTTACCTTCCAGGTAGCCGGTCGCGAGGTCGACTTCCGCGTGGCCAGCCATCCCACGGTTTACGGCGAGAACATCGTCCTGCGCATCCTGGACAAGGCGAAGTCCCTGCGATCGCTGGAAAGCCTGGGCTACGAGGCGGAGCGCATCCGCCAGATCAAAAAGATGGCCCTGCGGCCCGAGGGCATCATCGTGGTGACGGGGCCGACGGGCTCCGGCAAGACGACGACGCTGTATTCGCTGCTCAACTACCTCAACACGATGGACGCCAACATCATGACGCTGGAGGAGCCGGTGGAGTACGAGCTGCCGGTCATCCGACAGTCGCACGTGGGCGAGCGCATGAGCTTCGGCGAGGGCGTCCGCTCCATCCTGCGCCAGGACCCCGACATCGTCTTCATCGGCGAGGTGCGCGACGAAGACACCGCCAACATGGCCCTGCGCGCGGCCATGACGGGCCACAAAGTCTTCACCACGCTGCACACCAACGACGCGGTGGGGGCCGTGAACCGCCTGCTGGACTTCGGCCTCTCCGCCAACATGCTGGCCGGCAACGTCATCGGCGTGCTGGCCCAGCGCCTGTTGCGCACGCTGTGCGAGCAGTGCAAACGCCCGCGCCCGGCGACGGCCAAGGAGTGCAGCGTGCTTCGCGCCGACCCCGAGGCCCCGCCGACAGTCTACGAGCCCGTGGGTTGTGAACACTGCAACAACACGGGCTACGCGGGCCGCACGGCCGTGGTCGAAACCCTGCCGTTCTCCGACGAGATCGACGAGTTGATGGCGAAGGGGGCGACACGGCGCGAAATCATGCAGGCCGCCAGCGAAAACGGCTTCGTCTCGCTCGCCGAAAGCGGGCTGACGAAGGTGCGCAACGGCGAAACCAGCGTCGAAGAAGTGATCAAGACCGTGAACTTGATCGACAGGCTCTAGAGCAGATCGCAGCCAAACGGTACCAAAGCTCGATCACTTTGTGAGCGGGTTCCGAAGCCGTTCGGGTTGGTTCCGTTTGCGCCCGCGTGAATCGGCTCGCGGCTGGAGAAAAAGGGCACGCATCGCAGCTGGCTCAATTCTGGCAACGAACGGGAACACCGGAACGAAGCGCTCCCATGCCGACCTTCCGCTACCGCGCCATCTCGGACACCGGCCGCAAGGTCACGGGCAAGCTCGCCGCGGCGAGCGAGGCCGATCTCGACCAGCACGTCGAGGAGCTGGGTTACGAACTCATCGATTCCCGCCGCATCAGCGGCCGGGGCGGCGGCCGGTCCTTCCTGCCGCAGCGCGTGCGCACGCGCGAGCTTATCGAGTTCTGCATCGATATGGAGGAGCTGATCCGCGCCGGCGTGCCCGTGCTGGATGCGGTGCAGGATATCCGCGATTCAACGAGTTCCGACAAACTGCGCGACGTGCTCAGCGACGTGGCGCGCGACCTCGGCAACGGCATCGTGCTTTCCGGCGCGTTCGCCAACCACCCGGAGACCTTCGACACCCTCTTCGTCGGGGTGATCAGCGCGGGCGAGCGAAGCGGCGATCTGGAGAACGCCTTCAACCATCTCGCCCAGCACCTGCGCTGGAGCGACGAGATGAACAAGCGCATCCGCGCCGCCGCGCGTTACCCAGCGTTCACGCTGGTAACGACGATCGCGCTGGCGGGCGCGATGATGATCTTTCTGGTGCCCCAGCTTCAGGCGTTCCTGACGAACATGCAGATCGAGCTGCCGCTGATGACGCGCGCGCTCATGGCCACCTCCGACTTCGTGCAGGCCTTCTGGTGGCTGATCCTCCTGGTGCCGTCCGTGACCGTGATGCTGTTCGTGCTGGGCTACCGCCGGGACCACCGCATCGCCACCGCCATCGACCAACTCATGCTGCGCCTGCCGGTGATCGGGGTGACGCTGCGCAAGATCGCCATGTCCCGCTTCGCCCACTTCTTCACCATCATGTACAAAAGCGGCGTCGGCATCCTGGAATGCCTCGAAACCGCGCGCGGGGTGGTCGTCAACCGCGCCTTGGCGAATTCGCTGGCGGATGCCCGGACGCGGGTGGAGCAGGGCTCGACCCTGACGGACGCCCTGCGCGAAACGGGCGAGTTTCCCGACATGGTGGTCCGCATGGTGCGCGTGGGCGAGCAGGCCGGCAGTCTGGACAAGGCCCTGGAAAGTGTCAGCGGCTTTTACGACCGCGACGTGCGCGACGCGGTTCAGCAGCTCGTGGACTCGGTCCAGCCGACCCTGACGCTCGTCATCGGCGCCCTGCTGGCCTGGATCGTGCTCGCGGTCCTGGGGCCGATGTACGACAGCTTCTCCAAGATGCCGATCTGAGGGCGGAGGACCTCAATGGCCGCCGTGCCCAGCCTCGTTCAGCTTCGCCGGTGGATCGGCAGCTTCGCGCGCGGCAGCGCCGGCCGGCGCGTCGTCGGCATTGTGGGCAACGACGGTGCGGTCTTCGTGCGCTTCGCGCGCGGGCGTCTCGCCAACCGCATCTACGTGCCGGCGGCGGACGCCCAAGGGGTTCAGGAGCTGCACGCCTTTCTCCACGAAGACCCGAAGGCACCGGTTTCCATCCTGCTTGACGTGCTGGAGCAGCACTACCGCGAAGCACAGCTCCCGCGCCTGAACCCGCTGGACCGCCGCAAAATCCTGGCGCGCAAGCTCCGCCAGACCTTCGAGGCGGGGACGATCACCAGCCACGTCCGGCTAGCGCGCCCCGCGCTCAGTAACGAAGGCGGCGGCCGCGGCCAGGAAACGCACATGCTCGTCGGGCTGCCCGACACCGAGGAGCTGCGCACCTGGACCGACGCGGTGGCCGGCGCCCGCAACCCCGTGGCCGGGCTGTCGCTCCTGCCCATGGAGGCGCACCGGCTGGTGCGCGCGGTCATGACCACCTCGGCCGCCCAGGCCGTGTGGGAGGTTCTGGTCCTGCGCCACCGCGCGAGCGGCTACCGCCAGCTCGTTTTCTACAACGGCGAGCTGGTGTTCACGCGCCTCACGCCGAACCAGGAGGCGGACGCCGACGTCGCCGACGAGGTCGACACCATCGAGGGCGAGTTCCGCTCGACGATGAGCTACCTGCGCCGGCTTTCTTTCACCGATGCGGATCGGCTGGAACTCGTCGTCGTCGTGCCGGAAGAGGTCGGCGAGCAGCTCAACGCCCGGCGCATGCGCATCCGCGAGGTGCGCACGCTCAGCCCTGCCCAGTTCGCCGATGCGCTGGGCCTCGACGGACGGCAGTACGCCGAGGACGCCTTCACCGACTCCCTGGTCGCGGACTGGTTCGCCCGCCAGCGTTGGCCGGAGCTGCACTTGGAGCCGCCGCCGCTGCGCCGCGCGCGGCTGATCAGCATGGCGCCGAAGCCGATCGCTGCGGCGACGGCAGCGGCGCTGATTGCCGGCCTGGTCTACGACGGGATGCTAGTGCTGGACCTGCGGCACCGCACCGGGGCGCTGGCCGACGCCCGTGCCGAGAACCAGCGGCGAACCGCCACGCTCCAGGACCTGGACCGCAAACTGGCGGAACGGGACGTGCGGTTGCCGCGCTTCATCGCGACCGTGCGCGGCCGCGCGGCGCTCGCCCGAACGACGCCAATGTATGCCGACCAGCTCAGGGGGCTGGCGCAGGCCTTGCCGACGGGCATGATCGTGACCGACCTGCAGTTCCAGGTCGCCGCCGAGGCCAATGAGCCGCTGGTGGAGCGCGCAGCCGCCACGGTCGGCCGGAACCCTACACGCCCACCGCGCGGCGAGCTTGCCGTGAACGAAGCAGGGCAGGGCGCGCTCACGGCCACCGTCCGACTGCGCCAGCCGCCTGCGGACCGCCGCGCCATCATGCGCCGCTACCGCGAGCTGACGCGCCGCCTGACGCAGCGGCTGCCGGGCTACGCGGTGGCCCTGCGCGAACCGCCCTTCGAAACGGACGAGTCCGGGCAGCTCGCGGGCAGCGCGGGCCTGACCAGCACCAACGGCGCCGGCGCCCCCACGGACGTCACCGGCACCTACGTGGTAACGGGGCCGGACCAATGACGCGCACGGAAGCCACGCGCCTGATCCGCCGGCTGGCGGTTCCGGTCGGCAGCCTCGTTCTGGTGCTGGCCGCGGTGACGCTTGCGACAAGCGAGCTGACGGCACGCCTGGAGCGGCTGGATCGCCGCATCGCCCAGGTCGAACGCGACACCGCCGACAAGGTGGGCAAGATCCGCCGCAAGCGCGCCGGCCTCGACTTCGTGCGCGCCCACCGCGACAGCCACCGGGCGGCGCGCGAAGCCGGCTTCCTGGCGCCGCAGGACCGGCTCGCCGCCGGGGACCTGCTGGAACAGCTGGCGGTCGAGACCGACCTCAACAGCGTGGACTACACCTTCGCCGCGGCGCGGCGGGCGCCACTGGGCCGCGGTGACGACGGCCCGGCGCTGGCGGCGACACCGCTCGACATCCAGGTGCAGGCGAGCTTCGACCAGGACATCTTCGCCTTTCTGGACAAGCTGCGGGACCAGCTTCCCGGCTACGTCGTGCTGCGGCAGGGGAGCATGCAGCGCGTGCTTGCGCGCGATCTGGCCGACGCGCCCGCCGATCTTGCCGCGAACGGGCGGCCCAACGTCGTGAGCGCCACGCTTTCCCTGGCCTGGGTGCGGCTGGCCTTCCCGCAGGAGGACGGCGCGGATGGCTAGGCTGCGGACAGGGGCCATCCTCGCGGCAGCGGCCCTGGCGGCGGTACCCGCGACGGCGGCAGCCCAGGACCGCGACGCGCTAAATCAGCGCTTCGGCACGCCGCGCGTGCTCTTGACGGCGGCGGAGGCGGAGCGGCTGCGCGCCATTTTGGTTGAACAGACAGCCGAGACCGAAGGCGGGGATGCCGCTGATCAAGCGCCGCAAAAACCCGCGCTCGCGCTGGAAAACACGACGCCGACCAGCAACGGCGCGAGCGAGCCGGCCGACCCCGCGCCGCCGCCAGGGCCGGTGCAGCTCGACGCCCTGGTCTACCTGGGGCCGGGCACCTGGACGTTCTGGCTGGACGGCAAGCGCTTCACGCCGGGGCGGGCGCCGCGCGGCTTCACCGTCGAGCGTGTGACGAACCGCTCGGTAACGCTGCGCTGGCGGCCCGGCGGGCAGCGCAGCTATCGCTTCACGCTGCGCCCACGCCAGACCTTCATCCCCGCGCGCGGGAAGGTCGTGGACGGCGCGGCGCGGACCGGCACCTCGGGGGCTGCCGATGGGTGAGACGCGTGCTTAAGGAACGAAACCCACGGCGAATGGGGATCGTATCAGCGGAATCGCGTCAGGGTCCTTTCTCCTTCAGGAGAAAGACAGAATGAGGCCGTGCGCACCGACACCTCGAGCGACGCCGACGGGAGAGCCGCCGATGGGTGAAACACAGGCCCTGGCCGTGGACAGCCTCGCCACGGGCTACAAGCGGCACAGCGTGCTCTCGGACGTCAGTTTCGGCGTCGGCGAGGGCGAGATCTTCGGGCTCGTGGGGCTGAACGGCGCGGGCAAGACCACGCTCATCAAGACGATCCTGGACCTCGTGCCGGCGGCGCGCGGGCGCATCGCGCTGTTCGGGGAGGCGCACACGCGGCCGGCCAGCCGGCGGCACCTGGCGTTCCTGCCCGAACAGGTGCTGCCGTCGCCCACGCTCAAGGGGCGCGAGTGGGTGCGCCTCATCCTCGGCCATCACGGCGTGCGCTGGCGCCGCGCCGACGCGGACCGCATGGCGGAAGCCCTGGCGCTCGACCCCGCGGCGCTGGACCGGCGCGTGGCGACCTATTCCAAGGGGATGGGGCAGAAGCTGGGGCTGATCGCGACCTTCCTCAGCGAGCGGCCGCTGCTGATCCTGGACGAGCCGACGCGCGGGCTCGATCCCCTGGCGCGCCGCCGGCTCAAGGAGTTGGTGCTGGCGCGGCGGGTGGCCGGGACCACCATCGTTTTGAGTTCCCATATCCTCGCGGACGTGGACGCGCTGTGCGACCGCATCGGGATCGTGGACAGCGGCGGGCTGGCGTTCACAGGCGCGCCCGCGAGCCTGCGCGCCGAGCACGGCGGCGATCTGGAACAGGCCTTCCTCAGCGCCATCGGCGGCGGCGCGCCCGAGCGGGGATAAGCAGCATGGCCGCGAGGGGAAGTGCGAGCCTCGTCACTTATAATGCCAGCGAGCCAATCAAGGCATCAGCTCCGAGAGCATAGCCCCATCCCCCTCTGGGTTTCGGGCTATCGCCCCAAACCCGTCTACCCCTTCCCTTGGCAGGGCTACGGGATTCACACATCTTTATTGTGTGTCAGGTAGCCACTGCTCGTCGTCACCCGGCTTGACCGGGTGACCCCACCCTCCTCGACCTCCCCGATGGCGCCGGGAAAAACCGAACCGGGTGAGACCACCCGCTTGACCACCGGATCGGGGCCCGGTGGCGATGAGCGGGTGGTGACGGTTTGGGTTGAGCCGCCACACTTCCGAGTGACAATCCGTGAACCCCGTAGCCCTGGCAGGGGCGGGGGAGCTGACAGAGGGGGTTGGGGTCGATGACTTCATCACCTCGGCGGTATAAAGCTACCGCCCGGCGAGCGGCGTCCAGCCCGCGCGGCGCGCCAGTTCGTGGACGCTCATCGCGCGCACGATGTCGTCGTAGTGCTCGCCGCTCTCGCTTTCGTTGCGGGCGCGGTCGATGAAGGTGCGATCGTCGATGTCTTCGGAATCGGCCGACCCGTTCGCGAGCCGTTCCGCCGTGTCGCGGTTGGTTTCCTCGCCGTCGCCGAACGCGACCCCACCATCGACGATCTGCGAACCATTGCGCGTGAAGGCGCCCACGCCGTTCGGGCCGTGGCTGATGAGCACGAAGGCGGCGCCACCGCCTTGGACGGGATCGAGACTGTACGGCCCGGTATCCGCCTCGTCTGTGCTCACGCGCAGGCCCACCGCCTCGTCGGGGTTTTGATTGCTATCCGTCAAATCGGCGTCTGCCGTGAGCCATTTTTGCAGGAACGGCAAATAGTCCGTTTGCAGTGTTGGTGAACCAAGGCCGCTTTTCGTTAAGCTGGTATCTTTCTTGCCAGGGTCGCTATCTTCAGCCGCTACCGCCAAGCTGAGGTTCAAGCCATTCTGCCGTGTCATGCCCGCATCGCCGTCGAACACGACATAGGTGATCTGCCGGTTCCAGCCGTCCAGTGCTGCGCTCTTTTGTATGCCGAGCTGGCGATAGGGAACACCGGCATACGCGCTGCCCCGCGTGCACGCAGCAGCGGCGTCGTTCCAATTCGGGTCCGTGCCCGACGGGTCGCTACCATTTGCAATTGTCATACTGGTGCCTGTAGAGCCACCCCCACCGGGTCCGTCGCAGGTCACCGCGCCGTCGCCGCTGTCGCAACTGGAGGAGCTAAGCGACCAGTTTCCCGTTGGATTTAGCGTAAGGGTGGTCCCATTTTCGTCAACGTCGTCGATTTTGGAGAAGGCGGAACCGCCCGCACTTTCAATCGCATCTCCGATTTCACTCGCGATGCTCGATGCGTCACCGGTGCCATCAACTTGAAAAGTCTTCGTTCCAGTTTTCGGTTTGTTGTCCCCCGGATTGGAAAGCGTGATGCTCATCTCCACAGAAACGGGGTCGCTGTTGTCCAGTGTTTCGCTGATGTCAATCGTGTTATCGCTTGTCTTACCTTCGGCAAGCTGGATTCGACCCGGATCACCACCACCAAAACCAGCCGAGACGATCCCGTCGTCAACCGACGCAACCGTCATCGCCGAGGCATCGCGCGGGCAGGGCAGGCGGCCGTGGCGGGAGGCGTAGCGCACCAGCGCCTGTTCCACGGCCTTCAGGCGCTGGCGCGTCACGTCCAGGCGCTGCTCGGCCGAAAACGCGGTGACGAGTTGCATCGTCCCGCCGGCCAGCAGGCCGATGATGGCGAGCGCGATCGCCAGCTCCAGCAGGCTGAAGCCGCGCCGCGCGACATGGTCGGGGCGACGGGTCATGCTCTCCAATCTACGCGCGACCATCCAAGAAAACGTTAAAATCCGTGCATCGCGGGCCAGGGCAAAAGCCCGGAACCCAAGGCCAAGAGAATACCGTAAAGCCCCACGGCGAGGCCGGGGCCGAAGGGAAACTGCGCCCCGCGCCCGGCCGCTCGCCACGCCAGCCCGAGCGCGATCCCGGCCACGCCAGCGGCCACAAGGAAATGCGCCAACGCGCCGACCGGCAGCCACACGCCCGCCACGGCCATCAGCTTCACGTCGCCCAGCCCCAGCGCCTCCACGCCGCGCCACTTCGTGAAAACCCACCGCAGCGCCAGCGCCATCAGCCCCAGGCCGGCGGCGGCGAGGACGGCCGGCAGAAACGCGCCGTCGGTCACGCCGCGCCACGCCAGCCCCGTTCCGGCGGCGAGCGCCACCATCTCGTCCGGCACGATCAGCCAGTCCAGATCCACCGCCACGATCACCGCCAGCGCCGTCGCCAGCACCGCGAGGCAGAGCGTCGCCGCGTGCGGCCCGAAGGCGAGCCACGCCGCCAGCACGGCCGCGCCGGTCAGCACCTCGATCGCCAGATCGCGCACGGGAATGGCCGCGCCGCAGTGCCGGCAGCGCCCGCGCGCCAGCAGCCAGGAGACGATGGGGATCAGCTCGCGCGCCCGCAGCGTCCGCCCGCAGGCCGGGCACGCCGACCGGCCGGTCAGCCACGGCTCGTCGCGCGGCAGACGGTGCGCCACCAGCCCGGCGAAGCTGCCCAGGCACGCCCCGGCCGCGAAGACCACCAGCGCCTGGACGACAGCGGCCACGCTCACGGCGATTCGGACCCGCCGCCCTGGCCGGCGGCTTCGCGCAGGCTGTCCAGCGCGTTCTGGAGCGACTGCCCCGACTCCATCAGGCTGCGGAGCTGATCCGCGCGTTGCGCCGCCTTTTCCGCGACCGCCTCGGCCGGGTCGTTGGCCTGATTGCCGGTCTGGCCGGTTTGCGCCGACTCGGGCGACTCGACGGTGGGCGAGTCCGGTTCGTTCGGCGCCGACACCGAGGCGGCTTGCGCGCTTCCGTTTCCACCCCCAGCCGAGCCGTTGCCGCCGGTCTTCAGCGTTTCGCTGCCCGCGTCCCAGGACGCGCCGCAGGTCTGCTGCTCGGCGGGCCGCCAGCACTGCCGCGTCACGTCCCAGACGCGCTCGCCGCTCTGCGCCAGGGCCGGGGAGGTGCTGACGGCCACGGCGGCGGCGAGGATCGCGCGTTTCCAGATCATGGGGCGGCCTCCCGTTCGGCGCGCGTGTCGGCTCGACATCGCGCCCGTGCAGCTTACGCGTGTCGAGCGTGACCCACAAAAAAGGTACAATGGTCGGATAGCCCCGAATTGGGAGTGGATCGCCCCGTGACGACCCGCCGGGACCAACAAAGCGGTGTGGCGCTGGTGGCGCTGGCGACGGTGATCGCGCTGTTCGGCAGCCTGAAGCTCGCCACCGAGGCCGTGCAGCGCCGCACCGCGGCCGACACCAGCGACCGCGCGGTGACCGCGGAGAGATTGGCGGCGGCGGAACGCGCCCTGGTGCGCTATGCCACCCGGAAGGGGAAGCTGCCGTGTCCGGCGGATGGGACGGTCGGTCTGCGTTCGGAAGACGGCTCTACGGAGCAGACCGCTGCCACTTCGGATAATTGCACCATCGATCCGGAAAACGCGGTTCTGCCATGGGCCGAGCTCGGCCTCCAACCCACCAAGGCACTGGATGGGTGGGATCGGCGCATTAGCTACTTTCCGAACCTGCCGGATCGCGATGCCGAAATCGCGAGCGTGACCGGTGCGGATGATGCGGTCGCGTTTGTATTGGTGAGCCACGGCGCCAACGGTTTGGGCGCCCACACGATTAACGGGACGCACGTTCCGGGGGTTGGCGGAAGTTCGCAGGATGAGCAAGACAACGTGGACGGCGACGGCGGCACGCCGGCCACGTTCCACGCCAGTTCCTACAAGGCGGGACCGAGCGTGGATCGCGAGGATGAGTTCGACGATCAGGTGCGCTTTCTCCGCCGCGGCGCGTTGAACGATCGCTGCGGTAAATGCCTCGATGACGATGGCGGCGGCTCGTAGGCTGTACGCCCGCCGTATGCACACGTACACCCCTTAACCTGGACCAGATTTTTTGTGCGTTCCGCGAATTGAGGAGCGCGCACGCCCGCGAGGAACCACATTCGGGCTAGTGGTACATGCGCGGCAGGGTAACGGCCCGGCCGCGACGCGACAGGAGGGAGCGTATGACTGTCCGCAAACGCACCAGCCAGGGCGGCTTCACGCTGGTGGAGCTGGCCGTGGTTCTTCTCATCATCGGTCTGATCGTCGGCGGCATCCTGCGCGGGCAGGAGCTGATCACGAGCGCCCAGTTGAACTCGGTCCAGACCGAAACTAACCAAATTCGCACGGCAACCAATACCTTCCGCGACCGCTTCCAGGCGCTGCCAGGAGACTTCTCGGACGCGGGCCTGATCGATCAGAGCGGCCTCAACAACGCTCTCGACGATGGCAACGAAAATGGCCGGATCGATGGCAGCCGCGTGGGGACAGCGGGTGACGAAGGCAATCAGTTCTGGGCCCATCTCGGCGCGTCAGGCCTGTTGGATGGTGTCGACGCGGACGATATCGCCGGGAACGGCTTGTCTGGCGCCAATGCCTTCGAAGCCGCTGTCGGCGGGTTCTACAGCATCGGTCAGGGTGCCCCAGGTGCGTTCGCGGGCAACATCTCCAACCGCGATCCCTGGTTCGTGCTGGCGACTGGCGGGGCCAACGATGCCGGCAACGTGACATCCCACGATGTCGGCGTCTTGGACCCCGAAGGCGCCGCGCAGCTCGACCGCAAGATGGACGACGGCAACGCGGATGCCGGCAACGTGCGGGGCGGCGCGTCTGGCGGCAGCTGCGTCGGCGGCAACGGCGACTATGACGTAGATAGCAATGGGGACTGTGGCCTCGCGATGCGTCTGTAAGGTCACCTTCCAAATGCTCGGAGCCACATCATCTAGCCGCCGAAGCGGTCGTTGATGGGGCTCCGAGCCCACAATACGTACGAGCGGCGGTGTATTGGTTCGATGCCAACGATCAGCCTTTTCAACAGACAACGCGGGCTCGACCGTCAGCGCGGCTTTACGCTGGTGGAGTTGGCGGTCGTTCTCCTGATCATCGGGCTGATCGTCGGCGGCGTTTTGCGCGGCGAGGAATTGATCACCAGCGCCCAGCTGAACAGCATCCAAACCGACGCCAATCGGGTGCGCACGGCCACATTCACATTTCAGGAAAAGTTCCGCGCCTTGCCGGGCGATTTCGAAGAGGTTGGCATCCTCGACACCACCCCGCTCGACAACCCGCCGACCGGTGGAAACGGCGACGGCCGGATACGTTGCGCCGACGGTGCAGCGGGCGATTGCCGCCTCGGCTCTGCTAATGACGAGGCCGTACAGTTCTGGGTTCATCTGGGCACGCAGGGAATTCTGGAAACCCAGGCGAACGCTCTCAACGAAAATGGTATTACCGCCGATACAGCGTTTCGTACCTCGTTCGATGGTGTTTTTACGATCAAACACGGCATCGACACGCAAAATTTCCTCGATACCGAGCGGCCCAACGACCTCTTGATGATGGTCGGCACGGCCAACGATCTGAGCAGTCAGGCCAACGACAAGCCCATCCTGTCCTCTCGCGATGCAGCGAGCCTGGACGCAAAGGTCGACGATGGCCGCGCCACATCGGGCGACATGCTCGGCGGATCGAGCAGCTCGGATGGAGGATGCCGGGATGACGAAACCCAGAGCGGATACGCCAGCGACGGCCGGTGCGCTCTGGCGTTCTTGTTTTGAGGTTCCCGGCGACCAGCAACCCCTTTATACAGTGACGCTAGCCGCCTGTGCCGCTGTTTGCCGATACGCCCGCGGCGTCATCCCGGTGCCCTCCTTAAAAGCCCGATTGAAGGTGGCGAGGCTGTTGAAGCCGACGCGGAAGGCGATCTCGGTGATCTGCAGGTCGCTGCCGGTCAGCAGCGTTTGTGCCTCGGCGATGCGGTAGCCGTTGACGAACTGCGTGAAGCTCTGCCCAAGGCCCACGTTGAGGATGCGCGTCACCTGGTGCTCCGGCACGCCCAGGTTCTCGGCCAGATCGCGGCGGCTCAGGCCGGGCGCGCGATACAGCGCCTCCTCGGCCATGCGCGTCCGGGCCTCACGCAGCAATTCTTCTTCGCAGCTCGACAGCGGTTCCGCCTGCGGTTCTGGCGTGGCGCCGGCGCCATTCCCGGCCGGCTCATCGGCTTCCGGCGCCTCCTCCACGGTCGAGACGGGCAGGCGGAACAGCGCCGAGCCGACGAGGTAGAGCATCGTCACCTGCACCAGCGCCGCCGCGAGATTGGCGCGGCCCTGCGGCACCAGCTCGCTCAGGGCCAGCAGGCCGACTCCGAGCGCCACCGCCTGCACGCCGAGGATGGCCACCGCGAGCGCATAGCGCGGGCGCTCAGCCCGTCTCGCAGCCAACGCACGAAGCTGCCGGCGAGCCGTGATCAGCACCAGCGCCAGCACGCCCGCGCCCGTGATCACGGCGTAAAGGTGCAGCGCCGGCTGAACCGGCACAGCCAGGTTCGCGAACGCGAACGCAGTGACCCCGTTTCCCCGCAGCACGACACCGGGCAGGGCCACCACGGGCACGACCAGGACCGCCAGATGGCGCCGCTGCGGCGGCGCTTGCGTGACCACTTGCAGCACGAGCAGATAGGTCGCCGCCGGCAGCGCCAGCCACAACGCCGCCGCCAGCGCGCCCGCCGGCCCCGAGCCGAGAACGGGCACCAGCAGGGCCCCCAGCAGGCATGCGGCGTACACCGCCGGCACGACGGCACGCGCGCGCGGTCGCAGCGCTAGCACGGCGTATGCGCCCAGCAGCACCGCGTGGATGGCCCCCGCCAGCCGCACACCCGTCGCGATTGCGTCCCACGCCATGCCGTTCGCTCACCGCCGGAGGGGGCTCGTGTCCGCCTGGAGTTCGCGCTTCAGGTAGTAGCGCAGCCAGCGCCGCTCGGCCCGCGGCATCCCCTCCGCCTGGACGAGCTTGCGCACGAGCGCGCGGGCAGCCTCCGTCCGGCCCATGTCCGCCAGCACCAGGACGCGCAGGTTGCGCGCCCACGCCGGAATGCCCCCGGCCTCGAAGGCGGCCAGCTCCCGCGCCAGGTCCAGCGCCAGCTCGGAGTCCTCCAGCCGAAACCGGGCCAGATAGATGGCGTGCGTCATCCAGCGCCACTCGCGCCCCGGCGCGCGGCGCACGTGGTCGGCGAGATAGGCGACGATGTGGCGCACGTCGGGCGGCGTCTGCGTGCCGGAATAGAGCAGGGCGGCGCTCATGGGGACGACATCCGAGCGCGCGTCCAGCCGGTCGAGGGTGCGGAACCATTCCTCCAGGCGGCCGTAATCCATCGCCTTGTAGGGCACGACGCGCCCGCCGAGATTGCCCAGATGCTGCAGCTGAAGGCTGCGCGCGCGAAAGGCGAACTGGCCGTCCCCCAGCGCCTGTGCCCGCAGCGCCAACGGCGAGGGTGGCGCCGGAACGACGTCACCCCGGGGCTCGCGCTCATCGAGGTGCGCGCCGAGCAGCGCCGAGGCGCCGAGTCCCAGCACCACCACGGCAAGCGCGGCCGCCCGCACCGTCAAAGCGACTGTCCCTGCGCGTCGAATACCACGGCCGCGACCAACGCCGCCGTATAGACGGCGGCCTGTGCGGCGGCGATCCCAATGGTGTAAGGCGATTCCAGGCCGTGAACCAGCCACCGGCTCTGCGCCAACAGATCCAGCCGGGGCAGCAGCAGGCCCAGCACGTCGACCAACTGCCCCATCCAGCCGTCCGTCGGGGCGAACTTCGAGTTCGCAATGGCCAGCAGCACGCCCATCATGCGCGCCACGACGTACAGACCGAGCGCAACGAGCACGCCCGCGATCACGCCGCGCAGCCCGAGCGCCACGAACAACGCCAGCGCCGCCATCACGATGCCCTCGAGCGCCAGCGTGGCCGTCCAGACAGCCAGACCCGCGGGCTGGGCCGGCGGCCACCCCGCGACACCCGCGATCGCCCCGGCGGCCAGGGCGAAGCCAACCGCCAGCGTGGCGAATCCGGCCCACGCCTGGACCACGAAGCGCCCGCGCGAAACCGGCGTGGCCAGCAGCAGATGGAGTTCGCCGGACTCCGAGAGCCGCCGGACCTGCAGCGCCACGAACAGCACCAGCCCGCCGATCACCAGAAGCCGCGCACCAAAGGCGGCGAACACGCTCGCGGCGGCGCCCTCTTCGGCGATGGAGGTGCCGCCCGCGAACGCCGCCACGAGCCAGATCGCCACCAGCCCCATGGCCATCGCCGCCACCAGGCGATCCCGAAGCGCGCTCAGCAGGAGGTAGGGCAGGGTCATTGCCGCGAACCGCTCCCCGAGCCCGGCATGGGGATGCGCCGGGGATCGCGCGTGTAGTCCTGATAAATCCGGCTGTCGGCGGCGTCCGGACGCGCGTTCCGCACGATCTGCGCGTTCAGCAGGATGACGAGTTCCACCATGTCGGTGTTTTCGTTTCGCTGCTTGAACGCGCGCCCGATCCAGGGGATCTGCGACAGGCCCGGAACGCCGGAATCCTCGTTCGAGGTGCGTTCCTGCATGAGCCCACCCATGATCGCCGTCTGGCCGGATCTCATGTCGAGAACGCTGTCGATCTCGCGCGTCTCCACGACCGGGATCTGGGAGGTGATGTCAGTCCCGGTGCCGGTCAGGCGTTCGGAGATGATGGCGACCGCGGGATCCTCGACGAAGCGGTCCACGCGCGAAACCGTCGGCCGCAGCGTCAGCGTCACGCGGTTCTCCCGCAGATCGATGGCCGGGCGAACGTTCATGACGAGGCCGACGGGCACCGTGCGGATTTCGCTGTCCACCTCCAGAGTGGTTTGGTTGGTTTCCTCGTCTTCTTCCTCCTCGGCGTCCAGCTCGAAGAAGACCTCGTTCTCGGCGACCTTGAGGATGGCGCTCTGGTTGTTGAGCACCGTCACACGCGGGCTGGAGAGCGTGCGTGTCGTGCCGAATTGGCCCAGCAGGTTGAGAACCGCGTTGAAGTTGTCACCGTTGAAGGTGAGCGTCGACAGGCCCGACGTGGCGGTGCCGGCGGCCGAGGTGGCGAGGTTGCTGAAGTTCACGCTCGCCGTGAGCTGGTCCGCCACGGCGTTCCAGTTGATCCCGCTCTGAAAGGTCCGGTTCAGGTCCACTTCGATGATCTTCGCCTGAATCAGCACCTGGGCGGAAATGGCGCGGCGGACGCGGCGCAGATAGCTCTGCACCGCCTCGTGCTGCTTGGACGTGCCGAAGACGCTCAGCGTTCCGCTTTGCGGCGTGATGACGACGGGGCTGCCCTCGCCCTGTTGCTGCTGACGCAGCCCGCGCGGGGCCGTGTTCGCCAGCACGGTGCGCAGCCCGGTTTCCAGTTGCGCATAGACGTTCGACGATGCCTCGCCGGATATCGTCGTGCTGGACGAGGTGTCCCCACCCTGGGCCCCGCCTTCGCCAACGGCGCCGGTGGACAGCTGCGTCGAGATCGACACCTGGCTCTGGGTTTCGCGCGTCTGCGTGATGTAGGAAATGTTGTAGGTTTTCATGTACGGCGTATCAACGCGCACACGAACCACGTTGTCCTTCACGCTGTAGCGCAGGCCCGCCTGCCGACTGATGCGCTCGACCACCTTCAGGAAGGGGGTGTCGTTGGCCGAAAAGATGATCCCGCCCGTGATCCGCGGGTCGATCTGAATGTCCACGCCGGCCTGCTGTGCCAGCTGGAACAGCACGTCCTTGATGGGAACCTTTTCGGTTACGGACACGCTGACGCGCGGGTTGGGAAACAGCTCCGGCGTGTCCGCCTCTGGCTCGGCCGGGGAAAGCTCGGGCACCGCCGGGGCGCTGCGTTGCCGGCCGCGCTCGTCCGGGACCGGCGGGGGATTTTCGAGAAGCTGCTTGAACTGCTCGCGACTCTTGTCCACGCCTTTGTCGTGCTCGTCATCCGGAATCTGATTGCAGCCGGCGAGCGCGAGGCCCGCAGCGCACATCAGCGCGACCGCCGCTCGACGGGAGGCGCGCGGATCGCGGCGTCGGCGCGCGGAATCGCTGAGCATCGTTCACGTCCTGTCGTGGTTCGGCCGCCACCAGGGGTAGGCTTCTTCGCGGCCGGATCGGGGTTGCATGCCTGTGGTTAGGCGGAAGTTAATCCCTTCGAATTTGGTATATACGGGTGACCCAGGGTAAGACCATTCCTCGCTTCGGTTGTGGGACAGCGATCGGTGAAGCGCAACGATGAGCGTGATCCACGCAGCGCTGCGGAAATCGCGGCACAAGAAGGCTGCGCCCGGCGCAAGCGAAGTCGCCGCGTCCCACAGCCGGGGCAACGGCGAGGATGAGGCCGGTCCGGCCGTCGGCCCCGATATCAGCCAAGATCAGGTTCAGAGCTATCTGCGTGCGGCGGCGGACCACCGGGGCCACCGGCGGCTCGGCCCTTTCAAACTACTCGGCCTGACCCTTCTTGGCTCCGCTGCGGGGACCGGCCTGGCTTTGACCCAGACGAATGCGCCGCTGCCGCAACCGCGCGACGTGCGCGCTTGGCTGGCGCCCGTCGCCGAGGTGGTTCGTGACCAGACCGGCGTGGTCCTGGCGATTGCGCCCCGGCCGGACCCCCCGGCCATCGATTTCAGGGCTTTGGATCGCCCGGAACCGCGCCCGTTGCCGGACCACGTCCGCCGGGTCCTGGCGCGCCCCGGCGACAGCGAGGCATCCAAGTCCGCCGGCGTTGCCGGCGCCGTTCGGTCGGCCCTTGCGGATCAGGGGCAGGCAGGGGCCGAAGTTGCCGACGCCAGGGTGGTGCAGTCACCGGCGATCGCTCTGAACGTCGCTGGCAAAACGACGGTGACGCCCGCCCAACCCTCGGCGCGGCTGGTCGAGACCATCGAGGCCATGGCCAGCGACGGGCCGCCGGACGGCGGCACCCCGAGCAGCGGGACCGGGGAGGCGGCGGACACCACGGCGACGCGTGGTGACGACCGGAACGCCGACGCCATTCAGGTCACGGTCACGGACGGCGAGGCGAGCGGCCGCAACGCCGGCGACCGCGACACCGACGGCCCCGGCACCAGCAGCGATGCCAGGGAACCCACGCGGCTGGTCCCCGACGGGACGATGACGCTGCCCGGCAAGCAGGACGGCAGCAGCGACCGGAACACCTCGCCGGATCGCAGTGCAGGAGAAAGCCTGTCCGCGGACCGCGCCAAGGACACGGTGCCCGACGAAGCGGGCGCGGGCGAACCGAGATCAGGTGAACCGACAGTCAGCACGACGCGCCGCATCGACGCGCCGACGATCACCGCCACCCACCGCCAAGCAGCGCGCGCCCTGCGAACCGGCGCGCCCGGGGAAGCCGCCCGGCTGTTCCGCCGCGTACTGGGTGAGTCGCCGAACAGGCCGGACGCGCTGCTCGGGCTGGCGCTCGCCCAGCAGCGCATGGGCGATACGGCCGAGGCCCGGACGACCTACCGCAAGCTACTGAAGGTGGAGCCCGGCAATCAGCGTGCCCTGCGCAACCTGATCAACCTTGCGGGCCTGGGACCGCCGGAGCAGGCCCTGAAGCGGCTGGAGCGGGTTCGGGAAGCGCATCCGAATGTTGCGCGCGTCCACGCCCGCATCGCCCGCACACACCTCCGCGCGGGCAAAGCAGCCGCTGCGGCGCAGGCGATGCAGCGGGCCGTGGCGCTGGCGCCGTCCAGCGTGCGCTACCGCTACGACCTGGCGGTGCTGCACGATCGAGCCGGCAACCGCCAGCGCGCCGCCAACGCCTATCGCCGGGTTCTTCAAGCCGGCGCGAGCGCCCTGCAGGATGCCGGCGTCGCGGCGAGCGCGGTGCGACGGCGTCTGCGGTACTTGAGCAGGTGATCCATGCCCTATCTGGACCACTTCGGCTTCACGGGCTGGCCGTTCACGCTGACCCCGAACCGGGGGCTGTTCTTCCCCGACCAGCACCAGCACGTCCTGGAGTCCGCCCGGTTCGCGGTCCAGCGGGGCGAGCCGATCGTGAAGGTGTCCGGGGAGGTCGGCACCGGGAAAACCCTGCTCTGCCGCCTGTTGATGACCAGCTTCAGCGAGGAGGGTGAATGCGTGGCCTTCCTGGCGCTGCCGCAGGCCGGCTACCACGCCACGATGCGCGGCGTCGCGCGCGAATTCGGGCTGAACCCGGCCACCGACGACGATATCTTTCCGCTGCTGTCCAACCACCTGATGCAGGAGCACGCGGCGGGACGCCGGCCCATCCTCGTCGTGGATGAGGCGCAGGCACTGGGGCGCAAGGGGCTGGAGACGATCCGTCTGCTCTCGAACCTGGAAACCGACGAGGCCAAGCTGTTGCAAGTGGTCCTCTTCGGCCAGCCGGAACTCGACCGCCTCGTGGACGAGTACGGCATGCGCCAGATCCGCCAGCGCATCACCTTCAGCTTCACCACGAAGCCGTTCGATACCCGGGCCGGGGTTCGCTACATCCGCTACCGCGTGCAACAGCGCAGCCGTGTCGCCCCCAACGATGTCTTCACGCGCGGCGCGATGAAAGTGCTTGTTAAAGCGGCGGGTGGTATCCCGCGTGCCATCAATCTGGTTGCGGACCGCGCGCTCCTGGCTGCCTACGCGGCGGACAGCCCGCGGGTTACCCGCCGCCACGCCCGCCGGGCGGTACGCGACGCCGGGCTCGTGCCCGACGGCCCGGCCGGCTGGTTGCGACTGGGGCGCGGGCGCGCCGCCTGAACGGGCACGGTGGAGGAAAGGCGATGAGCACCGGCAACAACGTCCTGGACCTCCTGCTGGAACGGGCGCGGACCAGCGGCGTCAGCGACATCCACATCGCCGCCGGCCACCGGCCCCTGATGCGCCTCGAGGGCCGCCTGGAGCCGATGGACCATCCGGCGCTCGACGAGTCGGCGGTGCGCGGTGTGCGCGAAAGCCTGCTCGCCGCGGGAAGCGGCAACGTGCTGGGCGAGGACACCGACATGGACTTCGCCCGAACGCTCAACGACGGCGAGCGCTACCGCATCAACGCATATCAAACCCTCAACGGCTCGGCGCTGGCGATCCGGCGCCTGCCCACGGCGCCGCCACCCCTGGAGGACCTGCCGGCGCCGGCCGTGGTGCGCGACCTGGGCGAGCGGGAAAGCGGGCTGATCCTGGTGACGGGGCCGACCGGTTCGGGCAAGTCGACGACGCTCGCGGCGCTCATCGATCGCATCAACACCTCCCGCCGCCAGCACATCATCACCATCGAAGACCCCATCGAATACGTGCACCCGCATAAGGAAAGCCTCATCAATCAGCGCGAGGTCGGCCGACACACGGCCTCCTTCCATACGGCGCTGCGCGGGGCTTTGCGCGAGGACCCCGACGTCGTGCTGGTTGGGGAGATGCGCGATCTTGAAACGATCTCGCTGGCGCTGACGGCGGCCGAAACAGGGCAGCTGGTGCTGGCGTCGATGCACACGCCCACGGCGCCGCAGGCAATCGACCGTATCCTCGACGTCTTCCCAGGTCAGGAGAAGGAGCTGATCCGCTCCATGCTCTCCACGGCGCTGACGGCCGTGGTGACCCAGCGCCTCCTGCCCGCGCAGGGAGGCGGCCGCGCGGCCGCGATGGAGGTGATGCTGGGGACCTCGGCCGTGCGCAACCAGATCCGCGAGGGCAAGATCCCGCAGCTGCATCAGAGCATGGAGCTGGGCCAGCAAGCTGGCATGCGCACGATGAGTCAGGCGATTCAGGCGCTTGCCGACACAAATTATATCGATGGCCAAACGGCCTCCGACTGGAGTGCGGCCTTTGACGGCACGCGGGGGCAAGACGGGCAGGCAACCAAGCCCCAGTCCGATGCGGCGAACGCCGAACCCGCGAGCCGCCGGCGGGGCAGCGTGTCGCGCAGCTTCTGATCCGCTGGCCGCCGGCCTGTCCTTACCCATTCGACCGCCGAGCGGTCCAATGGAGTACCTTCCAGGCGGCGTTGTGAACCGCGCTCTCGCTGTGGCAAGACCGGATCGAAGAAGCCATCAGGGAGAGCGCGCATGGCTCGGGTACGCACCGCCGTCATCCCCGTCGCGGGGTTGGGAACCCGCATGCTTCCGGCCGCCAAAGCGATTCCGAAGGAAATGCTGCCGGTCGTGGACCGGCCGCTGATCGAGCACACCGTGGCCGAAGCGCGTGCCGCCGGCATGGAGCGCATCGTCCTCGTGACGGGGCAGGGCGGGTCCGCCGTGGTTGACCACTTCGATCGCGCGCCGGAACTCGAAGACGCGCTCTCAAAGGCGGGCAAAACGGAGACCCTTGAGCAAACGAACCGGCACGCCGATCGCGGCGGCGAAATCATCAGCGTCCGCCAGGCGAGAAAGCTGGGGCTCGGCCACGCCGTGTGGTGCGCGCATCGCGTTGTCGGCGACGAGCCCTTCGCGGTGATGCTCCCCGACGACCTCATCCTGGGCGAGCCGCCGTGCCTCAGTGAGCTTGTCGCCGTCCACGACCGGCTGGGCGGCAACGTGGTCAGCGTTGAGGAGGTGGCTGCCGAGGCCACAAGCCGGTACGGGATCCTCGACGTCACCGCCGACGACGGCACGGTGGCAGCCTCCCAGGGCGTCGTGGAAAAGCCGGCCCCCGAGGTCGCGCCGTCCCGGCTGGGGGTGGTCGGGCGCTACGTGCTCGATCCGGGTGTCATGCGCGCGCTGGCCGACCAGCCGGCCGGCGCGGGCGGTGAAATCCAGTTGACCGATGCCATCGCGCGCACCTTGCCACAAACACCACTCCACGGCGTGCGTTTCAGCGGACACCGCTACGACTGCGGCAGCAAGGCCGGCTTCGTCCAGGCGTTCCTGGCCGTGGCACTTGAACATCCCGACACGGCCGCCGCGGCCCGCGCCGAAATGGCCCGCCACGCGCTCAAGCAAACGGTGTCGGCATGAACGACGTGAACGAGATGGGCACCGCCCACCGGCTGGACCCGAGCATCCTGCGTGCCTATGACGTGCGCGGAATCGTGGGCGAGACGCTGACCACGGGGGATGCTCGCGCGCTCGGCCGCGCCTTCGCCACCACGATCCGCCGCGAGGGCGGCGCGCGCGTGGCGCTGGGTTACGACGGTCGCCTGTCGTCGCCGGACCTCGCGGCGGCGGTCGCGGACGGGCTGTGCGCCGGCGGCGTCGACGTGCTCGACATTGGGCGCGGCCCGACGCCGATGCTCTACTTCGCCGTACACGAGACCGAGGCGGACGGCGGCATCCAGGTCACCGGGTCCCACAACCCGCCCGAGCACAACGGCTTCAAGCTCATGCGCGGGCTGGAAACCCTGCACGGCGACGCCATCCAGGAACTCGGCCGCATCGCGGCGGAAGGCGCGTACACCGACGGTAGCGGCCAGCGGCACGCAATGCCGGTTCACGATCGCTACGTGGCGCGCGTGCTTGCCGATGCGCCCGGACGGGGCGGGCTCCGCGTCGCGTGGGATCCCGGCAATGGCGCCACAGGGGCTGTCCTCGCCGAGGTGCTCGCGGGCTTGCCGGGGGAGCACCATGTCATCAACGGGGAAGTAGACGGCCGCTTTCCGGCGCATCACCCGGACCCGACCGTCCCCGAGAACCTGGAGCAGCTGCGCGCCACGGTGCAGGAGCGCGGGTGCGATCTCGGCTTCGCCTTCGACGGCGACGGAGACCGGCTCGGCGTGGTCGACCGGCAGGGCCGCGTGCTCTGGGGCGACGAGATCATGCTGCTGATCGCCCGCGATATCCTGGCCGACCGGCCGGGCGCCCCCATTATCGCGGACGTAAAAGCCAGTCGGGTGCTGTTCGACGGAATCGCGGAAGCCGGCGGTGAGCCCGTGATGGGCCGGACCGGCCATTCGCTGGTGAAGGCGGAGATGCGCCGTCGGTCCGCACCGTTCGCGGGCGAGATGAGCGCGCATCTCTTCTTCGCCGACCGCTGGTACGGCTTCGACGACGGCCTCTATGCAGCTGTGCGCGTGCTGGACATCCTCGCCCGAACGGACCAGGACCTTGCCGCCTTCAAGGACAGCCTTCCGGCCGTGGCCAACACCCCGGAAATCCGCATCCCCTGCGACGGGTCGCGGAAGTGGGCGGCCATCGCCGAGGCGGAACAGCGCCTGGCGGAAGCCGGCGCGCAGGTCACAGCCATCGACGGGGTGCGCGTGGACACGGCCGATGGCTGGTGGTTGCTGCGCGCATCCAACACGCAGGACGTTCTCGTGGCGCGCTGCGAGGGCTGGGATGCTGATGCGCTGGAGCGGCTCAAAGCTGCGGTGAGCGATCAGCTGACACGCAGCGGTGTCGCCGTGCCAGCGGAGCTCGCGGCCTGACGGTCAGGCGGCCGGATCGTCCTGCTGGTCGGCAAGCGCGGGCAGCTTGGCTCCGTGCGCCTCGGTGCAGCCGGCTTCCGTGGGGAAGAGGTCGGGCGGGAATCGCACGTCCACCGTCGTGCCCACGTCCGGCCGGCTGTCGATCTCGAGGTTGGCGCCCAGCGCCGTGGCCAGGCGGTGCGAAAGGGACAAGCCGAGCCCCGTGCTTTCGGAATCCTCGCGGCGCACGCGGCTGTCCTGCTGGACGAAGGGCTCGAACAGCCGACCTTTCAATTCCTCCGGAATGCCCGGTCCCGTGTCGCTGATGCGGATGTAGGCGCCGCCGCGGTCCGTGTGGACATCCAGCGACACGCTGCCGCGATCCGTGTACTTCACGGCGTTGGCGAGGAGATTGAGCACGATCTGCCGGATCGCCCGGGCATCGGCACAGATCGACACCGCCTCTTCGGTATCTACTTTCAGTTGCAACCCCTTTTCGCGCGCACGCATCTCCAGCATGGTGGCCGCTTCCTGGGCCACGGTGCTGAGATCGACCTCCTCGATGGTGGGCTCGTAATTGCCGGACTCGATGCGCGACAGGTCGATCAGGTCCTGGAGCAGATCTCGCAGGTGAACGCCGCTGCGCCGGATATCTTCCGCGTACTCGGCATAGCGCTCGTTGCCCAGCGGCCCGAGCACCCCCATCGACATCATCTCGGCGTAGCCGATCACGGCGTTCAACGGTGTGCGAAGCTCGTGACTGATGGTGGCGAGAAACTGGGACTTGGCCCGGCTGGCTTCTTCGGCGCGGTCCTTGGCGTCCAGCCCCTCCCGGAACGTTGCGAGTGCATCCGCCATCTCGCCGATCTCGTCGTCGCCGCCCACGTCGATCACGGCGTTGCGCCGCCCCCAGGCGATCGAGCGCGTGGCGCGCGCCAACCGCTTCAGGCGCGCACACAGGTTTCGGTTCACGTAGAAGTAGCCGACGGCGGCGACCGTCAACAGACTGGCCGCCGCAACGAGCGCCAGCGCGACGCGACCCTGGTAGAACGCGGAACTGACGGAGCGGACATCCTCGCGCACGTCCGCCCGGTTGGCGGCGACGACCGCATCGACGCGCTCGGAGAGCGTTCCCGTCACCTCGCGTGCCTGGTCCAGTGCCCGGTTCGCCTTCGCCGCCGCATCGAGCTGCTCGCGCCGGAGATCGAAGAGGTTCCGGCCGCCCGTCCCCATGCCGATCAGCGCGTCGACGCGTTGCTTGATGGCCGCTTGCGACGCCCCGTCCTCCAACGCGCCCATGTTTTCCCGCAAGGTCGCAACCGCGCTCGAAAAACGCATGTTGAGCGTTTTGAGCGCGCCGACCGAGTCCACGTTGGCGGCCGTGGCCAACAGACCGGCCGCGCGATTGCCCGCGGAATGGATGCGCAGCACGGCACCGAGCCGCGCCATCTCCTGATCGACGAGCTTGGAGATGCGGTCGGCGTTGCCCGTGGCCAGGCGTTGCGCCTTGGTCTTGAAGGTGTTTTCGGCCGCGTCGGCCAGGGTGTTCACGTTGTTCAACAACGTGGAATGCATGCGCCGCGCGGTGTTCAGCTTCTGTTTGAGCTTGTCGTCGGCGCCCTCGGCCCCGTCCAGCGCCTGTTTCTTCAGCGCGACGACGTTGTTGTCACCCACCGACGCGCCCACGAGCATGTCCGCGGCCACGCGGATCATGCGGGTGTCGCCGCCGCGCGGCACGACGTCGAGTTGCTCGCGCATCTGCTTGGCGGCGACAGCCAGATCCCGCTTGACGGGGTTGAGCGCGGCCGGAAACTCGGCGCCCTGGACGAGCCCGAGCAGCGCCATCACACGGTTGGCGTCGGCGATCAGGACCAGGAGATCCCGCAATTCGCCGAGATTTTCCTGAACGAGGGCCTGCAGCGCCTCGGAGCTCTTGCGGCTGGCGCGCCCAGACCCCTCCAGCAGGGCCGACTTGGCTTGCTTCGCGCGCGGTTCCAGCGCCGTGAGCAGCTCTCGATGCCGCGTGCGGATGGTGTCGACGGCCTCGTCGACCTCGTCGCGGGCCTCAAGACGGTGCTCAACGGCCGTGTTCAGTGTTGCGACCGTGGAACTCAGCCGCTCCACTTGGCTGCGAACCGCGGCCGTGGCTTCCGCGTCCGCGTGCAGATGCGAAAGCTGGCTCTTGATTTCGTCCGTCCGGGTGTTGAGCCGCTCCAGCGCCTTGCGCCGCTCGGTCTGGCTATCCGCGCCGGCCAGAACCGGGGCAGCGGCCGACAGCGCTGCGCTGTGCCGCGCTACCTGCGAGGCGGCCTGCATACGCGGGATGTGAGTCTGGGCAACCGTGTCCACGGAATCGCCAACGCGCGTGTACGACCACCAACCGATCCCGCCCGCCAGAACCGTGAGGCCGGCAACGAGGCCAAACGCCAGCAGCAGTCGGGCCTGGACGCCCATCATGCCGCGCCGGTCCGGCCCGGTTGCGCGCGCGCCCGGATTCGCGGACGGCGAGGGGTCCTCCGCCTGGTCGCCCCGATCCGCTTCCATGTTGGTTCCGTTACGCTGATCGACACGGCTTCCGGCTTATGTCTTGTCTGTAAAGATTCTACAAAGAATCGGTCACATGCTGCTGCATGTTCGTTCGCAGTGAAAAAGTCCTTGGTCGCGGCAGGATACGGCAATCACCACGAACGAACAATACTTGCTGCGTGTCTTTGCTTCGAAACTTCGCGCATGTGGTGCATCGCGGTCGACGATGCGCCGCGCTTCGGGCAGGCACGCAAGGCAAGCCGTCCGCACATGAGGCGCCCTTAAGCCGCCGGAGACACCAACACGACGGAGGAACCGATGAGCTACAGTCTTGTCTACGTCACGGCCGGTGACGCCGAGGAAGCCAAGCGTCTCGGCCGCGGCCTCGTGGAAGCCCATCTCGCCGCCTGCGCCAACGTCTTCCCGAGCATGGTCCCGATCTTCTGGTGGGACGGCGAGGTTCAGGAGGACGCCGAGGCGGTCCTGATCGCCAAGACGCGCGACGACCTCGTCGACCAGGTCATCGCGTTCGTAAAAGACCGGCACACCTACGACTGCCCCGCGGTCCTGGCGATCCCGGTGCGCGCGGGCAACGCCCAGTTCCTGGACTGGATCGACAGCGAAACCAGGACGGAAGGGTGAACATCTCCCGTGGCACGATCAAGCGGTAAAATAATACCCCACTGTTAAGGCGCTCATCTTACGGCGTTTTTTCGGGCCGGTAGCTGTTGACACGGTCCGCGGGATGCCATAGATAGGCGCCTACTTCGCGGGCGGCGGTCGCTTGGGCCGCCGCTGTGTCCGAGGGCAGGCGTCGTCAGCTTCACGGCGGCAGGCGCTGTCCAGCGGCCACGTACGCGATCCCAAAACGATCCCATCAGTCAGGACCGGACGGCTGCAGATGAAGACCTATTCCGCCAAACCGGCCGATGTCGAGAAGACGTGGTACGTTGTCGACGCCGAGGACGTTGTCCTTGGGCGGCTGGCGGCGAAGGTGGCGAGTGTCCTTCGCGGCAAGCACAAGCCGACCTTCACCCCGCACATCGACTGCGGCGACAACGTCATCGTCGTCAACGCCGACAAGGTCAAGCTGACCGGAAAGAAGCGCACCAACAAGATCTACTATTGGCACACCGGCCATCCCGGCGGGATCAAGGACCGGTCGGCCGATGAGATCCTGAGCGGCCGCTACCCCGAGCGCGTGGTCAAGAAGGCCATCCAGCGCATGATCCCCAAGGGGCCGCTGGGCGAGACGCAGATGCGCAATCTGCGCGTCTACGCGGGGCCGGAGCACCCCCACCACGCGCAGCAGCCGGAGCCCCTCGACGTCGGGGCGATGAACCGCAAGAACCGCCGGAGCGCGTAACCCCATGGCGCAGGACGAGCAGACCCTTTCCGATCTCTCCGAGCTCGGCGGCGCCGCCGAAGCCCAGGAGCCCGAGGCCGGCGCGCTGCCCGAGCCGCAAATCGACGACTTCGGCCGGTCTTACGCCACGGGCAAGCGCAAGCAGGCCGTGGCCCGCGTCTGGATCAAGCCCGGCTCCGGGCAGATGCAGGTGAACGGCAAGACGCTGGAGAACTACTTCGTCCGCCCGGTGCTGCGGATGATGATCGGCCAGCCGTTTCGTGCCGCGGGCCGCGACAACGAGTTCGACGTCTACTGCACCGTGACGGGCGGCGGCCTGTCCGGGCAGGCCGGCGCCATCCGGCACGGCGTGGCGAAGGCGCTGTCGCGCTACGAGCCGAGCCTGCGGCCGGTGCTCAAGCAGGGTGGTTATCTCACGCGCGATGCCCGCCGCGTGGAGCGCAAGAAGTACGGCCGCACCAAGGCGCGCCGCAGCTTCCAGTTCTCCAAGCGCTGATAGCCGGGCAAGACGAAGCTGGACTCTCCAGGGGGCTCGCTCGGCCGGGGCGAGCCCCGTTTTTATGAGACCATCGGCGTGCAGCCGACGAGGGAGGCGAGCATGAGCGATCCCATCCGCATCGGCATCCTGGGAGCAAGCGGCTACACGGGCGCCGAGCTGGTGCGCCTGCTCGCCGGGCACCCGGACGCACAGATTCGCGTGCTCACTGCCAATCAGCAGGCCGGCCAGCCCATGCACGCGGTGTATCCGCACCTGCGCAGCATGGACCTGCCGGACCTGGTGACCTGGGAGGAAGCCGACTGGTCCGCGCTGGATGTCGCGTTTTGCGCCCTACCGCACGGGACGAGTCAGGCAATCGTCGCGCAGATGCCGGCGGGGCTGAAGGTCGTGGACCTCTCCGCGGACTTCCGGCTGCGCGATGTCGACACGTACGCCGCCTGGTACGGCAAGGCGCACCAAGCGCCGGAGCGTCAGCGCGACGCGGTCTACGGCCTGACGGAACTGAACCGTACCGCGATCGGGCACGCCGGTCTGGTCGCGTGCCCCGGCTGCTACCCCACGGCTGCGCTGCTCGCGCTTTCGCCACTGCTCGACGCGGGCACGGTCGAGCCGGGTGATCTCATCATCGATGCCAAGTCGGGGGTCACGGGCGCGGGCCGCAAGGTGACCCAAGGGCTGCTGTTTGCCGAGGTGGGCGAGGGCATCCACCCCTACGGCGTCGGCAAGCACCGTCACGCGCCGGAAATGGAGCAGGAACTCAGCCTGGCCGCGGGCGCGGACGTGCGCGTAAACTTCACGCCGCATCTCATCCCCATGAACCGCGGCGAGCTGGTGACCTGTCACGTCCGGCTGGCGGGCGATGCGACGGCCGGCGATGTGCGCCGCGTGCTCGGCGAGCGCTACGATGCCGAGCCCTTCGTGCGCGTGCTGCCCGAAGGGGCCACGCCGGCGACGCGCAACGTCCGCGGCTCCAACATGGCCGAGATCGGCGTGTTCCCCGACCGGCTGCCGGGCCGCGCGGTCGTGGTCGCGGCCATCGACAACCTCGCCAAGGGCTCCAGCGGGCAGGCGATCCAGAACATGAACGTCATGCTCGCACTGCACGAAACCCGTGGCCTCGAGCTTCAGCCGATGTTCCCCTGATCCCCGTCGAACGCCGAAACGGCTCGGCCGGCCACACGGATCGCGGAGCGCGCCATGAGCGGTTATGTGCTGCCTTTCAAGGGCATGGCCCCGAAGGTGGCGACGGATGCGTTCATCGCCGAGAATGCCGTCGTCATCGGCGATGTGGAAATCGGTGAGCAAGGCTCGGTCTGGTACGGCTGCGTCATCCGCGGCGACGTCAACCGCATCCGGATCGGCGCGCGCACGAACGTGCAGGACGGCACCGTCATCCACGTGAACCACGACCCCCACGGCGATTACCGGGAAACCGGGGGCGGGGAGCCGACCTGGATCGGCAATGACGTCACCATCGGGCACATGGCGCTTATCCACGCCTGCACGATCGAAAGCGGCGGCTTTGTCGGCATGCGCGCGACGGTCATGGACGGCGCGGTGGTGGAAGGCGGCGCCATGGTTGCCGCGGGCGCGCTCGTCACGCCGAACAAGCGCGTTCCCGCCGGCGAATTGTGGGGCGGTAGCCCCGCCAAGAAGATGCGCGACCTCACGGCCGAGGAGCGCGCCAACATGCCCTACCAAGCCCGGCACTACGCGCACTTGGCGGATGCCTACCTGACGGAAGGGCTGTAAGCCCCCTCGGCAAGAAAAAGCCGCCGACAGCCGGGCTGTCGGCGGCCGACGCGACCGGTCGTGCCGCGTGAAGTCGTCAGGACTGGCCCTTCATCTTCACGTACGAACCCGGTGCATCCTCGATCGGCGTGTAAACGCCGCCGCCGGGCTGGCGCGCGGTAACCGTCTCGGTCCCGACCGTCTTGGTGCACCAACTGTGCCACTCCGGCCACCAGGAGCCCTTGTGCTCCGTGGCGTTCTTCAGCCAGGTGTCCGGGTCCTTCGGGTTCTTCGCGTTGGTCCAGTAGCAGTATTTCTGCTTGGCCGGCGGGTTCACGACGCCCGCGATATGCCCCGATGCCGCCAACACGAAGCGCACCGAGCCCTTGAGGTGCTGGGTCAGGGCGTAGCCCGACTTCCACGGCGCGATGTGGTCTTCCTTCGTGGCAAGGACGAAGGACGGCTGGTTGATCGCGCGCAGGTCGATCGGCGTATCAAGCAGCTCGATTCCGCCCGGCTCGATCAGCTTGTTCTCCAGGTACATCTTGCGGAGATAGAAGCTGTGCATCGCCGCGGGCATGCGCGTGGAATCGGAGTTCCAGTATAGCAGGTCGAAGGGGAAGGGCTCCTTGCCGAGCAGGTAGTTGTTCACCACGAACGACCAGATCAGGTCGTTGGCGCGCAGCATGTTGAAGGTCGTCGCCATCGCGGAGCCTTCCAGATAGCCCTGTTCCGCCATTTTGTTTTCCAGGGCCTGGATCTGCTCTTCGTCGATGAAGACCTCCAGCTCGCCGGCCTCGCTAAAGTCCACCATCGTCGTGAAGAAGGTGGACGCCTTCACGCGGTCACTCTGCCCGTGCTGGTCCAGGTAAGAGAGGGTGCAGGCCAACAGCGTGCCGCCCAGGCAGTAGCCGATCACGTTGGTCTGCTTTTCGCCCGTGACCTCTTCGACCACGTCGAGCGCCGCCAGCGGCCCCTCGCGCATGTAGTCCTCGAAGGATTTCTGGGCAAGTTTTTCGTCCGGATTGACCCAGGAAATCATGAAGACGGTATAGCCCTGGTCGACGCACCACTTCACATAGGAGTTCTTCTCCCGCAGATCGAGAATATAATACTTGTTGATCCACGGCGGGATAATCAGCAGCGGCGTCTTGTAGACTTCCTCGGTGCTCGGCGAATACTGGATGAGCTGCATCAGCTCGTTCTGGTAGATCACCTTACCCGGCGTGACGGCCAAGTTGGTGCCGACCTCGAAGGCATCGTAGTCGGTCTGGCTGATGCGGCCCTGCTCCATGTCCTGGAGCAGATTCTCCAGCCCGTCGAGGAGGTTCTGGCCGCCGGTTTCCACGGTCGTGCGCAGGACCTCAGGGTTGGTCATCATGAAGTTGGAGGGCGAGAGCGCGTCGACGAACTGCCGCGTGTAGAAATCGACTTTCTTGGCGGTCTGCTGGTCGAGCCCTTCGATGTCGTTGACTGTGTCCAACAGCCACTGCGCCGAGAGCAGGTAGGACTGCTTGATATGGTCAAACATCGGGTTCTCGGCCCAGGACTCGTCCTTGAAGCGGCGGTCGCTGGGATCGGGTTCCACCACCGACTCGCGCTCACCGCCCAGCATGCGCTTCGCGGTCACGCCCCAGAGGTTGACGGCCTGCTGCCAGAACTGGAACTGGGCCTCGACCACCTTTTCCGGGTTTTGCGCCGCCTGGCGGCCGAGTTCGGCGTAGGCGTTCGCGATCGTGAACGGATCGACGCCTTCAAGCGGTGAACTCAGCTTTTCGCGCGAAAGAAAGTTCCGCGCCAGTTCCTGGCTCTTGGTAGCGATGTTGGCCATTGTCCGGGCCAACTCGGCGGCATCGGGCATCTCCGGGCTCTCGTTCGATCCGCCCTGTTGCTCTGCCATGATCCCATCCTTATGGTTTCAACTCGGACTGCATCAGCCGGGCTGCCGGTCCCGTGGCGGGCGCGTATCCCGCGAATTGTGCGGTGCACATAATACGGGTCGGCACCTTTGGTGCAAGCCCGTCAGCGCGAGCGGGGCAGGCCGCTCCACATCAGGTCGTTGAACACCTTGGGATCGAAACCGTAGCACGGTGGTTGAGCACACGCCCATATCTGCGTCCGAACGCCCGCGACCGGCTCACGGCTGGCGCGTCCCGGGCGGTGTTGCGGCGGTCGTTTTGCCGCTGGGGCTGCTTCTGACCGGCTGCACGAACGCCCTGGTGGGCGACGACGTCACGCCCGAGCGTGTACAGCTCGAGGGCGATGCGGCCGAGGCGGCGTACCCGCGTTTGTCGACGGTGCCCGACGGCCCGCCGCGCCGGCCCAGCCGCCGCGCCGAGCGCCAGCGCCTGATCGACGAGCTGCAAGGCAAACCGGCCGGCGATGAGAAGACCGGCGCAGCCGGGCAGGGCGCGCGTCGCGCGCCCGCCGGCGATACGCCGGGCGCGGTGCAGCTTGCACAGGCTCAAGGTGGCGACCCGGCGGACGAGCGCATCGAGATCAACCGGGACGAAATCCCCCAGATGGCGCCCAGCCGGGAGGGGCAGCCGGTTCAGGTCCCCGCCGGGACAGCGGACGATGCCGGCGACGACCAGCCGAGCGGCGATGCCACGGGCCGGGGCGAGGTGCGGCGCATCGCCGTCATCCAGTTCGGCCACGGCCAAGCGGGGCTCGACGGCCGCGACCGGCGCGTGCTGCGAAAGGTCGCCACGATCCAGGAGCGCACCGGGCGCCGTCTGCGCGTGGTCGGGCACTCCAGCAGCTTCACGCGCACGCTCAGCCCGATCGACCACCGGATCGCCAACTTCGACATGTCGATCAAACGGGCGGAAACCGTGGCGAACGCGCTCGTGGCCATGGGGGTGGGCGCGGACGCCATCCGCGTCCAGGCGCGCGGCGACCGCGATCCGCTGTATCACGAGTTCATGCCGAGCGGGCAGGCGGGCAACCGGCGCGCTGAGATCTATCTCCGAGCGTCGCGCTGATTCGCGTGCCCCCGCGATCGCGGCTTGAGCGCCCCCGGTCCCATTCGCAGACAACGATGCGGCAGCCATGGAAAACGAGTTTCACCGGATCAAGCGCCTTCCGCCCTATGTGTTCGCCGAGGTGAACGCGCTGAAAGCGAACGCACGCCGGCGCGGCGAGGACGTTGTCGACTTCGGGATGGGCAATCCCGACCAACCGCCGCCCCAGCACATCATCGACAAACTGACGGAGTCGGTGCAGAACCCGAACGTTCACGGGTATTCCAACTCGCGCGGCATCCCCGGCCTGCGCCGGGCCCAAGCGGCGTATTACCAACGCCGGTTCGGGGTCGAGCTGGACCCGGAGCGCGAGATCATCGTCAACATCGGCTCCAAGGAAGGGTTGGCGAACCTGGCCCAGGCGATCACCAGCCCGGGCGACGTCCTGCTGGTGCCGAACCCAAGCTATCCCATTCACGCCTTCGGCTTCATCATCGCCGGAGCGGCCGTGCGGGCGCTGCCGGTCGCCGGGTTCGACGACGACGAGGCGGCCTTCCGCCGCGCGTTCATGGAGCAGATGAAGCGCGCCGTGCGGCATTCCGTGCCCAAGCCGTTGGCGGTGGTGCTCAACTTCCCGAACAACCCGACGGCGCGCACGGTCGATCTGGACTTCTACGGCGAGGTGGTGGAGTTCTGCCGCCACCACGGCATCTACATCATTTCCGACGTCGCCTACGCCGAGGTCTACTTCGACGTGGACCCGCCGCCGTCGATCCTGCAGATCCCTGGCGCGCGCGAGGTGGCCGTCGAGTTCTCCTCGCTGTCGAAGAGCTACTCCATGCCCGGCTGGCGCGTCGGCTTCTGCGCCGGCAACGAGAAGTTGATCAACGCGCTGGGCCGCGTGAAGTCGTACGTGGACTACGGCGCCTTCACACCCATCCAGGTCGCGGCGACGGCGGCGCTGAACGGTCCGCAGGACTGCCTGGACGAGATGCGCGAGCGCTATCGCGCCCGCCGCGACCTGCTGATCAATGGGCTCAACGCCGCGGGCTGGCCGGTCAAGGCACCGCCGGCATCGATGTTCGCCTGGGCGCCCATTCCCGAGCCGTTCCGCCACATGGGCTCGCTGGCCTTTTCGAAGTACCTGCTGGAGCAGGCGAACGTCGCGGTCAGCCCGGGCGTCGGCTTCGGCGAGTACGGCGACAACTACGTCCGCCTCGCCCTCGTGGAGAACAAGCACCGCACGCGCCAGGCCGTCCGCAACATCAAACTTTTCATGCGCCGTGAACTGGGCTACCAGACACGGGCCGACGGCCAGTCCCAGAAAGACAGGAAGGTGGCCCTGTGAGTGAACCGCTGCGCATCGGCGTGGCCGGTCTCGGCGTGGTGGGAACCGGCACGCTGACGGTCCTGGAGCGCCATCACGAACTCATCGCCGACCGCTGCGGCCGGCCCGCGATGGTTACGGCCGTGTCCGCGCGCGACCGGCGCAAGGAGCGGGGAGTCGACCTCTCCGCCGTGCGCTGGTTCGACGACCCGACCGCCATGGCCAGCGACCCCGAGATCGACGTCGTCGTCGAGTTGATCGGCGGCGAGGCCGGTGTGGCGAAGGATGTCGTGGAAACCGCGCTCGCCCACGGCAAGCACGTCGTCACCGCCAACAAGGCCATGCTCGCCCATGCGGGCACGGAGCTGGCCGGCCGCGCCGAGGAATCGGGCGCCGTGCTGGCGTGCGAGGCAGCCGTGTGCGGCGGCATTCCCGCCATCAAGACGGTGCGCGAGGGCCTCGCCGGCAATGCCGTCGAGGCGATCTACGGCATCCTCAACGGCAGCTCCAACTACATCCTGACGACGATGCGCGAGACGGGCCGGGAATTCGGCGAGGTGCTCGCCGACACCCAGAAGCTCGGCTACGCCGAGGCCGATCCCAGCCTGGACGTCGACGGGATCGACGCCGCGCACAAGCTCGCGATCCTCACCGCGCTCGCCTTCAACACCCGGGTCGACTACGAGGGCATCCACGTCGAGGGCATCCGCGAGGTGAGCGCGCTCGACATCAACTACGCCGAAGAGCTGGGCTACCGCATCAAACTGCTCGGCATCGCGCGCCGGGCCGACGGCGGCATCGAGCAGCGCGTCCACCCCTGCATGGTGCCCAAGAGCGCGCCCATCGCGAACGTCGAGGGCGTGAACAACGCCGTCGTCGCCGAAGGCGACTTCGTCGGCAACATCCTCACCGAGGGCGCGGGCGCCGGCGCCGGGCCGACAGCGTCGGCCGTGGTCGCGGACATCATGGACATCGCGCGCGGCACGAACCTGCCGACCTTCGCCGTGCCCGCCTCGAACCTGCATCCGTTGGCCTCGCGCGGCATGCACGAGCACCAGGGTGGCTACTATCTCCGCCTGATGTGCCTGGACCGGCCCGGTGTGCTAACGGAGATCACAGCGGCACTGCGCGACGAGGCGATCTCGGTGGAATCCATGGTTCAGCGCGGCCGCGGCCCCTCGGGCGAGCCGGTGCCGATCGTCATCACCACGCACGAAACCCGCGAGGCGGGCATGATGCGGGCGCTGAAGGCGATTGAGCAACTCGATGCCGTGCTGGAGGCGCCGCGCCTGATCCGGATCGAGAATCCCTGACAGCCGTCACGGCTCCCGCACACACGACCGCGCGTTCAACAGAGGACTGCCAGCCATGGCCGACAGCGCGACGCTCGACCGCAACCTTGCTCTCGATGCCGTTCGCGTGTGCGAGCACGCCGCCCTCGCCACCTCGCGCCTGACCGGGCGCGGCGACGAGAAGGCCGCGGACCAGATGGCCGTGAACGCCATGCGCGACGCGCTCAACGAGGTCGCCATCGACGGCACGGTGGTGATCGGCGAGGGCGAGCGCGACAAGGCGCCCATGCTCTACATCGGCGAGCAGGTGGGCGCCGGCGGCCCCGGCGTGGACATCGCCCTGGATCCGCTCGAAGGCACCACGATCACGGCCAAGGGCGGCGCGAACGCGCTCGCTGTCCTGGCGCTGGCGCCGCAGGGCACGATCCTGAACGCGCCCGACACCTACATGCAGAAGATCGCCGTGGGCGGCGACCTACCGGCCGGCGTGGTCGATCTGGACGCCGACCTGGAAGCCAACCTGAAGGCGCTGGCCGAGGCCAAGGGCAAGCGGGTGGAAGACCTGAGCGTCTGCGTGCTCGACCGGCCGCGGCACAGCGAGATCATCGACACCATCCGCCGTGTCGGCGCCCGCGCCATGTTGATCAAGGACGGCGACGTCGCCGGCGTCATCGCCACGACGCGCTTTGCCGGCTCGGTGGACATGTACATCGGCACCGGCGGCGCGCCGGAGGGCGTGCTGGCGGCCTCGGCGCTCGCCTGCATCGGGGGGCAGATGCAGGGCCGGCTGGTGTTCCGCGACGACGACGAGCGCGCGCGGGCCGAGCGCTGGGGCATCACCGACTTCGACCGCAAGTACGAGCTGCCGGACATGGTCAGCGGCGACGTCATCTTCACGGCGACCGGCGTTACCGACGGCAATATGGTGCACGGCGTGCATTGGGACGGCCAGCGCGCCAGCACGGAGTCCGTGGTCATGCGCGCGGCCACCGGCACGGTGCGCCACATCCGGGCCGAACACGATCTGCGCCGCAAGATCTGGTCGCACGTGAACGCCTGACCGGCATGTCGGAAGCGGTCGCGTCTGAGCGCCCCGCGGTTCTGGGGGTCGAACGCTCGGTTTCTGGCAAGCGCTGGTATGCGCGCGGCGACGACGACCGGCTCGCCCGTGCCCTGGCGCAGCGCCTCGGGGTGTCCGAGCTGGTCGGGCGCGTCATGGCGGGCCGGGGCGTCGGGCTCGCGGAGGCCGAGAATTTCCTGAACCCCTCGCTGCGCAGCGACCTGCCCGATCCCGCCGGCTTTCAGGACATGGATCGCGCCGCCGCGCGGCTGGTCGAGGCCGCACAGCGCGGCGAGTCCGTGGCGCTCTTCGCCGACTACGACGTGGACGGTGCCACCTCCGCGGCACTGCTGAACCGCTTCCTGCGCCATGTCGGGCTCACGCCCCGCATCTACGTGCCCGACCGCATCGCCGAAGGCTACGGTCCCAACGAAGCCGCCGTCGAAACGCTGCACAATGAGGGGCACAGCCTGATCGTCTGCCTCGACTGCGGCATCACGGCGTTCGAACCCCTCCAGCACGCCCAGCGGCTCGGCGTCGACACGATCGTCGTGGATCACCACCAGGCCGAGCCGCACCTGCCGCCGGCCGTTGCGGTTGTGAACCCGAACCGGCTCGACGAGTCCGGCGCACACGGCCAGCTCGCAGCCGTCGGTGTGACCTTCCTCACGGTGGTCGCGCTCAACCGCGCGCTGCGACAGGCCGGGTTCTACGGGGCGAGCCGGCCGGAACCGGATCTGCGCCGCTGGTTGGATCTGGTGGCGCTTGGCACCGTCGCCGACGTCGTGCCGCTCACAGGGGTCAACCGGGCGCTCGTGGCGCGCGGGCTGGACGTGGCGGCGCGCCGCGGCAATCCCGGACTGGCGGCGCTGGGCGATCTGGCGCGGCTGGACGAGCGGCCCACGCCGTTTCACTGCGGCTTCGTGCTGGGTCCGCGCATCAACGCGGGGGGCCGCATCGGGCGCGCGGACATGGGCGCTCGACTGCTGTCCACGGACCGTCCCGGCGAGGCAGCCGAGATCGCGGGCGAGCTGGACCGCCTGAACACCGAGCGCAAGGAGATGGAGTCCGCCGTCCTCGACGCCGCGATGGCGCAGGTCGATCAGGCGGACGCGCTGCCGCCGGGCCTGGTGCTCGTCGCCGGCTCGGGCTGGCACCCGGGGGTCATCGGCATCGTCGCCAGCCGGCTGGTGGAACGCTATCAGCGCCCGGCCATTGTGGTGGCGTTCGACGAGGAGGGACGCGGGCAGGGGTCCGGCCGCTCGGTACCGGGCGTGGACCTCGGCGCAGCGGTCATCGCGGCCCGGCAGGCCGGTGTGCTGGACGCCGGCGGCGGCCACCCCATGGCGGCCGGACTATCGGTTTCCGCCGACAAGCTCCGGGCCGCCCAGGATTTCCTGACGGAGCGACTCAGCAGCGCGCTCGCGGCCAGCGGCTATGTGCCCTCGATGTCGCTGGACGGCACGGTGCGCCCGCGGGGCGCCACGCTCGACACCGTGCGCGCGCTCGAGGACCTCGGCCCGTACGGCACGGGCAACCCGGAGCCGCGATTCGCCGTCGCCGACGCGCGCGTGGTGGGAGCCGACGTGGTGGGCGGCAACCACGTGCGCTGCACGCTCACGGACGAGACGGGGGCGCGCCTGAAGGCCATCGCGTTCCGCGCCGTCGACGAGCCGGTCGGGCAGGCGCTTCTGAACACACGCGGCGGCACGGTTCACGTCGCGGGAAAGTTGCGTTTGGACCGGTGGGCGGGCCGCAACGGCGTGCAGCTGATCGTCGACGACGTCGCGACGTCGGGAAGCTAGGCCGCTCCCCTTGAAACACGCCGCCGTCTCCGTTAGTTCCCGTCATGGCGACAGCCGGTGTCCCCATCGTCTAGTGGCCTAGGACTCCGCTCTTTCAAGGCGGCGACGCGGGTTCGAATCCCGCTGGGGACACCACTTTCTTTGCTCCGGGCGCTCGCTGGACCAAGGGTGCGCCTTGCTGCTCCGGGGCGAGACGGCAAATACCACGGCTGCGACACCCCCAGAAAAACGTTGCCCTGCTTTCCGGGATCAGTGGATCTTGGCCGGTGGGCGAGGTGTCGTCAGATTGCGGGAAGGGATCGTCCTATTCGGCACCCGCCGTCACCAGCACGGGCATGTAGATCAGGGCGTATCCACCAAATGCGGCGATCGACGCACCTGGCGAGAGGGCCAGTAAAGCTGGGCTCGGGTCCAACCCGTGGCCATCGCCATCACGAGGCCGAACGCTGCCGCGGCCGCCGGACAGAGCGCACCGAGTCGGAACAACGACGGGACGCCGTGCTCAAACGGCACCAACGCAGGCCGCGACATACGCAGACCCTCCGGATAGAGCAGCTCGCCGTAGAGCAGAATCACCTTTTCCCTATGCCCACGCCGCCGTGGCCGTCCCGGGGGTGATTCTGCTTGCTCGTGCGTGGACAGCCGGAAGGCTCGCGTGCTGGCAGCACGCAAGCGGCCGACAGGCCACTGAGCGCCGCAGGCGCTGAAACTGCTCGCACCGGAAAAACACGAACCTATGCTGAGGTTTCCGGCTTTCTCCGCCAACACGATTTCACGCACGGTGCTCTAGCCGTCCAGCCGGTGGCGCAGCATGGCCTCCAGGCAGGCGCCTTCGGGCGACTCGCCGTCCTGCATGCGGCCGACCACCTGGGCCCAGGCTTCCTCGTCCGCGCTCACAACGAACTGGCGCACGGCGAGCTGGGCGTAGGCGGGCAGGCTCTCCCCCGCGGCGTCGGCGGCGTGGCGCGCCCGCGCCACGGTGACGAGGTCGAAGCGCTCGCCAAGCAGCTCGATGGGGTCGGCGCACTCCACGGAATCCAGCAGTCGTCCCAGATGCATGACGGCCTCCCCGATTACTGCACCAGCGGACTGGACGCGGCGGCAATGTCCAGGCCGCGGATGTCCGCGCGGCCGGCCAGGATGGAGATGTACTGTGCGACGGCCCGGTTCCACGACTGGCTGCGCAGGTAGTGGGCGATGCGCTCACGCACCGCCTCGAAGGCCAGATCCTCGCCGCTGCGCCGGTCGTCCAGGCGCACGACATGGATGCCGTAGCGGGTCGGCACGGGGGCGGGGCAGAGCTGCCCCGGCTCCAAGGCGTCCAGGAAGCTCTCGAACTCGCTGACCGTCTGCCCGCGCGCGACCCATCCCAGGTCGCCGCCGTCCGAAGCAGACGTACAGTGCGAGCGCGCCCGTGCCAGCTCGGCGAAGCGATCCGGCTCGGTTTGCAGCTCGGCGATCGCTTCGTTGGCCTGGATTTCGGCCTGGGTCCGGACTTCGGTGTCGCCGGGCGGCGCCGGGAAGAAGATGTGCGCCGCGCGGTAGGTGTCCGGCGTGCGGAATTTGCCGCGGTTGTTGTCGTAGTAGCGCCGCAGCATCGTCTCATCCAGCTCCGGCACGGCGATCTCGCGCGCGAGAAGCTGGCGGATCAGGGCGTCCTCGTCGGTCTCGCGCTTGCCGTCCGCCAGCGGCTGCGGCTCGGGCACGAGACCCTGGCGCTCGGCTTCGGCGAGCAGCAGTTCGCGCACGACCAGGGCCTCGGCCGCCTGCGCCCGCGCGTCCGAGAGCGTCTCCGCCGGGTGGTTCTGGGTTTCGGTCGCGATCGCCTCTTCGCTGATCTCGCGGCCCTCGACGGTGATCGACATGGCAGCCTCCGTTCAGCTCATGGGCCGGGCCGTGCGCGTGGCGGTGCCGCGGCGGCCCTTGGGGTGCCGGCTTCGCACGATCTGATAGCCGGTGCGCCCCAGGAACCAGACAGGCGCCGAAATGGCGTGCACCAGGCGCGTGAAGGGGAAGACCAGGAAAATCAGCAGCCCCAGCGTCAGGTGGATTTTGAACACCAGCGGCGCCGGCACGATCATCTGCCCCAGGCCGTCCTGGAAGGTGAGGATGCCCTGCGCCCACTCCATGAAGACGACCATCATGGCGCCGTCGAGGTGCTGGGCGGAGAAGGGGATGGTGAGCATGCCCAGCAAAAGCTGGACGTAGAGCAGCACCAGGATCGCCAGGTCCGCCCACTGCGTCTGGCGGCGGATGCGCGGGTCGGTCAGGCGCCGGTTGAGCAGCAGCGTCGCGCCGACCAGCGCCATCAGCCCGGCGATGCCGCCGAGCGTCATCGCGAAGAGCTGCTTGAAGGTGTGGCCGATCCCGAGGAAGTCGTAGACCTCGATGGGCACGAGCAACCCGAAGAGGTGGCCGAGGAAGATGATGAGGATGCCCACGTGGAAGAGGTTGCTGCCCCAGCGCAGCTGCTTGCGCCGCAGGAGCTGGCTGGAGCCGCTGCGCCAGGCGAACTGGTCCGTGTTGAAGCGCATAATGCTGCCGACCACCAGCACCGCCACGGCGATGTAGGGGAAGTAGCCGAACAGCAGGGTGTGGATGTCGCTCGTCATTGCGGCGTCTCCCGATCGGCGTGGTGGGCCTGTTTGCCGGTGGTGGCGGCGGCCACGCGCTCGGCGATCTGCTTGATGCGCCCGCAGCTGTTGCCGCCCGTGCCGGGTGCGTCGGGACCGAAGGACACGGGGTCCTCGGCCCACTCGCGGTCCAGGCGTTCGGTGTCGTCCGGCTCGTCGTCGCCTTCCTTGAGGATCTGCTCCAGGGACGCGGCGTCCGCCGGCTGCGCGGACAACGCCTCAAGCGCCTCGAACACGGGCGCGTAGCTGGAGCCGCGTTCCTTCAGCCGCGAGCGGATGCCGGCGATGACGTGGATGGGCTGGCTCAGGCGCTGACACGCCTCCTCGGGCGCGAGGACGGAGCAATACTCCAGGTACAGCGGCAGGTAGTCGGGCAGCTCCTTGGCGGCGAGTTCGAGGCCCGCCTGCGCGTACATCTGCTGGAGCTGGACCATCGCCTCGCCGCGGTCGCGGGACTCGCCGTGGACGTGCTCGAAAAGATGCAGCGAGCGCGCCCGGCTGCGGTCGAAGAGCGCGACGTAGCGCGATTGCAGGTCGAGCAGGTCCCAGGTGGCCAGTTCGTCCAGCAGCGGCTTCAGGGCCTCGCGCTGGCGGCGGGGCACCAGCCCCTCCCGCCGCAGGGCGCGGGCGATTTCGCCGTCCCGCACGGCCTGCTGTAGCTCGGCCGTGGGGTAGTTCAAAAGCGCGGCGAGCGCGGCACAGGTGTACATGACGCGCCCCCTCAGGTGCCCGGACTCTTCGCCATGGCGAAGAGGTTGACGCTCTCCTTCGGGCTGGAGGGCGTGCCCGAACAGCCGTGGCCGAAGGAGAAGCCGCAGCCGCCGCGCAGCTGCTCCGCGTCCTCGTCGGTTTCGCGGTGGCTGGTGGGGATGACGAAGCGGTCCTCGTAGTTGGCGATGGCCATGATCCGGTACATCTCTTCGATCTCGTTCCCGGTCAGGCCGACGCGCTCCGCCGCGCCCTCGTCGATCACGCCCTCCACCGTCTGGCTGCGCATGTACTGGCGCATGGCAAGCATGCGCTCCAGGGCGGTGACGATGGGCTCGTCCCAGCCGGCGGTGAGCATGTTGGAGAGGTAGCGCACGGGGATGCGGAGCTGGCGCACGTCCGGCATGCCCTCGTCCAGCGGCAGGTCGCCGTCCTCCGCGGCCTGCTGCACCGGCGAAAGCGGCGGCACGTACCAGACCATGGGCAGCGTCCGGTACTCGGGGTGGAGCGGGAAGGCGACCTTCCACTCCATTGCCATCTTCCACACCGGGGAGTGCTTGGCCGCCTCGATCCAGGACTCGGAAATCCCGTCGCGCTTGGCGGCGGCCTGGACGTCGGGATCGAAGGGGTCGAGGAAGACGTCGAGCTGGGCCTGGTAGAGGTCCTGCTCATCGGCCTTGCTCGCGGCCTCCTCGATCTTGTCGGCGTCGTAGAGCATCACGCCCAGGTAGCGGATGCGCCCGACGCAGGTCTCCGAGCACACCGTGGGCTGGCCCGCCTCGATGCGCGGATAGCAGAAGGTGCACTTCTCGGATTTGCCCGTGGACCAGTTGTAATAGATTTTCTTGTACGGGCAGCCGGAAATGCACATCCGCCAGCCGCGGCACTTGTCCTGGTCGATGAGGACGATGCCGTCCTCCTCGCGCTTGTAGATCGCGCCGGACGGGCAGACGGCGACGCAGGACGGATTGAGGCAGTGCTCGCACAGCCGGGGCAGGTACATCATGAAGGTGTTTTCGAACTGCCCGTAGATGTCCTTTTCGACGTCCTGGAAGTTGTAGTCCTGCGAGCGCTTGGCGAATTCACCGCCCAGGATTTCCTCCCAGTTCGGCCCCCATTCGATGTCGTTCATGCGCTGGCCGGAGATGAGCGAGCGCGGGCGCGCGGTGGGCGGCGCCTGCATGTCCGGGGCGGTGTGCAGGTGCTCGTAGTCGAAGGTGAAGGGCTCGTAGTAGTCGTCGATCTCCGGCAGGTCGGGGTTGGCAAAGATCTTGGCGAGGATGCGCCACTTCGCGCCCAGACGCGGCTCCAGCTTGCCGTTCTTCTTGCGCCGCCAGCCGCCCTTCCAGCGGTCCTGGTTCTCCCAGTCCTTGGGATAGCCGATGCCGGGCTTGGTCTCGACGTTGTTGAACCACGCGTATTCCATGCCCTCGCGGCTGGTCCACACGTTCTTGCAGGTCACCGAGCAGGTGTGACAGCCGATGCACTTGTCCAGATTGAGGACCTTGCCGATTTGCGCGCGCACACGCATCGATACTCTCCCTTCACGCGCCCGATTGGACGTGGCCGGCGGACTGGTATTGTTTCGTGCTTTCCGGATCTTCCAGCCAGTCCACGGTCGCCATCTTGCGCACGACGATGAATTCGTCGCGGTTGGAGCCCACCGTGCCGTAATAGTTGAAGAAGTAGCTGAGCTGGGCGTAGCCGCCGATCATGTGCGTCGGCTTCACGACCGCACGCGTAACGGAGTTGTGGATGCCGCCGCGCGTGCCCGTAAGCTCGGAGCCCGGCACGTTCACGATCTTCTCCTGGGCGTGGTACATGAGCACCATGCCCTCCTTGACGCGCTGGGAGACCACCGCGCGCGCCGTCAGCGCCCCGTTGGCGTTGTAGGCCTCGATCCAGTCGTTGTCCTCGATGCCCACCTTCTGGGCGTCGCGCTCGGAAATCCACACGATGGGCCCGCCGCGCGAGAGCGTGAGCATCAAGAGGTTGTCGGTGTAGGTTGAGTGGATGCCCCACTTCTGGTGCGGCGTGATGAAGTTGAGCACGATTTCGCCGTGCCCGTTGTCGTGCGTGCCCTGGACCGGCGCGATCGTCTTGGTGTCCACCGGCGGCTTATAGACGCACAGGGCTTCGCCGAACGCCCGCATCCAGGGATGATCCTGGTAGAGCTGTTGCCGCCCGCTGAGCGTGCGCCACGGGATCATCTCGTGGACGTTCGTGTAGCTGCCGTTGTAGCTGACCTTCTCGCTTTCAACGCCGGACCAGATGGGCGAGGAGATGATTTTGCGCGGCTGCGCCGTGATGTCGTGGAGCTGGATATGCTCCTCCTCGCGCCCGTCGGCGAGGTGGGCGTGCTCGCGGCCCGTGCGCTTTTCCAGGTCGTGCCACGCTTTCGCCGCGACCCCGCCGTTTGTCTCCGGGGCCAGCGAGAGCACGGTGTCGCAGGCCTGCCGGTCGGTTTCCATCACCGGCCGGCCCGCCGTGGGCCCCTTGCGCACGCTGCCGTTGAGCTTGCGCAGGTAGTCGATCTCCTCGTTCGTGTCCCAGGACAGGCCCTTGCCGCCGTTGCCGAGCTGGTCCATCAGCGGCCCGACGGAGGTGAAGCGCGCGTAGACGTTGGGATAGTCGCGCTCGACGACCTTGATGGCGGGCATCGTCACGCCCGGCTGGGCCTCGCACTCGCCCTTGTGCCACTCCTTCACGTCCTTGGGCTGGCCCAGTTCGGCGGGGGAATCGTGCTGGAGCGGGCTGAGGACGATGTCCTGCTCCTTGCCCAGCACCTCCGGCGCCACCTCGGAGAACTTGGCGGCGATCGACTTGTAGATGTCCCAGTCCGTGCGGCTTTCCCACACCGGGTCCACTGCCGGGTTCAGCGGATGGACGAAGGGGTGCATGTCGGAGGTGTTGAGGTCCGACTTCTCGTACCACGTGGCCGTGGGCAGCACGACGTCGGAATAGAGGCAGGTCGTGCACATGCGGAAGTCGAGCGTGCACAGCAGATCCAGCTTGCCTTCCGGCGCCTCCTCGTGCCAGGCGACCTCGCGCGGTTTCTGCTCGCCCGTATGGCCCAGATCCTTGCCCTGAAGCCCGTGCGTCGTGCCCAGCAGGTGCTTGAGGAAGTATTCGTGGCCCTTGCCGCTGGAGCCCAGCAGGTTGGAGCGCCAGACGAAGAGATTGCGCGGGAAGTTGTTGGGGTGGTCCGGGTCCTCGCAGGCGAAGCCCAGGTCGCCGCGCGTCAGCTTGTCCACGACGTGGGAGACGGGATCGGTACCCGCGTCCCTGGCCTCGCGCGCCACGTTCAGCGGGTTGCGGTTGAGCTGCGGCGCCGACGGCAGCCAGCCCATGCGCTCGGCGCGGACGTTGTAGTCGATCAGGCTGTCGCGGTTCCACTCGCCCTCGGGCGCGGTGGGTGACAGCAGCTCGGACACCGGCAGCTTCTCGTACCGCCACTGATTGGTATGGGCGTAGAAGAAGCTGGTGCCGTTCATGTGCCGCGGCGGGCGGTGCCAGTCCAGCGCGAAGGCCACGGCCGCCCAACCCGTCTGCGGGCGCACCTTTTCCTGGCCGACGTAGTGCGACCAGCCGCCGCCCGACTTGCCGACCGTGCCGCACATCACCAACAGATTGATGATGCTGCGGTAGATCATGTCCTGGTGGTACCAGTGGTTCAGGCCCGCCCCGAGGATGACCATCGAGCGGCCCTCGGTGCGGTCGGCGTTCTTGGCGAAGGCGCGCGCCACCTCGATCACGCGCTTGCGCGGCACGCCCGTGACCTGTTCCTGCCACGCCGGGGTGTAGGGCACGTCGTCGTCATAGGAGGTCGCGGCGTTCTCGCCGCCCAGGCCGCGGTCCACGCCGTAGTTGGCGGCGAAGAGGTCGAAGACGGTGGTGACGAGCGTTTCCGTGCCGTCGGCCAGGGTGACGCGCTTCACCGGCACCTGGCGCGTGAGCACCTCGTCGTGATCCGTGCCGGTGAAGTAATCGTGGTGGCGGTCGCCGAAGTAGGGGAAGCGCACGGGCGCGCTGTGGTCGCGGTCGTGCAGCGTGGTCAGGCGCAGCTCGACGTCGCGGTCCCGGCCGTCCTTCTCCTCCAGGTTCCAGTGGCCGTCCGAACTCCAGCGGAAGCCGATGGAGCCGCGCGGAACCACGATCTCGCCCGTCTTGCGGTCGTACGCGACCGTCTTCCAGTCGGCATTCTCCTGCTCGCCCAGCGCATCGGCGAAGTCGCTCGCGCGAAGCAGGCGCCCGCCCGTGTAGCCGTCGCCCTGCGGGTCCAGGCGCACCAGCTTGGGGAAGTCGGTGTAGCGCCGGCAGTAGTCCTGGAAGTAGTCGGACTGCCGATCCAGGTGGAATTCGCGCAGGATGACGTGGCCCATCGCCATGCCCAGCGCGGCGTCCGTGCCCTGCTTGGGCGAGAGCCAGAGGTCGCCGAACTTCGAGGCTTCCGAGTAGTCCGGCGTGATGACGACGCTCTTGGCGCCCTTGTAGCGCGCTTCGGTGTAGAAGTGCGCGTCGGGCGTGCGCGTCTGCGGCACGTTGGAGCCCCAGATCAGCAGGAAGCCCGCGTTGTACCAGTCCGCGCTCTCGGGCACGTCGGTCTGCTCGCCCCAGGTCTGCGGCGAGGACGGCGGCAGGTCGCAGTACCAGTCGTAGAAGGACAGGCACGTCCCGCCGAGCAGCGAGAGGTAGCGCGTGCCCGCCGCGTAGGAGAGCATCGACATCGCCGGGATGGGCGAGAAGCCCGCCACGCGGTCCGGCCCGTAAGACCGGACGGTGTAAGCGTTGGCTGCCGCCACCAGCTCGGTCGCCTCGTCCCAGTCCACGCGCACGAAGCCGCCAAGGCCGCGGCGCTGTTTGTAGGACTGCGCCTTTTCCGGGTCCTCGACGATCGACTTCCACGCAGCTACGGGGCTGTGCGTCTTGCGCGCCTCGCGCCACAGCGCCACGAGCTGCTGGCGCATCATGGGGTACTTCAGGCGGTTGCCCGAGTAGATGTACCAGGAATAGCTCGCCCCGCGGGAGCAACCGCGCGGTTCGTGGTTGGGCATGTCCGGGCGCGTGCGTGGGTAGTCCGTCTGCTGCGTCTCCCAGGTAACGATCCCGCCCTTCACGTGGATCTTCCACGAGCACGATCCGGTGCAGTTTACACCGTGGGTGGAACGCACGACCTTGTCGTGCTGCCAACGGTTGCGGTATCCGTCCTCCCACGAGCGGTCCTCGTTGGTGACGATCCCGTGGCCGTCGGAAAACTGGCCCACGTTCTTGCGGAAGAAGGTCAGCCGGTCGAGAAAGTGGCTCATCAGGAGTCTCCAGGTCGCGGGCTCAGCAGCGGATCTCGGCGTTGCGGCGGGTGTAGAACCACCACGTCAGGGCCGTGCACACCGCGTAAAAGGCGATGAAGAGGTAGAGCGCCGGCTCGGCGCCGCCCGTGTACTCGATCGACGTGCCGTAGGCCTTGGGGATGACGAAGGCACCGTAGGCAGCGATCGCGGAGGTGAAGCCGATCGTGGCGGCGCTTTCCCGCTCCGCCTCGCGCGTCTGCTCCGCCGCGCTCGTGTCGGGCATCAGCCGTGGCACTTCCTTGCGGAAGATCACGGGGATCATCTGAAAGGTGGAGGCGTTGCCCACGCCCGTGGCGAAGAAGAGGATCATGAACATCGCGAAGAAGCCCCAGAAGGCGCCGGGCTGCTCGCGGATGCCCAGGAAGAAGAGCACACCCAGGACGGCGGCGATCATCACCACGAAGGTCCAAAGCGTGACGCGCCCGCCGCCGAACTTGTCGGAGATCCAGCCCGTCGCCGCGCGGCTGAGTGCGCCCACCAGCGGGCCCAGGAAGACGTACTGCAGCGCACCCACGTCGGGGAACTGGTTGGTCGCCAGCAGTGGGAAGCCGGCCGAATAGCCGATGAAGGAGCCGAACGTGCCGGTGTAGAGCACGCACATGATCCAGTTGTGCTTGCGCCGGAAGATCACCGCCTGATCCGAGAAGGACGCGCGCGCGCTGGCGATGTCGTTCATGCCGAACCAGGCGGCGATCGTGGCGATCACCAGAAAGGGCACCCAGATGAAGCCGGCGTTCTGCAGCCAGATCTTGCCGCCCTCGGACACCTCCTGCGGTGGGCCGCCAAGGCTGCCGAAAACCGAGAAGGTGATGACGATGGGCACGATCAGCTGCATGACGCTGACGCCCGCGTTGCCCAGGCCGGCGTTGAGGGCGAGGGCGTTGCCCTTCGACTTGCGCGGGAAGAAAAAGGAGATGTTGGCCATCGACGAGGCGAAGTTCCCGCCGCCGAAGCCGCACAACAGTGCCAGCACCAGGAACACCCAGTAGGGCGTGTCCGGGTTCTGGACGGCGATCCCGATCCCCACGGCCGGGATCAGCAGCGAGGCCGTGGAAATCGCCGTCCAGCGCCGGCCGCCGAAGATGGGCACCATGAAGCTGTAGAAGATGCGCAGCGTGGCCCCGGAGAGCCCCGGCAGCGAGCTGAGCCAGAAGAGCTGGTTGGTGGTGTAGTTGAAGCCGATCGCGCCGAGCTTGGCGACCACGACGCTCCACACCAGCCAGACACAGAACGCCAGCAACAGGCAGGGAATGGAGATCCAGAGGTTGCGCTGGGCGACCTTGTAGCCGGCGTCCTCCCAGAACTGCTCGTCGTCCGGCCGCCAGTCGGTGAGCACCTGGCCGCCCTTGGGAACCGCGTGGCTCGTTGCGTTGGTCATGATGGACGTCTTTCCGTTCTCGTGGCGCCGTCAGCGGGCGGGTTGGGTGGTGTTGGAGCCGGTCTTACCGCTCGTGCCGCGCTCTCCGGCCCGGCGCACGCGCACGGGCTGGTCCGGCAGGTCGGAGAGCTGCGTTTCCTTGGCGAGCTGCGGGTACTTGCGCCGCTCCATGAGGCGGATGGCGACGTGCATCCACACGAAGCTGACGGCGACGATGATGAACATCAGCTGGAAGGCGGAGGTCCAAACGCCCGTCACGTCGATCAGGCCGCCGAAGGCGATGGGGAGGACGAAGCCGCCCAGGCCGCCGATCATGCCCACGAGGCCGCCCACGGACCCGACGTGGTCCGGGTAGTAGACGGGGATGTGCTTGTAGACGGCCGCCTTGCCGAGCGACATCACGAAGCCGAGCACCACACTCAGCGCGACGAACATCCACAGCGGCACGCCGAAGCTGAAGCGGATCGGCCCGTCCACGCCCTGCACGACGTACTGCGTCTGCGGATAGCTCATGAGGAAGAGACAGACGAGCGAGACGATGAAGGTGAGGTACATCACCGCCCGCGCGCCCCAGCGGTCGGACATCCACCCGCCCAGAGCGCGGAAAACCGAGGCGGGGAGCGAATACACGGCGGCGAGCGTGCCCGCCAGCGCCAGCGAGGTGTCGTACGCGCCCGTGTAGTAGCGCGGCAGGTAGGAGGCGAGCGCGACGAAGCCGCCGAAGACGAAGAAGTAGTACGTGGCGAAGCGCCACACCTGGATGTACTTCAACGGCTCCAGCTGCATCATCGTCGAGGCCGTGGAACCTTCTCCCCTTCGCCGCGCGATGGTCGTCGGGTCCTCTTTGGCGAAGATAAAGAAGGCAACGCCCATAATGGCGAGCACCACGGCGTAGACCTGCGCCGTCTGCTCCCAGCCCAGCGCGACCACGAGGAAGGGCGCGCCGAAGTTGGTTACGGCGGCGCCGACGTTGCCCGCGCCGAAGATGCCCAGCGCCGTGCCCTGGCGTCCCTTCTCAAACCATTTCGAGGTGTAGGCGATGCCGACAATGAAGGAGCCGCCGGCCAGCCCAACGCCCAGGGCCGCGACGAGGAAGACCAAGTAGGTCTCCACCATCGACAGGAGCCAAGTGCACACAGCCGTCGTGAGCATTTGGATGGTGAAGACGAGGCGGCCGCCGAACTGCTCCGTCCACACACCCAGGAAGATACGACTGATCGACCCCGTCAGCACCGGCGTGGCGACCAGGATGCCAAACTGGGTTTCCGACAGGCCCAGGTCTTCCTTGATTTGCACGCCGATGATGGAAAAGATCGTCCAGACTGCGAAACAGATCGTGAACCCCAGCGTGCTCAACCCAAGTGCCCGATATTGTTGCTTGGGGGTGACCCCGTCCAAGGTGTTCATCGGTGCGGTCCTTGCGCCGTTCCCAGGAATGAACCGGGGTGCGCGCACCCCTTATCGCCACGAGCGCTACGGAGAATTGGGGCGCAAGCGTATGATCTGAGTCAAACGGAATTGAAATTTCATAAATACCACAAATGTATAGGATTTTCTTTATTCGGATAATACACAGGAATCATTTTCATATATGACTTTTTTTACTTATCCGATTGACATATATCACAAACCTGAACAGTTTGGCTGTTAAGGAAATGGGGCGGCGCCATGATTCGAACCGACGACATTGAGGCGGTCCGGCGCCTGCCGGTCTTCGCCACGATGGCATCCGACAGTTTCGACACGCTGGTGACAGCCAGCTTCATGCAGCGATTTCCGCGCGAAACGGTGCTGCTGGAAGAGGGGCAGCCGGCCGATACGCTCTGCGTGATCGTCGAGGGGCGCGTGGAAATGAGCAGCACCCATGCCGGCCGGCGGACGACGGTGGCCGTCTTCGAACCGGTCACGGCGTTCATCCTGGCCGCGGTCGTGCGCGACCAGGTCAACCTGATGTCCGCGCGCACCCTGGAAACCTCGCGCGTGCTCATCATTCCGGCCACCGTGATCCAGGACCTCATCGGCGCGGACGCCGCGTTTGCGAGCGCGATGATCGACGAACTGGCGCGCGGCTTCCGCACGATGGTCAAGACGGTGAAGGACCAGAAGCTGCGCCCTGCCAACGAGCGAATTGCCAACTATCTCCTGCGCTTACGTGCGGAGCACGGGGACGCCGACCGTTTTCACTTGACTCTCGACAAGGCCACCCTGGCCTCACTGCTCGGCATGACCCGCGAGAACCTGTCCCGCAGTCTGTCGACCATCCGAGATCACGGTGCCGTGGTTCGCGGCAAGGAAGTGGCGATCACCGATCTCGACGCGCTGCACGCGCTCGCCCAACCGAACGTGCTGATCGACGACCCTCGTTCGTGACACCTCGCAACGCGTGCGGCGGATCGCAGCAACGCGGCCGTAGCGTCTTGGCGTGAATCGCCCCACGTCCTCACGCCCACTCCGCTGGGCGTGTGCCCGTTCGGGGACAAGGTCACGTCTTGGCGGGTGTGACACTGTGGTTCGATCCGATGACGGTCTGGAGGCCGTTCGGCCGCGTGGGCGCGCCGGCCGTGGACACGATGCGCTGCTTGAGGCGCTCCAGCTCGCGCTCCCGCAAGGCCATCTGACGCGTCTCGGGTAGGCCGGCGTGCTCAAGGATCCTTCGCCAGCGATACAGCCAGTCGTGCCTGCGCAGAATGCCCGTCAGGTTGTCACGGCGGATCCGCGTCAAGCGCTCCGGCTGCCGGTCGAGCTCGGCAAGCGTTTCGCCAATACCGGAATGATGGAACGGGATCTCGATCACCGCATCCGGCCAATCGAACAGCTCGTCGAAAACCGGCGTTTTCGGCGGCGTTCCCAACAGGACAGCCCCGCCGGCCATGCCTTCGAAGAAGCGGAATCCAACTTCGGCCTGATGCTGGGTTTCGTGGGCCTGATCGATCTTCGCGGTGTTCGCCAGAAAATAGCGGCTGTGTTTGATCGTGTTCGCCAGCAGCCGCCGGTGCTCGCTCGGCTCACGCGCCGTGAACGGGCCGACCAGGGTGTCGTGGTGATAATAAAGCCCGGCTTCGCGGGATAGCTGAACCAGCGCCCGATGGGTTTCGCGTGATTGGCGCCCGATCGCGCACACGTCAATGGCGCGAAGGTTGTCGTCGCGGTTTGGCGCGAATTTCAGCGCGTCCACCCCCGGCGGCAAGTAATGCACGGGCCGCCCGATCGCCGCAGACAGACGCGCCACGCTTCCAGCGCAGCCACAAAAAACATGATCGAACGCCTGAAGCCTTTTCAGCTTGTGCCGAAAACGTTCAATATCCGCAGCCCAGAGTTCTTCGATCACGCACACCGCGATCCGCGTACGCTGGCGCCATCGGCGGATCATGTCGAAGCTTACGAGATCGCGGGCGAACTGCACGAGGAAAAACCCGATCTCGTAATTGCGCTCGATTTCAATCGCCGTTCCCGTCGGAACGAGACGGTAGGCGGCGGTACCATCCGCCAAGCGATTGCGCAGCTTCTCCAGGAAGCGGGACGAGCGCGTGTGGACAGGCGTGTAAAGATCAGCGTCCTCCATCGCGGCAACCGCGTCTTCGAACTCATAGCTGCAGCAGCGCGACAACTGATGGGTCAATCCGCGCGGGGACACGATGACCGCACGGGGCTTTCCGCAGCTGCGTTCCATCCGAGACCCAAATCGCATGCCCGACCCCATATCGCCCGGTTAATCGCAATTTTTACAAACGGAAATGTATACAAAAACAGTCACGCCCATAACGGGTCCAAACGACGTAGGAGGTTTTCTTTTGACATAATTCAATAGAGGCTAATCACCGCCTGATGCCTCGGGATTACAGCCATTTTGCCCCGGCCATTCACCGCTCGTGCAGTTCAGCATTTGCGGCAATGAGCATACACCGGATTTAGAGACGTCAGCGATAGGGTAGGGCCATGAAGGTTGTGATCCTGGCAGGCGGTGCGGGTACACGCCTGGCGGAAGAGACGAAGGTGAAGCCGAAGCCGATGGTGGAGATCGGCGGCCACCCCATTCTTTGGCACATCATGCGCCATTACTATCACTACAATTTCAAGGAATTCATCGTCGCTCTTGGCTACAAGGGTGACTATATAAAAGAATACATGGAACATTATTGCAAAAACAACGCAAACGTTAAATTGGATTTCGAGACGGGATCGATCGAACACACGCGCCGAAGCACATTCGATTGGGTCGTGGAACTCGTCGACACGGGCCAAAAGACCCTGACGGGCGGGCGAATCAAGCGTCTGGCACCGTATCTTGGCAATGAAACCTTCATGCTGACGTGGGGGGACGGGGTGGCCGATGTCGATCTGGACAAGCTGTTGGCCTTCCACCGGTCCCACGGTCGGCTCGCGACGGTGACGGCGGTTCGTCCGCCGGCACGCTACGGCTACATGGAATTCAACGGCAACGAGGTGACAGCATTCGAGGAGAAGACGCAGGCGCGCGAAGGCTGGATCAACGGCGCCTTCTTCGTCCTCGAACCAGGGGTGCTGGAGTACATCCCCGGCGACTACACGATGTTCGAACACGAGCCGCTGCAAAACCTGGCTCGTGACGGGCAACTGATGGCGTACAAGCACGACTCGTTTTGGCAGTGCATGGATACGCTTCGGGAAAAACACATCCTCGAGCGCTTGTGGGAAAGCAATCAGGCGCCGTGGAAGATTTGGGAATGATGCCATGCGGATCTTGGTGACGGGGCACGAAGGCTATATCGGCGGCGTCCTGGTTCCGATGCTGCTGGAGCGGGGACACAGCGTCGTCGGGCTGGATTGCGGCTTGTTCCGGGATTGCACATACCTGGAGCCGGCGGTCAGCGTCCCCACCATCGACCGGGACATCCGGGATGTTTGCCCGCAGGACGTCGACGGCTTCGACGCCGTCATCCACTTGGCGGGACTGTCGAACGACCCCCTCGGCGATCTCGACCCCACGTTGACCGCGGCTATTAACCACGCGGCTTCGGTGCGGCTGGCGCGCATCGCCAAGACCGCCGGGGTGCCGCGTTTCGTGTTCTCGTCGTCCTGCAGCACCTACGGCGCCAGCGGCGCAGATCTTCTGGACGAGACGAGCCCCTTCAATCCGGTGACCCCCTACGGCAGCTCCAAGGTGGCGGTCGAGCGCGACGTGGGCGCGATGGCGGACGAGTCCTTCAGTCCCACGTTCCTGCGCAACGCCACGGTGTACGGCGTGGCGCCGCGGATCCGCTTCGACCTGGTGGTGAACAACCTCACGGCCTGGGCCTTCACCACGGGTGACGTGCATCTGAAGAGCGACGGCACGCCATGGCGGCCGGTGGTCCACGTCCGCGACGTTGCCACCGCGTTCGCGCGCGTCGTCGAAGAGCGTCGCGAAGTGGTTCACAATGAAGCGTTCAACGTGGCGCGCGCCGCAGACAATCTGCAAATCCGCGACATCGCCCAGGCGGTCGCCGAGATCGTCCCGAACGCGCAGGTCACCCTGGCCGAGGGCGCGCAGGCGGATGCCCGCTGTTACCGTGTCGATCCCGGCAAGCTGACCCGCACCACGGGTTTCGAGCCCGTCTGGAGCGTGCGCGACGGCATTGCCGAACTGTACGAAACCTATCGCCGCGTGGGCCTAAAGCTCGAAGAGTTCGAAGGCGAGCGCTACAGCCGGATCCACTACCTGAAAAAGCTCATGCGGGACGGGCGGGTCGACCCGAGCCTGCGGCTCCAGCGCGGGTACGCCGAAGCTTTGCAATGACCCTGCCATGGGCGGCCGGCTAAGGCGCCGGGTCGCAGGGCCCTGCGCATGGATTGTTCAAAAAGGGGTTGGGAATGGCGACAACGGAGGTGACGTGCCGGTCGTGCGGGACAGGCCCGCTGCACGAAATCCTGTCGCTGGGAGACAGCCCGCTGGCTGATCGCCTGCTGACGCCGGAACAGTGCCACGAGCCCGAGCCCACGGCGCCGCTGGACGTCGTGCTCTGTTCCGCCTGCTCACTGATGCAGCTGACTCATTCGGTGCCCCCCGAAGAACTTTTCTGCCGCGACTACCCCTACTACTCCTCCGTGTCGCCCACGCTGCTCGCGCATTTTCAAGCCAGCGCCGAGGCGATCATCGAGGACCGGCGGCTCGACGCCAATTCGCTCGTCGTCGAGCTGGCCAGCAACGACGGCTACATGCTTCGCCACTTCCACCGGGCCGGCATCCCGGTGCTGGGCATCGACCCGGCCGACGGCCCCGCCAGGGCAGCTCAGGGGGCGGGCATCCCCACGCGCACCACGTTTTTTACTCAGGGCTTGGCCAAGAGCCTGCGCGACGAGGAAGGTCTTCGGGCCGACATCATCCTCGCCAACAACGTGTTGGCCCATGTGCCGGACCTGAACGGCTTCGTGGCCGGAATCCGAACTCTGCTGAAGCCGGACGGGCAGGCCGTCATCGAGGTTCCCTACGCCGTCGACCTGGTCGACAAGCTGGAATTCGACACGATCTACCACCAGCATTTGTGCTACTTCACGGTCACGGCGCTCGACCAACTGTTCCGTCGGCACGGCCTGTACCTGAACCATGTCGACCGCACCGAGATCCACGGCGGTTCGCTCCGGCTCTTCGTGGAACACACCGAACGCCCCGACACCTCTGTCACCGATCTCCTGCGGTGGGAGCGGACGCGCGGCATCACCACGCTGGCGTACTTCACCGATTTCGCCGCGCGCACAGAAAACCTGCGCCGGCAGCTCATGACGCTGCTCGACGGCATCAAGGCGGAAGGGCGCCGGATCGTCGGCTACGGGGCGGCTGCCAAGGCCACGACCTTGATGAATTTCTGCGGCATCGACGGCCGCCATCTCGACTACATCGTGGACCTCAGTCCGCACAAACAGGGCCTGTACACGGGCGGCAATCATCTGCCGATCCGGAAACCGGACTGCCTGGTGACGGACCGCCCGGACTACACGCTGATCCTGGCGTGGAACTTCGCGGACGAGATCATCGCCCAGCAACGACAGTACCTCGACGTAGGCGGTCAGTTCATCGTGCCGCTGCCGGAGCCGCGCCTCGTCAACGCGCCGGCGATCGCCTGACGCACCGGGACGTTCCCGCGCGTGATGCAAAAAGCTGCTCGCGTGCCATGATCGAAGGGTTTGTTGGCATGGGGATGGAGACGGTGGACCACAACCCGGACGTGTACGGCGGGCGCCAGGACGGGCATGCGAAAAACCGGCCGGATTCCTGTCCGAACTGCGGCGACAGCGGCATGACGCCGATCTACGAGTTGCGGGATGTACCGATCCACAGCATGATCCTGTTGCGCGATCCGGTGGAAGCGCAGGCCTTTCCCACGGGGACCATACGCCTTGCGGCCTGCGGCACCTGCGGTTTCGTCACCAACACGGCCTTCGATCCGGCACTCGAACGCTACGGCGCGGACTACGAAGCAAGCCAGAGCTTTTCGCCGACGTTCAACACCTTCCACGAGCGTCTGGCGGAGGATTTGGTTTCACGCCACGATCTGGCCGGTCGCAGCGTGCTCGAAATCGGGTGCGGGCAGGGGGAATTCCTCCACATCCTGGCGCACCACGGGGCCAACCCGGTCTACGGCTTCGACCCCGCCTATCGCGGTCCGGCGACACAGGTGGTGGCGGGAAATACGGTCCACGCCGTCGCCGACTTCTTCACCGAAGCAAGCGGCACCATCGGTGCCGACTTCGTGTGCTGCAAGCAGACTCTGGAACACATCCCGGATACCTTCGATTTCGTGCACATGGTACGGCGGGCGATCGGCGACAGGCCGGACACGGGCGTTTTCTTCCAAGTCCCTGATTTTCAACGGATTGTCGACGAAGGAGCGTTCTGGGACGTCTATTACGAGCATTGCTCGTACTTCACACAGCCGGCGCTCGTGCGCCTGTTCGAGGCGGCCGGCTTCGAGGTTCAGGCCAGCCGGGTCGAATACGATGGCCAGTACCTCATGATTGAAGCACGGCCGACGCCAAGTCCATCCAGCGACGCAACGACGCCGGCATCCGCGAGCGACCAACTTCCCGACCTGCGCGGCTTTGCGGAGCGGTGTGCGCGCCAGATCGCGGCGTGGCGGACTTGGTTCGACGCGTCGGGCGCGCAAGGGCTGCGCACGGCGCTCTGGGGCGGCGGGTCGAAGGCCGTCGCCTTCCTCACCAGCATCGGCGCCCACCAAGACGTGACGTGTGCGTTCGACGTCAACCCGCGAAAGGCCGGCACATATCTTCCCCAGTCCGCGTGCCCCGTCATGACCCCGGAAGCACTGGACCGAATCCGGCCCGACCAGATCGTCGTCATGAACCCGATCTACATGCCGGAGATCCGCGACGAACTGGCACATCGCGGCCACACAGCGGAACTGATCCCAGTGACGCACTTCGCGCCAACGTGAAGAAATGGCGGAGTTGTGGATTATGGAGTCGTGCCCAATTTGTTCTTCGCAAACCATTCAGGGCATGGCAACGATCACCGGCGTGCCCACGCACTGCAATGTCCTGCTCGAGAGCCAACGCGAAGCCCTCGAAAGCCCGACCGGGACTCTGGAGCTGGTCGCGTGCGGCGACTGCGGCCACGTTTTCAACCGGGCGTTCGACGCCCGCCGCATGACCTATGAAGGGGTCTACGAGAATTCGCTTCACTGGTCACCGCGCTTTCAAGACTACGCCACCCGCTTGGCCGAACGGCTGATTGCGGACTGCGATCTGCGGGGTAAAGACGTCCTCGAGGTCGGCTGCGGGCGCGGCGATTTTTTGCAAGAGATCTGCAAGGCCGGCGCCAATACCGGGCTGGGCTTCGATCCAAGTGCGCCCCTGGCCGACGACCCCGGTGCAACGGATCGGGTCACGTTCGTTCGCGACTACTTCAGCCCGGAGAGCTACCCGCGCAGCCGAGGCGATCTCGTGATCTGCCAGCACGTGCTGGAGCACGTCGACGACCCCGCGGCATTTGTCGACCTCCTCGCGGATGCGCTGAAGACTCCCCGATCGTGCTTGTACATCGAGGTTCCGAACGGGCTTGTGACAGTTCGCCACGGGGCCATCTGGGACCTGATCTACGAGCACGTCTGGTACTTTTGTGAACGCTCGCTCCGGATGCTGCTGGCCCGACGTGGCCTGTCGACATACTGGGTCGAGGCGACCTTCGGCGGGCAGTTCCTGTCGGCTCTGGTCGGGCCGGCCGAGGACGCGGCCCCGGGGCTGGTCCGTGGGGAAGCGCCGACACGGGCGGACGTGGCAGCTTTTCAAGGCCATCTGGACCGGATGATCGCTAGCTGGCGCGAGAGCCTCGAACTCGCGAGCGCGTCCGGCACTGTGGTCGTCTGGGGTGCAGGGTCCAAGAGCGTGACCTTCCTGAATTTAACGCGCCCGGAAAGCCGCAGCATCCGCGCCGTGGTGGACGTCAACCCGCACAAGCAGGGCAAATACATCCCGGAAAGCGGCCACGAAATCGTCGCGCCGGACCAGCTTCAACGCCTCGATCCGGACGTTGTGCTGGTCATGAACCCGCTCTACCTCGACGAGGTGCGCCGTACGCTCGCGGATTTGGACCTTCACCCCCAGGTTCGCAGCGTCGTCAGCTGAGGCGTGCTCACCGCAACGCCGGGTTCGGCGGCTTGGCCCTGTCCCGGCCCATCGCGCTGCGCAGGCCCGCCACAAGCTGTGAGATCAGCGCATCCACGCGGCCCCCGTCGTCGGCCTCAATGACGACGCGCACGTGACTGTTGGCCAAGGCGGGGGCGACGAGCAGCCGGCCGCTGGCTCCCAGTGCCGCGCGGACACGGGCAATTACGCCACGCGTCGCGTCCAGTTCCAGCACGGCGGGGTCCGCCGGAACGTAAACCTCGTGTTGGGGCACCATTTCGAAGGGGTGGAGCAGGGTGCTCGCCGGACACCGCGCTTCGGCCAGCCGGGCGAGCGCCACCAGAGCGGCCATCAGCCCGTCCGCGACCGGAACGTGGTCGCGCAGAATGTAGTGACCCGAGGTGCTGGCCGCCAGGCCGCAGTCGCTCGTCCAGAGCGTATGCGGCAGGTGGGGTGGCTCCGCCGAAGTGCGGATCAACCCGAGGCCATTGGCTTGCAACCAGCGCTCCAGGCCGATGTTGGCCTTGTCGCAACCGACGGCGGCCGGACGGGTCAAATGGCCGTGATCACGCGCGAACGCTGCGATCACGGCGAACAGTTCATCGGGTTCGGCGAGCTCGCCCGTTTCGTCAACCACAAGCGCCCGCTGTCCGTCGCCACCGATGGCCACGCCTACGTCCGCCCGGTGCGCGGTTACGGCATCCTGGAGGGTCCACGGGGCTTCCACGCCAACGCCGCGATTGATGTTCCTGCCGTTGGGCTGACAGCCGAGTTCGACAACCTCGGCGCCGAGGCTGCGCAGCAGGGTCGGGGCAATGGCACAGGCCGCGCCGTGCGCTCCATCCAGGACCACGCGCATGCCGTCCAGCCCGATCCCGGGTGGCAGGAGGGCGCGAAGCGCCGCGTCGTACGCGGCGGTCGGCGCGGGATGGACGTCGATGCTGCCCAACTCGGCAGACGAAATGCCCATCTCGTGATCGCCATCGGCCAAGCCGGCCTCGATCGCGGCCTGTTCGGCAGCACGGATGGGCCGCCCCTCCGCATTCACGAAGGCAAGCCCGTTGATGGAGTACATCTCGTCGCCACCCGAAACCATCACGCCAAGGCTGGCGCAGGACACACGCGTCTCCAGCGCAACAGCGCCGTAGGGCACCGGCCCCAACAGCTTCACGCGCGCCCCGACAGCCATGAAGCCGGCCGCCAGTGCCTGTTCGAGCATGCCGCCCGACAGTCGCGTGTCGCGACCGACAACGACCGTCACGCCGTCATGGTCGCGGACCATGTGAGCGATCGCAGCCATGGCCAGTTTGACGACACCCGAGGCGGTGAGCGGGTCACGGTTCGCTGTGCCCCGCACACCTTCCGGTGAAAAGATGCTGTTCACCTTGCTGACTCCACCGCCCAATCCGTCGCATCGATTGATCAGATGTTCCGGAGATTTGGATTTTTGAAACAACGACCCTCGGCAGACACCCTGTAACAACGAGACGCGATCGCTTTTGAAGCGCCTCATATTGCAAATTTTTTCCTATTGAACCCAGCAATCATCGTCTTTCTTTAAGAACACTAAAGCAACAGTAAAAATGGAATGAACTTCCGTCTCGGTCGGGTCATGAATACGTCATAGAGGGTAGGCTTTTTTTGTTTTCACCGAACACACAAGGGCGATGGATGATTTGCCGGTGATCGCGTACCACGAAATCCGGAATCGTGGACCGGGACTCGGCGGATCACGTGACCATGACGAGGTGCGAGTGCTTCCTTCCGCACGAAGTCAAAGGGGCTTGCATATGCGCATCCTGGTAACTGGCGGCATGGGGTTCATCGGTTCGGCGCTGGTCAGGCACCTCATCACGGATACTTCTCACGCCGTGGTAAACGTCGACAAGCTGACCTACGCCGCGAACCCGGACGCCGTGGAAGCGGTTACCGCATCGCCCAGGTATGTGTTCGCGCGTGGCGACATCGCGGACGCGGAGCGGATGCGCGAGATTTTCCGGCGGCATCCCCCCGATATCGTCATCAACCTGGCAGCGGAAAGCCACGTCGATCGCTCGATCGACGCGCCGATGGC